>NZ_JBNXVR010000065.1:0-22874 GCF_050565595.1 Leptolyngbya sp. AN02str | reverse complement strand
CTCGATCGCATGATTCGACGGGTGAGAGAGGGATTAACCGAGATCCGAGGCATCCCAACTCATCGGGCTAACTATGCCGAGTTGGTCTTTGCCATCACCGATGAATTCCGGCAGGAAGTGACCGTGATTCTGGATAAGGCCATGTTCAAAGCGGGTGTGGTGAGTGCCGAGGATATCGATCTCGACGAAGACGAAAGCAACGTTTTTGCAGAAGATGTTGAAGCGTTGGAACCCTTATTCCAACAGGAGTCCAACAGCCCAACTCCTTCCCCAGAATTACCCCTATTCGATTGGTCTCAACTGCGCGATCGCCCCAACATGTTCCCTCACTTGCTGCTGCTGGGTAAGACCGGAGCTGGCAAGTCTACCCTGGCTGAGATGCTGTTGCCGTTGGTCGGTGGCGAACTGCTGCTGATTACTCCACATCATCGCCCTGGCGAGTTTCCCGGTGTGCGCGTGGTGGGTGCTGGCCGCAACTATGGCGCGATCGCTCAAGCCCTCGACGGATTGCACCAGCAAATGCAACAGCGCTACCAACGCTATGCCGCTGGGGATGAATCGTACCCCATGCTGAATGTGGTGATTGATGAGTATCCGGCGATCGCCGCCAACTGTGATGATGCCAGCACCAATGTAAAGGCGTTGGCGCGTGAAGCCCGTAAGGTCAAAATGCGCCTCATCATCTTGAGCCAGGGTGTCGAGGTGAAGGCGTTGGGCATTGCGGGTGAGGGGAGCTTGCGGGAATGTTTTACTTACCTGCGAGGTCGAGGCTTTGTTGAGGACCATGCGCGACGGCTCAAAAATGATGCGTTAGTTCGGTGGGTGAGCCAGCAGCCTTACCCGTGGATGGTCGAGGATATGGCCGCAGATACCAGCGTCTTGAAAGTGCTGGAACCTGTGTTGGACAGCACACCCAACGTTGAAGCTACGGCACCAACGCCAGGGCTACCGCCTGCCTGGGAAGTTGCAACAGAGCCCAACTACTCACCGGATGCCCTGCGGCTGCTCCAATGGCTACAGCGCCAACCAGGCGCGGTTGAGATGCGAACCCTTCAGCAGGCAAAGCCATTGGGCAAAGCCGTCCCCCACGGGCAAGCCACACTGCAACCCGTGCTGGCTGAACTGCTGACCTATGGAGCGATCGCAGTCGATATGACAGCAAAGACTGTTTGGGCAACTTAGTGTTGGACTGTAGGGCATGTTGGACTAGACCGATTAGAGAGAAAACCGGGCTCAATACCCGGTTTTTTTGTGCCCAACGTCCAACAGCCCAACAAATTAAGGTCACTTTAACCTTGCTCAAATCCTGAGAGATATGCAGTGATGGACGTAGGACTTATGGAGTACGTTCAAAGCCTCGCTTGATTACCTGGAAATATCGAGGGCATTCAACTGCTTCGTGTGAAGCTGCATCTGTTCTGCAATTGAGGATATGAAGTTCTCTACATTGGGAGTCTTCTACATTCAGAACAAATTCCTTCCACTCGTTATGTTCTAAAGCAACGATATCAGGTTGGTTTCGAGCAGGGCTGGAAGGATGACCACATTGGCTAACCATCTCTTTCGCATCAAACCACGCTTTTTCCCCGCTGAGATTAGTGACTCGGAATATGTGGTTTCCCTTGTAATACGCGGTGCATTTATACTGCCATCCACTCCCTGCTAGCCCACAATCACTGTTAGCAAAATAGTTTTCAGCCCTTGTGGGATGGGGTGCGACGAAGAGGTTTATCCCAACCCACATGAGAGATGACAAGACGAACCCTGATTTTTTCATCATGCACTCCGTAAGTTTAAGTTGATGAACTCGATGCTACGTGCAGGCTTACTAAGAACGGATGCAAACTACCAAAGCAAACAAAGTTTTGCAAGCGGGCAACACCCCTTAATTTTTGGTGAGTGATTTCCCGCATGCGATCGCCCTGGTGGGCAGCACCGGGAATTCAACCGGGCCTCATCTGCATTTCGAGGTGACAGACACCCAGCGCCGCATTATTGACCCGTTGCCCCTGTTGCCCGCTCCACCCAATGGGGCGCAAACGTTCGGCACTATCGACAGCGAGGCCAGCAAGGAATGTATGGGGCGATCGCCTTTGTTCAACAGTTCAACAAAGGCGATCGCTGTGAGGGTTAAAGAAGGGTTTAAGCAAACTTTCACTGACCTTTCACCAACGTTAGCAGCCGATAGCCTCAAACCCCTGTGCAAAACCGTATAAAGTTTGCTGCATTGTTTACATCAGTGCGATCGCTTGCAATTGTGTCCGTGATGAGAGTAACAACCTCATCCATTGCAAAGATTGACAACACCCCATGGAGTAAAACTGACGCAGTGGAAAAGTGGCTGCACAATGTAGTCACCCCCTTTATATTAGGTTTTGCGTTATGTCCTCCCGCCAACCCTCTGGTCGTCAGACTAAATCTTCGCAGTCTGCTAATCAGTTTCATGCAGCTCTAACTTCCCGTCCTTTCGCTCAACCAGCACCACCAGAACTGCTTTCGCAACCTCAAATATCAATGCTGGGAAGCAAGCCCCTAAACAATATTTCAATTCTTAATCCTGATCCGAACCCTCGATTTCCAATTCAACCGAAGCTTACCATCGGTGCTGCAGGAGACAAATACGAACAGGAAGCCGATCGTGTTGCCCAACAAGTAGTGCAACGGTTAAATTTTAGCGACGGTGAGCAATCGAAGCCCAACCAGCTCCTGCAGCGGAATATAGAGCCAACCAACGAACTGCAAACGAATCCATCAAGGCAATGGATTATACAGCGCCAGTGGATTCCCTCTGATGGCACAGATAGTAAAGAAAAGCTAATGCAATGGGATACCAAGATTGATAACAAGATTTGGTTCTGTGTCGAGGGCAAGGATTTACTCTTCTACCGAGACATAGAAAATGCATTTGAAAGCGAGAAGAAACCATACATACAATGGCTTAAGGATGGTTGGCAAGGGTTGACTGACTCTGCCTTAGCGCGCGACGCTAAGCGAACGGTCGAGGGTGGCATCAATCCCAGGCCAGAGACTCAGGAAGAAAGCTATACCAAGATGTTAAACGAAGGACGTAGCATCTTTGCAAGCATGAAACCAAAGGAGAAGTTGTCAGGGCTAAACGAGCAATGGAAGGACTATAAAACAGACCCGATAGAGGTGGCTGCTGAGATAAACCCAAGGACGAAAGATTGGGAACAAAAAGCGGTCGTCAAAACTGGCTATAAAGATAAGTACATCAATCGTTTACAAGGTCCTGGTGATGGACACTACCAGAACTATTTCTACTTTCCATCAGGAACGATTATCGCATCATCAAACTACCGCGCGAAGCCTCAGGAAAAAGAGCCACTGCCAAATAACGAAGTTATATACCACCAGTTAATAGAAGCGGCAAAAGCGACTGAAAAAGAACCTAAGGTGAAGATATTAGTCCGAGATCACGTTGTCAACAAGATGCTCCAGCCGATCATCCAGAGCATACGCAAAGAGAAGGGAAAAGGAGATATAGAATTCACACCAAAGGACGAGATCTTCTATGTCCTGTTGACGACTCCCAACGTCAAGGCGGGGGTATTCCTTGTCAACGATAGGGGACACCTTACAGGAATCAAGACGATTAATAAGCTTGTCTTACTTCAAAAGGGAAGCGTCGAGATTCACTTCGGGTAATACGCGGCAAGGCATATACGCCTTTGTATAGCAGCCGAGAAAAAAAGGTCGCTAAGGATGGGGTCACCTCAGAAAACGGAATTTAAAGCACGCTAAGCCGATTGCATCGGACGCAATGGCCTGAACTTGCCCGCACCAATCTTGGCGCTGCTGCGCCATAAATAATCGCCGGTCAGGTTAATGTGTTCCCAGCCAAGTGGTGATAGGTACTGCAACAGCGTGTCATCAACGGTATACCCGTTGCTACGCAGCGACTGTACTGCCTGCTCCAGGTAGATCGTGTTCCACAATACGACAGCAGCCGTCACCAGATTGAGACCGTTGGCTCGGTAGCGTTGCTGCTCAAAGCTGCGGTCGCGGATTTCGCCCAGTCGGTTGAAGAATACCGCCCTGGCCAGCGCGTTACGCGCCTCACCCTTGTTCAAACCAGCATGAACCCGGCGACGCAACTCAATGCTTTGTAGCCAGTCCAGAATGAATAGCGTGCGCTCGATACGCCCCAACTCGCGCAGGGCTACAGCCAAACCATTTTGACGTGGGTAGCTGCCGAGCTTGCGCAACATTAGCGAGGTTCAAGCCATGCAACATTATCAGAACGTGTAGCGCTTATTTATGGAATGAATAGAATACATAACAATCCCAAAAAACGAAACGTTCATTCCTCCTCGGATTTCAAGTGGTTGATGTTCTGGATTGTCAGATTCAGGCAACAAGAAGGCTTTGTCTTTAATCTTTTCAAATCGTTTTATTGTTTGAGATCCATTGACCAACGCAGTGACAATGGTTCCATTCTTAAGTTGTGACCATGAGTCAGTTAGCTGTTGAACAACAACTAGGTCACCGTCATGGATACCAGCCTTATTCATTGAATCTCCAGCAACAGGAAGCAGAAAAGTTATCGATGGTTCTTTGACAAGCATTTGATGAAGATCAACTAACTTGCCAGGATTGTCCTGTTCGGACGTTGATGTCACGTCAAAACTAGCTGCTACCGTGCTTGGATACATTCTGGAGCGTTGATCGCGAGTGAGAGGCTTTCTTCCTACCAATGAGATAGATGACATTGGTATGAGGTTGTTCTGAAAGTCCTGCTCCATTAAAATTCCAGCTCTTTCATCATTAGAAAACGTTGCCTTATCGGCTGTCGAACTCAAAGACTCAGATAGTGATCTGTGCAAGTTATCGAAAATTGAAGGTAACAGGTCTTCTCCATGGGGCTGCGTTTTCAAAAATGACCAAATAGCATCCACTAATTGAAGAAAGTATGGAACCCCTCTAGTGGGTAACCGCACCGGATGTGTTGGTTCCATATACTTGCCGCCTTTTTTTCGCCCTGCTCCAACACGCGGTCCTCCCCGAGTTTTTCTAGACATCATATAAGCAACCTTCTTTTGTTTTCTGTACATCAATCAAACATATTGAAAACAGAGTAGAGCAAATAAACCTGATTGAGCTGTTAAAACTGTTGGCTGACTAGTCTGCAAGAATAGTTAGCCAACAGTTTTATTTGGTTTACCTACTTACCTGTTGATCAAGCACGTCACTTTGCGCTGCTTGACTGGCACAGGGTTGGGTTACTTGAGTTCGTCCATAAACAATTCCAGAGCCGAACGAGAGCAAAACGTAAAGAGCTGCTACAAGAGCTTTCTCAGAGATAGTGAAGTTCATTTTGGTTTCCTTAAGAAGAGTAACGTCTGGTGGCTAGGCCGTGCTGCTTTGCGGGCGATCGCACAGGTTCTAAATGTGAATGCATGAAACAGGATCAAGATGCACTGCGGCAATAGCGCAGAGACATCATTAATCAGTACGTTTGTACTATCAAACAATATACAAGCACATTTATCAGAAAGGCAAATTTAAATTGCCTCAGATGGAAGAATGTCAACGATCGATTCACCAAATGCAATCAGAGCCAAAACGAAATCTGAAACGGCATAATTTCTTCGATAAATGAAGGCAATTAGAGGTAAATGGCAAAGTTTTTAACACAGGGAATTTAATTTAAAACCCTTGTAGAGTAACGGTTTTGGATTAAATGAACTAAATTTTAGCCTTGCTTTATTCACTTTCAAATGAGCATAGATATTTTTACTTGAAAAATGTACGAAAATCTATAGTTGTTATTAGATAAAAGCTTCTATCTTTTTTGAAAAATGTACGAAAATCTATAGTTGTTATTAGATAAAAGCTTCTATCTTTTTTGAAAAATGTACGAAAATCTATTGAAGAAGATAAGAAATGCTTGTACTATGTCTTTAGTACATAAAATCGTTTCCTTAAGCGATGGTACGTCTGCCTCTAATCAGGTGTTGAAGACCTTGTATCTGCTTTGCGGGCGATCGCATAGGTTTTCTCGATTGGTTAGCTATGTCTGTTTGGTCAAGATTCTTTTTGACTTGCCCATAAAGCAGGAAGGTCAAGGTTTAACCTTGACCTTCCTGCTTTATGGTTTTTTGTGGAGCTCATACCCTTTGTCCCAAATTGGGACAAAGGGTGCCGCGTCATACGCTTAAGCCCTAGACAACAGCGTCAGGAAGTTGCCAGGCACCTCTTCACTAGCGCCACTGGCTTCCCACACTACTCGGTAGCGATCGCCATCCAACGCCTCATCCACAACAACCCGACTGCCACTGGGCAACTTGCAGAGATCACCGGGCGAAAACCTTAAATGACTCGTTTCAGCGATCGCTATCGGGGGCTGCATCTCGGCCTTTGCCGCACCGCAAATGACACGACGAAGCCACACTGATTTGTCTGGCAGCGATCGCACCCACGCGTCAACATCAATGGGCAGCTTCACACAGATTGCTTTATCTGCCAGCTCAACCCCTTTGGGGACATCTGGAGCTGGTGCAAACTGCTGAGCCTTGAACCCCTCTGTTTGCACTGGCTTAGGATTCCCTCCCTTCGCTCCCTTTGTCTTTGCCATAGAACGACCAAGTTGGAACCCTTTAAGCATATCGCAGTATACCGGGAAAAATATGATCGAGAATACTGATGCATTTTTCCCGGTATACCGGGTATATTGTATTCATACGCAAAAAGAGAGGGCGATCGCCTGGAAGCATACGCCCTCTCTTCACTCACGCAATGGAGCTTTTCAATTATGTCTCAAATTTTTGAACCCATCGGCAACGGCATTCTTCTCTTTGATTGCATGATTTGGAGCAATGTAAAGCAGCGTCGCGCCTCGATTTCCATTCGAACCAACGTTGCCAGCAACACCGCTCTTAACAACGCTTTGCGTGATGCTGGGCTGGGTGAGTGGCGCGTGAGCCGTTGGACTCTTTTCGTTGGTGGTGATGATCGCGGCTTTGGTCGTTCAGCGGCGATCGCTGCTAATCAGTTATGGCTGGGGCACCTTTGCCCCACCAACAAACCATTATCAAGAGCAGCAAAAAAATGAATTTCAACGATGCAGCATTAAACGGATTGGTTCGTTGGCTCCTCGCGAAAGGAGAGCCAGTTCCAGCATTACTCAGCGATCGAGTTCCCAAAATTTTGGCAGAGCTAAAAGAGAGAGAACAAAAAGCTGAGCAGGAAAAGGCCGCTGAGCTTGAGAAAGCCAAAGGCAAGAAGCTCTCTGCCAAAAAGAAGAAGCATTAATTCAGCATTAATTCAACATCATCACCCCTGAGTTCAAACACAACCATGAACGAAAATACCGACTTATTTAGCAACTTAAAGACACAGTTGGCAGAGGCCCGGAAACTAGCAGAAAATATCCTTAAGGATCTTGGCCTTGAGTATGCTTCTGCCTATGTCGCATTGGATAAAATCTGCATCCATTGCAGAAACGAAGATGAAGCTTTTGAGATGAACAAAAACAGGCGAGCGATCGCGAATAGAATTTACGAGCTAGGGCTTTCGATCAAGCACTTAGACATCACAGATTTAGAGCGCGAAACGCTTGCTCAGACAATGGATGGGGATTTTGTTGTCACCGATGTTGGCCCTCGATCTGTGTACAGGGGAAAGCTCTCGCGGATTCGGTTCCCCTTTCAAAAGGGACGATATCTGCGGGATGAATATTTTGAAGATTAGAGGCTAATAAGCAAATGCCGGAAGAGGAAATCCAGATAGGCTTAGGCGTTGACGTTGAAGGCTTTAAGCAGCAGCTAAGCGAGTCTGAGCAGTTAGCCCAAGCTGCGATCGCCCGCATGAGCCAAATGAGCGCGGGTGAGCAACCAACGGTGATGTCCTCGCCTGTGGGTGCTCCTCCTCCGGTTCCTCCGTCTGCGCCTCCTGCACCAAGCGCCACACCTGAGCCTGAGAAAACCGGAGTAGATCCCATCTCTTCTGCGTGGGCAGAGTTGGAGAAAATCAAGGGTATCTCTGAACAATCCCCTGATGTTGCCCTGGCGGGGTTGTCCGGGCGTGGTGGGCTGTTAGGGAGAGTGAATAAAGCCGCGATCGCTGATCCTGAGAATGAGGAATATCAGCGGCTCATTGAGGCAATCAAGGATCAGACTAAGGCCACTAAAGAGCAGGTACGGGCGCAAAATGACCCGGATGCGGGCGGTGCTGCGGCTGGGATTCTGAGTTTCCTGAAGGGCAACGCCATGATCGGTGTTGCCGGGAACGTGGGTCAGCAACTCGCGGGCGGGAACATTGTCGGTGCGGCTGGGACTGGCATCGGTGCGGGTCTGGGCTTCATGTTCGGTGGCCCGTTGGGTGCTCAAGCTGGGGCACAACTCGGCGGCATGGCGGCGGGCACGATTGGGCAATTCCTGTCAGGTGCTACCGAAGCTCAGCAATACTCGATGCTCACGGCTGATATCGGTGGACGGTTTGGCGACATCTCAGGAACGGATGCAGCGCTAAGCATTGCCAACATTCGAGACATGGATACCTCTGGGTACTCCATGCAGGAAACAGCAGGCTTGTTTGATGTCCTGCGGCAAGGACGGGCGATCGATGGCGTAGACGAGAACTCGAAAGAGCTAGTAGAGCAGATTCAGGGGTTAAGTCGGGCGTTGGGACAGAATACCGAAGCACTCGCCCAAAACTACAGCTCCTACAAAGCGCTGGGCGGTGGGCAAGACGCTGACGGCTACATGGCTCAAATGATCGCGGGGGCCGTCTCTGCGGGGATGCGCTCCAATATGGAGCAATATCAAGAGATGGTGGGCAGTGCCCGGATGCAGCTCGTATCGCGTTCTGGCATCGGTGACTACGATGAGCGCGGGATGCGCGGCATTCAGGGCACTCTAACCACGCTGCTGGGGCAGAACAACCGAACTTCTGAGCTATTGCGGGATAACCCGATGATGGCTCAACAAATGCTCTCTAACTTCCTCAGCACTGGCGCAACGCGATCGGGCTTAGGTGTGGATGCCTCGCTGATGCAGTTAGCGGGCATTGACGCGGCGCGAACCACAGAAGGCTATATCGGCTCCGGTCAACAGGTAGATAATGCGATCGCCCGTCAGAGTTTCATTGCCAAGAATTTCTTGGGGAACTCGTTAGGAACCATGGGTTTTGGGTCTCAAGATGAGTTCTTTGCTGCTGCTCAACAAAATCCCAATTTGATACAGGATTTGATGACCGATCGCAATCCCAACACAAACCAAGCGCGATCGCTTCAAACATCCATGGACTTGATGATCAGCACAACCATGGGTAAGCCATTAGAAAGCATCACGGCTCAAGATCGCCAAATGTCCATGCAAATGCTACAGGCATTTGGCACTACGGGCGGCAATATCACCAGCGAGACCCAAACGGCAGATGGAAGCTCGATCGCTGACCTGATTACGGAGTCGCAGAAGACAGAAGGGCAGATGGCGCGTGAGGCGGCGCAAGAGCGGCACGATGAGATGATGAAGCTCATGAGCGAGTTTGCACCGCTGCTCACCAAAATCAATGAAGAAGCTACAGAAATTGGTCAACTTATCAATGACCCAATAGCACCCGCAATGAGGGCGATCGCTGAAGATCTCGTTCCCCTAATTCGTGGTACAGCAGGCGCAATGGACTCAATCGGCCAATTCATAGGCATGGATAGAGCAGGCGAGGCCATGAATATGGGCGTTGTGGGTGGCCTGCGGGAAGTTGCAGGGGGTAACACTATAGGCGGATTGGTTCAGGTAGCTAGCGGTGCGGCTGGAGCAATTGAGGCGGTTACCCCAGTGGGGATGATGCGCCGGGGCACAGAGGCGGTTGGAGGGGCGATCGCCAACTTGTTCGGCTTTGGCAAGGATGATGCTTCCCAGCAATCACCACGACAAGAGGGGCGATCGCCCGCTCCAAGTCTGCCAAGTTCACCCCTGGCAACGCCTCAGCCAAATCTACTGGTTGATAACATCTTTAATGACACACCTCCAGGCGGGGTATTAGCCACGAAAGAATACAACACCTTCCGGTTTGCACCAGGGGATGTGGTACAAGCGTCAATGGGCGGGGCTGCTCAAACCACGTCGGGTATGGCATCACCCAACATTACGGTTCAAATCAACGTACCTACGGGTGGGGTAGATGCCGAATGGATGAGAGTGGCTGCTCAATCAGGGACGATGGCGGCATTTGATGAGTTTACCGCTAGCTGGAGAGGCAGAGACAGAGGTGAAGCGCGGCGCGATGCAACTAACTATTGAATTTGTCCCATTTGGGGATTTTTGGCGATCGCAATCCCGTTGATCCATCCGAATATCGTGGATCTCATCCAGCCTCACCCAATAGCCATCAATAACCTTGCTATATGGAAGCTTCAGCCGTCTCTACCCAAAATTGAATTGATCCCACATGAAAAAACTCGATGACCTAAAAAAGAAGCGAATCAAGGATGCCTACGTTGTTTTTCGAGGCCCCGATACAGCTTTCCTCAAATCGCTAAATGAGGATCTAAGGATCTCAAGCGGCACTCTCAAGCGGCTAAAGAAAGAGCATGGATGGGGGGCAATGCGGGAGGGCGCGATCGCTGGTGCTGAAAAAATTGCAGAGGAGAAGCAAGCTTTGTCCACCTCGCTAGAGGCAGATGGAATCGACCCAACTGCATTACTGCTGAAAGCGATCGTTATTTTGGCCGATGCAATTCCAAA
This sequence comes from Leptolyngbya sp. AN02str, assembly GCF_050565595.1. Taxonomy (NCBI): domain Bacteria; kingdom Bacillati; phylum Cyanobacteriota; class Cyanophyceae; order Leptolyngbyales; family Leptolyngbyaceae; genus Leptolyngbya; species Leptolyngbya sp. AN02str. The sequence goes on along the minus strand of NZ_JBNXVR010000065.1, from coordinate 12,168 downwards.
TGCACCAGCCAAGAGCAAAGAGGGTTGCGTCACGGCTATGCTGCGGGCGATTGAGGTATATCGCAAGTTCCGACCGCTCACAGTATGCGAACTCGCAGATTTAGCAATGACCACTCCAGGGTATACCCCACAAGAGTTTGTGAAAGAACTGAGAAGAAGATTGAACGAAGCCAGATAAGCAAAGCAGCTCTGGAATGTTTAAACAAATTCTTTGCAGGAAAATATGTTCCGAAAAACACTGGCCTTAGTTGTTGCGATCGCCCCATCCCTGCTGGTTTCGTTGCCTGTGGCTGCTGCTCCTGAAGCTTCTTACCTGGGCCAAAGCACTGTCATCACATGGGATTTTGATGCTGGGTATCTGTGCGTCACCCAAGATGGGTTGGGATCGATGAGTCGAACTGCTTCTATCCACAGATATCGGCTTGTTCGAGATCCGCAAGAGTACACCTACAATGTGATTCATGTAAATTCTGCCGCTGTTTATCCCAGCGGCAATGCCGTAATAGCTACGGCTGCTGAACCATTTCCCACCTCAGTTCTTTTTGAGCGCGGAGAGAACGATGGAAATGGGTGGTTCGCCCGCAACATAGAGCCGGATGAGCTTGGAGCTGGCTGTGTAAATGGCGGTATTGCTGGTGGCATTCAAGCACTAGAAAGGACGCATGGCATCAGAATTCGCTCAAACCCTTGACCCTATTGAATTGGGTCAGTGATTAATCGGTTAATTGATGATTTGATTAACCGATTAATCGCTTTGCTGATTAACCCAATCTTCTAGAAGCTGGGTCACTAGATCGCTAAAATCCATCTCATCGTTGTCGAGCAGCAGGCGTTTCACCTGTTTGTCGAGATCCTTTGGAATGTATGCTCCTACCTGCTTGTAGTCGGAGCGCGAGCGCTTACCTTGTGCCCTGGTGGATGGCGTTGAGGTAGCCGCTGGTGCTGTGGGCTGCAACTCTGGGTCGATCCCACCACTGCTAACCCAACTTGCAGCTTCAGGCGGTGGTGTTGGTGCTGGTTTCTTGGCAACAATTCGCTTGCGCTCTACCACTGCGACACCTCCATCAGTTTCAGCACATCCTTAGCCAGTGTTTTGATTTCCTTTGCAGCAGATCCGCTTGGCTCCAACTCAAACACGCTGACCCCAGCGCTAGACTCTGCAAAAATCACCCGTTGCCCGATCGCAGTTTTGATTGTGGGAATGCCGTAATCCTCCAATGCGTTGCCCACTTCCCGAGCGATCGCAGTTCGGTTGATTTTGCGATTCACAACAAAGGCTGCCCTGATATCAGGCTTGAACTGTTGGGCTTCCTGCACTAGCTTTACGGTCTCGCCTGCTGCCCAAATATCGTAGGAACTGGGTTGGATTGGGATGAGTACCAAATCACTGGAGAGAATTGCAGAACGCGCCAGGGCACTCACCCGAGGGGGCGAGTCAATGACTACGTGTGCATAGTCCTTTGCAAAGTCTGGTAAATCCCGATAGAGGCTATCCCGAGCGATCGCCACTACTGGAAATGGTGAGGGTGTCTCTCGGGCTGCTGCCCAATCGTTAGCGCTGCCTTGTGGGTCAGCATCCACCAGCAACACCCGCGCACCTGAAAGCGCGATCGCATGGGCAAGATGAATTGCCAGCGTGGTTTTGCCAGCACCACCCTTGAGTGAGGCCAAAGTGATTATCATGGAGCTACTTACTAACTAATCGGTTAAGCGGTGAGTCAACGAACCAGCTCACCACTTGGCCGCTATTTTATAGCCGATGCAGCTGATCACCTCATTGGTTCAGCGGTTATTTGATTAATCGGTTCAGCAGTTATTTGATTAGTCAATTAATCGCAAAATGAGACAAGCCAATCTCGCCGCCCAACGTTCTAGGGGTGTGTGACAGTTCTGGACTAAGAATGGCCAAAATGGGCCTTGTGACAGTTCTGAAAACCCTTGATTTTGCGTTGTGGGTTTTGGACTGCTGGACTGGCCTAAAAAATAGGTTAAAAGCTTTGTACTGCAAGGCTTTAATGTACTTCGATTGGTTGCCTTTTGAGCAACTACTCAAGCAGCCTCTACCTGTCTCAAATTTGTCTCAAGGGCAATCGCTCGGCTGCTAATCCGCAGTGTGAAGCCGTCGAACGTTACCACCGGCGCCAGGGCGTTGCTGGCCAAGATGCGATCGCATTCCTCGCACTTCTCCCACAGTTGCGCCATCTCGGCTTCGATTGCCTCCGATAGCAGGGCAATTCTGGCAATGTGTTCGTGTGGGGTAAGGGGTGGTTGGTGCATGCCCTAAGTCTACTCACCTAGCCTTTAAAAATCACGTAGGAACTCTCCCTTGTAGTTAATCAAAGAGTTCCAGTGAAAAAAACAATCAGTTTCATTCTTGCAGCCTTGACCGCGATTCAGATCTGCTCAGATCCTACACAGTCAGCTTTATCAAAAATCACTGCTGGATACTCGCTGGCTATCAAAGCTGCTTCCTTGGCAGAGGAATGGAAGGCTTCTCGCACTGAGAGAGACAAATTGAAGAAGTAATTGGGTCGATGCGGTTTGTCCGATCTTCCGACAAACCGCTGAAGATTCTAGAATCTTGAAATTTAGTCAGTCAAAGAGTTGGTTCCATAGCTTGAGATGTGCAGGATTTGCACATCTCAAGCTATGGAGAGCTTCGCCTGATTCAGCCAATGCCGGAAACGTTGCAACTTTTCCATAATATGGAAAAGCTCTTTTCAATCCCCTAATAAGGCTTTACCTCCACGATGGTTGCCAATTTTCAGATCCCGAAAATTTAGGGCAATTTAATGAGTTGGATTGAGCTGCAACATCATATGGATGACGATCGCCCTGAGCCTAGAATTTCATGCTCAGATTGCCTTTGTCCAAATTTTGGACAAACAACACTCGTGCTCAAATACAGGTGTAGTAGCCCCAAGGGGTAGTCGGTTCACTACTAGGGTCTACACACTCAAACTCTCGAACCTGCCCATTGATTAACCCAAATGGGCTTTGCCAGTCGGTTTCAGCCATAGAGAATGTGACCAACCCCACTGGTGGACATCCGTTAATGATGGTTCGTGAGATAGTCGTCATGAGCTGTATCGAGTTCATAACGTTTTCTGCATCTGGGCCTGAAAGCCTAACTCCAAAGGCCACAGGCTTGTTATCGGGGTAGCCTCGATATATTTCAGATGCTCTCCAAAAGCCTGCATCAACCACTGTAAGATTTCGCTCGCGCAGTAGAAGTGAGCCCGCTGATCTAAGCGCTTCTTCACATTGGCTCTGAACCTCTGGCCTGAATTGGGCTTGTGCAGCAGTAGGAGCCAAAGCAATAATCAGCGCGATCGCGCATCTCAGCACGTTTTTCATGAGGTAAATCCCTAAACTGGAGCACCCTACAAGCTTATTTATCTGCTACCGGAAAATAGGGAGCCTCTTTATCTAAATTTGGCCGCGCCACGTTGTGTTGTCTCGCGATCGCTCTTAACGGGATTCAAGTTTTGTCCCAATTTGGGATTTTTGCTTGCCAGCATCGGCCCGCCGCTTCTCAAGCTCTAAAACGAATTGATAGCAAATATCGATATCAGCTGCATCCATCCTGTGCAGCGAACGAGCGATCGGGGCGATCGGGGTCATGGGCTGGGGCTGCGGGGCCATGCTGCACACCTCCTTAGCCCATCGATAGTGGCCAGACGGCGGCTTTGGCCTCTTCCAAGAGGCTACTCGAAACTCCCGAAGCCCGTAACATAAGGGGATTTCGGCTATTCATTGCGTTTAGTTTGTCCCAATTTGGGACAAATGGAATTTTTTAAGCGGCAGAGGCTAGCTTGATTGACTCAACAAGACTTAAAACTGCTGATTTTTCCTCCTCGGTTGTGGCGATTGCCCACATTTCTAGAAGATCTTGGCGGCAGTCGAGGGGGAGGCAGCTTATTTCTAGGAGCTGATCGTCCCCCCCTGTATTGATACTCTCTTGGGGGGGGGTGATCGCCTGCGATCGCCTCTCCACGTACTTTTTGAGGTTTTCCAAGTTTTCGATATCTACCGAGTAGAGTGTTAGAACCTTCCCGTCTCTTCTGGCTTTGCGTGAAGTGCGTCGAATGCCAAACCAATCCAGTAGAGTAAAAACTGCTTGGCGATCGCCAACTTTGTTTACGTTGCTAAAGTTGAAGGCGAGTGCGAATTCACGGGGATATTTTTTGAGTATCTGTGCGATCGGCGAAACAATATCGTCCGAGAGTTCAACGATTTGGTTACCCCAAACGCCGTCAATTAGCTCAATCGCGCCAGAATTACCCAGCAGCCAGCGCTGCAACGCTTCAGGTGTCCAATCCTGCGGGGTAGAGCTGTTGCGCTCGATGCTTTGGGCAGTTCGCTTGATGGCGATCGCCTCATCCCGCAAGAATTCCAAGCGCTTCACCGCTTGGCGCGTTCTGCCGTCGCGGTCGAATTCAACTAAGGCCCGATCAACGTCCTCAACTCGGTAGAACTGGGCAAGGTAGAACCGCTCTAGTTGGGTTAGTTCGCTCTCTGTAAGGGGCTGTCGTGTAGCTTTGCTTTCTAGTGCCGTCGCCTCTTCTGGTGTAATTGAGGCTGCGCTAATAATCGCTAGGGTTCGAGCTTCTTTAGCCTTTACTCGCTCAAGAGCAAGGGCTTGACTAATCTCCTTAACTTCGTCCTCGTCAAGATTGGGCTTGAAGGTGGCGATCGCTTTTCCTTCATGTCGCAGTAGTGCCAGCACCGTATCTCTGAGCGAGGCCATACCCCGATTGCACTCAACCTCAAAGCTAGCCAGTAGCTTGATGTTTTCACCTTGCCAATCAAGGTTGTGTACCGTTACAGCGGTTTCAGGCTTCAGAGAATGCGTGACGAGTCGAGCGTTAGCCGTTGATTTCGCTTTGAGGTCGCGAATAAAGCCACTAACAGTTGTAGCTCTTGAAATGCGGCTGTAACCACGTCCACGCTTTGGCAGATAGATAAACCGCTCGATGGGCGATCTCACTCGGTCAAGCGCCTGGGCGATTCCGTTGGCACTAATAGTCGATCCGGCGTAAATTCCCCAAACGGAATCAATTAATTCAGTGTTGCGCTCAATACTGAAGCCTTGCTGCACACTGGGGCTGGTAAGAATCACTTGAACACCTTGTGCAACTAAGGCAGGCAGATCGCCCCCCTTGCTAGCAAGGAAGGAACGCTCAACCTCACCACCGCTGGTTTTCTGGCTGATTGTTAGAGCTTGAACGCCTTCTAGCTCTAGAAGTGCTGCGATGTTTTCGATTTGCTTTCGCTCGTCGCAGTTCAAATAAACGATTTTGCCTGGCTCCAGCGACTTAACCCGCTCGACAAATGCGGCGATAGCTTCCTTCCTACCACAGTCCAGAACGTTAGCCTTCCATTGCAGTGGCTTACGCTCCGACTGTACGAGATAGGCTCTCTCACCTCTGATTTTCTCAACGTAGGCGATCGCCTCCTCTGTCAGGTCAGCATCAGCCAGAATCACTAACTTGGCTGTCCTGATTCGACGTTCGAGTTCACTGAGCAGCAAGGGCCGAACCCCATCTTTATTGCAGAGTTTTGAACCAAGCAAAAAATGAAGGCCAGCAGTCGTTTCATCCAAAACAAAAACATCAGCAGCAATGCCGCGCACTTTGAGTAACGAGGGGAAGCAGGCCGAACCACCATCAACAATCGCGCCCTTCACAATGAAGCGATCGCCATAAGCGTCATTGTCGTTAGCAAACGCACCGCTCCATGCTGTTGCCTGGTCTCTTGCAAGGCTTTGGAGTGGCGTAGACGACAGCCATGATAGCCCTTGCAACATCACTCTGATCGCCGTGCTTTTCTTCGTACCCTTGCCGCCGTAAAACGCCACAATGCCAGAGCTGGGCAGCTCTGCGGCTACCTCATCAAATTCCCGATCGCCAATATTCAGATCTGGTGCTCGGCGAACGCGATTGCCTAATCGCCGTATAGTCGCCCATTGCTGAAACGGAACTGCTTCAGCGATTGCCTTTTCGGCAGCTTCAGCACCAGCATTCACGATCAGATCGTCAATGCCTTTCCCTTGCTGTGGCTCCCATTCAGCGATCGCCACATCAGCACCAGCAGTCGATAGTAGCCCACCAAAACGGCTCAAAGACTTGTTTACTTTCTGCCGTGTTTCGGGCTTACTATCTTGGTCAAATGCCAGAGTAATGGGTCGCCCCGGCTGTAAGAACGACTTCAAATCTTCAATTAGCTCAGGCCGCGCACGCCGCACCGTCTCATAACCGATCCGCTCGTTGACGAGACAGCCACCATCTACGCCAGTAAGGGCGATCGCCACATAGCCCATGCTCAGCAGTGCTAGCGCCTTTTTGCCGCCTTCGGTAACACGGATTGGAACCCTGGGATTAGCCTCCACCCATGCCCAGAGGCTACCTTCTGAAGGCACTTCAACCCCTAAGCGCTCGCCAATCTTGCGGCGCGTTGCTTCATCCACCGGGGGCTGATAGGCGCGTGAGCCACTACCCAATACGGTTTCATATTTAGGTGAACTCGTTTTGCCTGTCTTTTTGTCCACGCGAGGGCATTGTCGCTGTGGTTTACCTTGCCAATACTCGCCGTCCTCATGCCGAAACATGGCGATCGCGCCGTAACTATGCGGCATTCGGGATTGCCAGAAGCGAGAAACCCAATGTTTTAGAGCAAGATTCGGTTCCCAAAACCCAGTGTCTTCAACAACCTCGACAGCAACATCGTAAAGGGAAGGCGCGATCGCGCTCCCCTCCAGACACTCTTTTCTAAACTTTTGGCCGAAATCGTTCACTTCTCGACCTCCTCGTCAACGAGAAGATCGATCTCCCGTTCAATCCGCGCTGACCACTCGCGGGTAAGGTCTCCTGCGAGAACAACAAGGTCGATAATTCTGCTGGCTTTAGGCTCCCAGGGCTCGTCTAGAAGACTTTCTGGCCAGCCTGCATCAGCCCAAAGGGGCTCGAAAGAAGACTTTCGATTTCCTACGATCCCTAATACTATTGAGGTAAGCGCGTTTTTTCCGCGCTTCCGCAGATGACGGAGATGGGAAAATCTATTAAAATTGTTTGACAAACGGAATCGACTACAGATCGATTCCGCGATCGGTCCGATCACGGCAGGGTACTCCTTTCTAGGTGAACCCCCCTCGAATCCAAAAATCTCAATCAGTACTAGCTTGGCGGCACCGTCTGATTTTCGATTCTAAGGATTTAAGAGGGCTGAATTAAAAAACAAGATTGAATCGCGGGTAGTTTACGCTGCCCGCGATTCTTTTTTAGATTTCTCCCTTAAATAAAAACCGATAGCCTCGCGAAAAATAGCGTTTTTGCAAACGCCTTTCTCCTGAGCGATTTGCTCAATCTCGGCAACTTCTTCTGGCAGGAGTGCGATACCGCCCTTTACTAACGGGCTTCCTCTCTTAACTGCGCGCATTCTTTACCTCCTCTGCTTTACGGATAGTGTACTAGCCAAAATTCGATAAAACAACCCAATCTCTTGCTATACAAAGCTTTTGAGCAATATGCTTGATAAAAGCAATAGAAAATGAACGCTAGATACAGTGTTTAGCCTTCTTCCTCCTTTTTCCCTGGCGGCAGTTGATACGGATCGAGGCCGTTTTCCTGCAAAATCCGTCGCAGTTCGGCATTCTCTCGCCGTAGGTCGTCATCCTGGGCAAGCATCATGCCGAGCGCTTCCAGCTCACGGTCTGATAGGCGATCGCTAAACTTTTGGTTTCGATCATCCTCGCTGCGAGATACCCCAAAGGCAGCATCAAAGCGCCGTTCTAGGGTTTCTGCCATCAACGCGATACTTAGCATGAATGCCCGTCGATTGCCCTTATAGCTGCGGTACATCCAGTAGGCAACAACAACTTCAATCGGCAGGGCATTAATCCGGCTCTCCCCTCTTGCCCCTTCCTTTGTTGGAACTGGCAACGACTCAGGAGTGTAATCCGTATAATCCTCTCCTAGAGCGTCTTTGGAGTCTCTTGAACGCAAAAAACGTAATGCGTAAACAGCAGGTTCCCCGATCGCCTCGGCTGCTTGCTGTTGGCTCATCCGGTAGGAACCATCAGCAAGTCTGAAGCCATCTACGACGATTGAGCCAATCGAGATATCTGCACGGGTGATTTCGTTTTCACTCATGGCGATCGCTCTCCTTTGGCAGGGCATAAGGGTCAATGCCGTGCTCTCGCAGCACTTCCCAGAGAAAACGATTTTCCTGCCTGATTGCGTCATCCATCGCATAGCCAGCGGCCACGCCTGCGATCAGCTTTTCTAAATCCTGAATCCGCTTGTTCAGCCGTTGGTTGCGATCGCGCTCGGTTCGCTCCACATCGAATGCAGCATCAAAGCGTCGTTCTAAGGTCTCGGTGGCTAGTGCCATCACCAGGGCTAACGCCTGCCGATTCCCCTCAAAGCATTGGAACACCCAATAAGCAGTTACCACTTCTAATGGCAGAGCATTAAACCGGGTTTGACCTCGCTTCTGAGAACTGCTATCAGCCTCGATACTGTCCGGCGTATAACCTTGTCCTAGCAAGGCGTTGATGCCCTTCGAGGTCAAAAACCGTCCGGCGTTCCGCTGGCTTTGCCCGATGCACTCAGCGGCTTGGGTTTGGCTCATGCGGTAACTGCCATCGGGCAGCATGAACGCATCGACGGTAAAGCCACCAATTTCGATTTGTGCGCGTGTGGCTTTGTCACTCATGCTGTGCTCCGTTGCCGTTGCCTCCGTTGCCGTACATCTGCTCAATCAATCGCCGCAGCTCTGCCCTGTCACGGGCAGCTTCATCGGCCTGCTGTGCAAGCATTTCGGTTAAGTCTGAGATAGAAGATTCCATCGACTCTTGAAACTGCTGTTGGCTTCTAGTGAGCTGCGAGACCTCACCAGACAGCGCCGCGATCGCCCGAGCGTTGCTGTTGGCAATTTCCGCAGTTCTGCCTATCAGTTCCCTGAGTTCATCGTCGGTCATGGCGATCGCCTCACTTCTTAGGTGAATTGCTCTTAGCTGATGGGGTCATCTTAAGGTATGCCCTCAAAGCCTCTTCAACTAGTTCTGACAATGTTTTGCCCTGTTTCAGGGCTTCGATTTTCGCAGCCGTTTTGACCTCTTCGGGCACGTCAACTTGCAACCGCATTAGCTCATCCAAACCTTGTTCTGATGCCATTAATACTACTCCTATTACCGAAACTAGTAGAACTATTGACTGATACTAGCATTACTACTATTACTAGTAGTGCTAGTATTTAGAGTATAGCTCTGAACATTGACGAAAACAGCATGAAAACTGCTATTCGGCTTTTTGCTGTTCATGGCTGAACGAAAGAATCACGTTCAGAGCTGTTCACGAATGTTCACATCAGTTTTTTCAAGGTTTTCAGCGATGAATACTTCACTGACCAAGTTTTGCAAAGATAACGGGCTTCCGAAATCCAGCGTCTACAACCGTTGCCAGGAACTAGGCATCTCCACAGCCAATGGCCTTAACGATGCCGCGATCGCACAGTTGCGGGTTGAATTCGACCTCGACGCGCCTACACCATCGCCCCAGGTCGAAGCTGAGCTAATGCCCGATAACTTCATTCAGCCTGGGCAGTTAGCCGCAGTGCAAGCCCATGACGTGCAAATGCCCCAAGGCTTCGACCCAACTGCGATGGTGCGATTCTTTGACGGTGTTACGGGGCAAGCCACCGACACCAGCAAGCTAGTGGCGATCGCAGACCTGGCGCTGAATGCCGTCTCAACTGCGATGGACAACAAGATTTCTGAGCAACGGCAGCAGCTAGAGCAATCGAAGCAGCACGCTAAGCAGCTAGAAACCAAGGTTGCTGAAGCCAAAACTGCACTACAGGTGAAAGCGCTGGAATCCCGCATCTTGGCTGCTCAACAGACCGAAACCACCAAAACGGCTGAAGAGATTTTTGCCGAGCTGATGGCGTTAGGAAAGCCTTCGCCGTCGGAGCCGTCGTCGGAGCAATCCTGATCACCCTATCCCTTACCTTTTGGAGTTCCCTGAATGCTTTACCTACAAACCCGCAACGCAACGACACACCCAGCCAAACAAGACCCCAAAGCACCCCACGGTTGGGTCACTGATACAGGGATGTTCTACCGCCCTGATTATGGCGATCGCCTATTTGAAATCGATGGCGAATGGTTTATCAGTGTCGGCCAGCTTTTTCCACTTGAGGTGGCCCAATGAAGCAAAACCCACAACGCACCAAGCACAAGCGGTTTACCCGCTATGACGCGCTTTCAGAATCTCACATCACCTCAATGCTGTTGTTTGCGGCATTTCCGCTCTTGTTTGGCGAAAGGTTTATCAAGTTCGGCTTTTTAGCAATAGTGCTTATCAACCTGCCGATCATCTGGTGGGCAGTGCGTGACTCATTTCTCAAAGCTCAGCAGCGCAAAGCGTTGCGCCGAAAGGGAGGCACCCAGGCCGCGAAACCGTAGCGCCTCCCCTATTCCCTATCCACTACGAATAAGGAACCCTTCTATGCTCTCAAATCCTCGATTGATTAGCTCGCTACTGGGCACCGTCCTAACCTTTGGCTCTGTCGGCGTTGCGACTGTGCAGCTACGGCAGTCCCAACAGCAGGCCGAGCCCATCCAAGTCAGCGATCGCACTACTCAGCAAGCCAATCTGACCATCAGCACCGTTCCCGGCAATGTCTGGGTGAAGGTCAACGACTACACCTACACCGAGCGTATCCCGCCCACCATCGACCTCTCAGGTTGGGCTGATGATTTCCCGGTGCAAGCGGTCGTAAGGGATGCCCAAGGCCGCTGCATTGGGCGCATTACCAACGAATCGGGCCAGCTCCGGTTCATCTTCGTCGAGGCCGATCCGCCCATGTGTGGCGGTGCCACGCCTGGGCCTCGCCAACAAACTGTTGCGGAGGCTGTGGGCTAATGAGTGAGCAACTAAAACTCTATCGACGACGCGCCAAAGCCAGAGCTGCAAAGGCAACATCCACCCACAGCACCACACCCACAGCAGCCCCATCGAGGGGTGACAACTATCTCGATCGCCAGGAAAAGCTACACGGCTCGGTGGCTAAGGGTGCCAGCGCCGTTCACCTGGCTTTGGGTGTTGCCCTGAGCTGGCTGAAAACTTTCTTTCAGCGCTCCATGCTGAGCATTATCGCCATGCTGGTGTTGCTGATTGGAATGGCCTTGGCTGCTGAGGTTTACTGCGTTGCGGCTGGTGTGTTGCCAGCGCCCATCATCCCCAAACCCGGTGTGGGCTTCAGTGCATCCAAGGAAGTGGCGCGATCGCTACTCACCAGCTCAAGCGGTTGGGATTGGGCCTTCATGCTGGGTGTGGCCATCTTTGCCGTGTTCGTTCAAATCCTGCAATGGGGCAGCGTCCGTTACATCGTTGCACGCGCTCGAATTGCCAAGAATGGTGGATTGTCACCGCTCAATGGCTTCGAGTTGGTTGTCTTTGCCCTATTCATGATTCCGCTCTGGTACATGGATTTATCCATCGTCAGCAGTGCCTATCTCGTCGAGGGATTCAGCATTTCGGGCTTGTTCATTTTCCTGTGGGCCGCTGTGCCGGCTGAAATTGCCAACGCGATCGCCAACCTGCAACGCTCACTACCTGAAGAGGAATAACACCATGGCTTACGCAACTTGGAAAGACGAAATCGAAGCATTTGAGGCTGATTGCCAACGGTTACGCAAGTCTCGCCGCGAATCGTTCCCGGTCAAAGTGTTGGGCGTTGCGCCCACTTTGGGCCTGCTGTTTATTGGCACCATGCCCCCGCTCATGGTGGCGATCGCACTGGCAGGTATGGCTATCTCTGGAATTAGCCTGCTGATGGAAATGGATCACCAGCGAGAAGCTTACGGCGGCAACCTGGCCTTAGACCTCAACCCCAACAGCGACTATGACAACCTTGCCGGGGCATTCAGAACGCGATCGCCCCGATGGGAAGCCCTCGCCTATCTGTACAGCCAGCTTGATCCGATTCACCTCAAGGATCGCTTAGGTCACCTCGACGACAGCACGGCAAAGCGTACCCTCGATCGCATGATTCGACGGGTGAGAGAGGGATTAACCGAGATCCGAGGCATCCCAACTCATCGGGCTAACTATGCCGAGTTGGTCTTTGCCATCACCGATGAATTCCGGCAGGAAGTGACCGTGA
>NZ_JBNXVR010000064.1:0-23352 GCF_050565595.1 Leptolyngbya sp. AN02str | reverse complement strand
AGACGCTCCAGTAATCCTGGGGAACAAAATTTTGGATTTCCCGTTCCCGTTGGCAGATTAGATGCAGGGTCGCACTTTGAACGCGTCCCATGCTTTTTGCCCCGTTCTGCAACTGCCACAGCAAGGGACTTCCTTTGTAGCCAACGAGCTTGTCCAACACAGAACGGCATAACCCGGAATGAACCAGATCCAGGTCGAGCGGACGGGGATGGGCGATCGCCTGCTGCACCGCTGCTGTTGTGATTTCCGCGTAAGTAACGCGCTGCGGGTTGTTCAGCCTAAGTTCCTGGGCCACATGCCAGGAGATCACCTCGCCCTCCCGGTCAGGGTCACAGCCCAGAAATGTGCGAGTCGCGATGCGAGCGGCGGTTTTCAGTTCGCTAATCGTTTTGGCTCCACGAGGTTGACGAGGAACAAATCGACAGACAACCCGCTGGTCAAGGAGATCAAAGCCTAAAGCGCTATCTCCATCACCAGCCAGTTCGCGAATATGTCCTCCACTGGCCTTAACAATCCAATCGGGTCCAAGGATTTGCTGGAGCTTTTTGATTTTTCCAGGGCTTTCAACAATCAGTAGGTTGGGCATGGATCTAGTTGGCAGTTCATTGACCCAGCGGCTGCAGGCTGAATCTGACTGACAGATCCTATCTCCACGGCTGGAATCCTAACGCTTCAGTGTTTTGAGAAACCTTGTCGGCACGGTCATTGACTGAATATCACCACAGCAACGCCACAACCTGACCGATAAATCCGGCTCCTCTAACTGTGCTTGTGCTCGTATATCTTGAATCACAACATTTTCATCTATTCAATTGTACTACAGTGCCTAGAGACTAAAGGTATAGACCCAAACCAACGAGCTTGACATTCTTTCTGGTGCTGAAGCTTGAGGCTGCTTTCCCTACATATCGCTATCGGTCGTAGAAGCTCACACAGGCTAACAGTGAAGATGTGCTAAGTACCGCATTCCAGGATGGATGCTATTACCTCGACTACTAGAGTATCGAAACACTTTAGATACGTTCAACGAATATTGATTGCTCCAACTGCATCACGATGGAACTGAAATCTGCAATAGCACTTGTAGAGGTTGTTTTCGGTTTATGCTGCTTACAGAACTAGGAGGGTTGGGGAAACGTTCTGTAGACCGGATAGATTCAATACGAACTTTTTTTAGTGATATAGCCAGCTTGAAGCTCATATTGTCAGGCATGCCAACCCTTACTTACTAAATCATCTGTCGTATTTTGAAATACCACAATACAATTGGGCAATTTAAACGTCGTATTATGAAATGCGACATGAAAGTAACGCTCTTCTATCATTCTGGGTGAGTAATAATGGAAGTAAAACCGTAAAAGTTCAGATCGAGCGCTGGTGGGATCTGGTGATGAGTGCGTATTTGTTGGTAAGTCTACACACAAGTGCCTTACACCAACCGCCAGAACAACCCACGATTCAATCGGATGCTCAAGTGCAAGCAATCGCCCTCAAGCTTGCTAACCATCCTGGTTGGAAGCAGGCAAATGGGTAGGAAACAAGCGCTCAACAATTTGCGCTTGGTGATTCAGCCGAGTGTAATTTTGAATTTGCCCGAACCTTGGTTGAATTTATTTCCGATTCCACGATTATCGGCGGAGTTAGAATGTTTAGCTGCGCTGATGAACCGCTTGTCAGGTAGCTTACCTTGCCTAGATGATCATCGTAATCTCCACTTTTCTTCCACCTAAAGTGACAGAAGAGCAATATTCAATCCGTGCGGTCCGACAACGACACCCGCTAAAATTAAGCCCTCGATGCTAGGTAGCTTGAGCCGCTCAAAAATCAGCGGCGCGACCAGCATGATGGCGATAATGATCAGGAAAACTTGAACCGGATCAGTCATGGGGTTGAGTTGAAGAAAGCGAAATTGAGTTTCCTGGCTGGGCACCTCCAACACCGTTTTGGGCAGTGCTAAGAATGTCATTAACTTAGGCAAAATGAGGTCTGCTGCGTAAATTTGTCGTTGCTCGAGCAAGGTTTTGCTGGGCGGGTTGATAGGTTGGATCAAGGTCAATTGCCGCTCGATATTTCTTGAGGGCTTCTAGGCGATCGCCCGAGACTTCCTCGATTTCACCCAATAGGTTTAGTGCATCTGGACGGGCAGGATCGGTACCCACTGCTTGTTTGGCAAATACTATCGCTTGCTCAAGTTTGTGCTGTTGAGCACAATGCCTTGCTGCCTCCAGTAAAGCGTCATAATTTAATGTTGCTTCTCGCTCTAATGCATCGTGAACGACCTCCCGAATCTCGTTTAGATTAAACGGTTTTTGCAAAAAGTTAATCGGTTTCTGCACAAAGTCAGTTGCTCCTGACTTCATCGCCTCAACCGCAGTACTAACAGTCCCGTAGGCTGAGATAATCACGACTCGAATTTCAGGATGTAAGTCAACAACACGGTGTAGAAATTCCATGCCATCCATCTTTGGCATTTTTAAGTCAGATAGAATTAGATCGAACGTGTCTTCTTCTAAAAGTCTCAGTGCTTCTTCACCATTAGTTGCTGTAGAAATATGATATCCAACAGGTTCAAGCGATTGTGCTAGAGTTAAACGCACATTTTTCTCATCATCAACGATTAAAATTCTTTCGTTAGCCATTGTCTGCTCTCCTTTTATTTGTCCTGTTTGAACTCACTATGGGCGATCGGCAAGGTAAACGTGAAGGTACTCCCTTCTCCCGGCGCAGAAACGACCCAAATACTACCACCATGTGCTTTGACAATTTCTTTGCAGATCGCTAATCCTAATCCGCTGCCAGCAGAATCTTTGTTCGTTCCAACTTGCACAAACTTATCAAAGATTTTGGACTGATACTCAAAAGGAATGCCTGCCCCTTCATCACAAACGGCAAGATGAATTTTACTGCCATGCTGCTCTGCTGAGACTCGGATTTGTCTCCCTGGAGCGCTGTATCGTAATGCGTTTGCAATTAAATTGGTTAATACCCAGGTCGTTTTATTGGGGTCAGCCAGAACGAGCGGCAAATCAGGTGGTATCTGTTGCACTAGCTCTACCTCTCTCTCTGCGGCTTGCAAAGTAAATCGTGAAGTTGCTTTGTCGATCAGGAGTGGAACTTCAACGGCTGTCAATTCCATCTCAATATGACCGGATTCAATTTTAGAAAGATCAAGTAAATCATTCACCAATGTTCGTAACCGTTGTACCTCTTCCTGCGCCACATGCAGTAGTTCTTGTTCGCGTTCAGAGAGTTTAGAAGCTGCACCCTCCAGTAATAAATCGATACTCATGGCAGTACTGGTTAAGGGTGTGCGTAGCTCATGAGATGCTGTTGCAACAAACTCGCTCTTGAGCTGATCCAATTCTTTGAACTTGGTGATGTTTTGCAGCAGCAATACCACCCCTAGCATATCTCCTGCTTTGGTGGTGACGGGTGTAATGTCAAATCGGTAATAATATCTGTGATCACGCTGCTCAACTGTAAGAATTGATTGCTCTTCTGAAAGAGCGTCAGGATGACCTGTTTCTGCCGTTGCTCTGATGTAGTTATACAAGTCTTGATATCGCACGACCTCCAGAAAGTGACGAGTTTGAGCTTGTTCTGGTGAGGTTTGAAATAGGGCTGCTGCCATCGGATTGATGGCAATAATGTGAAGTTGGTCATCCACTACCACAATGCCATCGGTAATGCTGCGAATGATGGCATCATTCCGCTGCTTTTCAGTAATGACTTGCCCAACATTCAATTCATGGAATGCTCTGAGTCGCTGGCTCATCAAGGTGATTTCTGCGGCTAGTGTTCCTAATTCATCCTTAGAATTTACGGGAATTGCCACATCATAGTCTCCTTCGGCAATGCGTCCGGCGGCGAGGGTCATTGCTCGGAGTGGATAAATGATGCGTCGCGATAGAAGTAGGCTAAAAGCGACTCCTAGCCCTGCGGCGATCGCCCCAGCAACGACCATAGAAGCGATCGCCTGGCCAGCTATCTGCTGTGTTTTCTGAGATGCAGCCACCATTGTTTCCTGGTTCAGTTCTCGCAGATCAATACTGCTCTGTCGAACTTGCTGAAAGATGGGAAGTAGATTTTCGTTGTAATATTTCAGCTCATCCAATTCTGTCGCAGACGTAAGTTGTTGTAACTGAGAAGAGCGGATGAGATATTGTTCATATCGCTGCTGAAGTGTCTCTATAATTTCTGCTTCTCCAGGGATAGTGACATTATCTTTAGCACGACCTAACCACTGGAGAAACTCAATCTCATTTGTCCGAAACTGTTGAGTTCCTGTAGCTTCATCGTTCAATAAAATGAGTAGAGTGGCACTATCTTGCCGTTCGATAGCATCAATCATGTTTTCAGCCGCTAGAATACTGCGATAGTTTTCCTGGAGAATGGCATTACTGGCATTGCCCAATCGACGCAGGTTAATCACGCCCCAAACCCCGACAAAACCAATGAGGGCAAGGGTGATGCCGTACCCTGCTAAAATTTTGGTTCTTAATGTACTTCCTATCATTCGCTTCGCCCTGAACTCTCAAGGGGAATTGGCCTATCCTCCATTTCTATCGGTGGCGATTACATGTAGATCAATCTCAGGGAGCGATCGCACCAATTGCTGCACGAGGGAACCACCCTTAAGTAAAAGTTGCCACCGAGAACGGTGGGTTTCTCCAACCACAATTTGGGTAATGCGATACTCACGGGCAACTTGAGTAATTCCTTCCAGAATGCTATGGGATTTGATGCGGACAAATTCTCCATTGAATTCTCGACAAAGCCGTTCACAGGTTTCAATATGCAGGCTTTCCTTCTTGGTTAAGAAGCGGTCGGGTGGCTCTACAAATAGAGCAAACAGTCGTCCATTCATGTAGTTAGAAATGCGTGCCCCTCGTCGCAATAGCTGGATTGAGTCAGGATAGGTGGAAATGCAAACTAAAATCCGTTCATGAACACTGCATGTTCTTTGATCAGGAGAGGTCATGATGGCCTCAAGATTGTCCTCGACATTGTCGGCAATCTCTCGCAGAGCCAACTCCCGTAGTGCGATTAAGTTGCGTCTTTGGAAGAAATTATGGAGTGCCTGATCAATCTTTTCGGGGGCGTAAATTTTGCCTTCGCTTAACCTTTCCTCAAGGGTTTCAGGCGTGACATCAACCACAACCACTTCATCCGCTTCATCCAAAATTCGGTCTGGAATTCGCTCTCGCACAACCACGCCAGAGATGCGATATACCAGGTCATTGAGGCTTTCTAGGTGCTGAATGTTAACGGTGGAATAAACATCAATTCCAGCATCAAGAATGACTTCAACATCTTGATAGCGTTTCTCTCGCTCTGAACCAGGGACATTGGTATGGGCTAACTCATCGACTAAAACCAGTTGAGGCTGGCGAGCAAGGATAGCATCGGTATCCATTTCAGTAAATTTTACACTGGAGCGGACAATCTCCTTACGGGGCAAGACTTCCAACCCCATTGCTTTGCGGGCAGTATCTTCACGTCCATGGGTTTCTAGCAACCCGATCACAACATCTGTGCCTTCTTGCTTCAGGCTCTGAGCTTCCTCTAACATGCGATAGGTTTTACCTACACCAGGAGCCATGCCGATGAAGATCTTGTAGGTGCCTCGACGCGGGGGAAGCTCGTACAGCCTATCTGCCAGGTTGCCAGTGATATCCTGACTCATTTTAGCGTTACCGTGATACATCGTTTTCAAGCACTAAACTTGATAGAGCGCAACAGGTTTGAAATTAGTGCATTTGTGGAGGAACTTTCCCCCACAAATGGATGAGTTAGATCAGGTATGACCCTTACCTATGCCGGACTGAAGGCATCGAGTGCCAGATTCAGCTTGAGGACATTCACTCCTGGTTCGCCCAGGATACCGAGCGATCGCCCATCAATGCTGGTATCAATCAACTCCTGCAACTGTTCAGGGGAAAGATTACGAGCCGCCGCCACTCGTTCAATTTGAGCTTGAGCCGCCTCAAGGGTGATGTGAGGGTCGAGGCTAGATCCAGAAGTATAAAGCAGGTCATAGGTGGGTTCAATCCCGGCTTGGCGAAGGGTTTCAGCCGTTTCCTCAACTCGCGTAATTAAATCTGGATTGCTAGGAGCAAGGTTGCTGGCTCCCGATACCCCCGTCGGTGCAGCATCTTCACCCACACTATATTCAGTAGTACTGGGACGGCTCCAGAAGTATTCATCCGAGGTGAAGGGTTGTCCAATTAATTCAGACCCAACTACCTGACCATTCACCTCAATGAGGCTACCGTTTGCCTGGTAGGGAAAGAACAGTTGACCCACTGCCCAAATCAATAGGGGATAAAGAACAGCAGACAACACCCACCAAACCAGGGTAAACCGAACTGCTTTTGATGCGTCTTGTGCAAATGCCATTAGAATCGCTCCGGTTGGAAAATGACAACAAATAAGTAAATTGATAAACCTGCCGTGACTAAACCGAGAAGACCGAGTGCGTAGGCATTACCTCGCTCTAACGTGCCATCCGCAGCAGCGTAGACAGCGGGAGCGATCGCCACGTTCATACACAATCCCAGGAACAACCACAGCGGAATACGTCGTCTGCGCCACTCTGTCCAAACGTGATCTAACGTTTCGATAGCAGATGAGAGGGAATGTTCAGTGGTCTCTTTGGAATGGGAAACACGAACCTCAGCAAAGGACGGCAAAACGAGAGGTTTTGATAGAGGTTTTGATCTGGGAGGTTTGGGAAGTCGGTGAGATACTTTCATAGCGGTATTGAGGTAACGGTGAACAGTTGATTAATCCGAATAGGCTTAAGCAAGACCGATTGCAGCAATGATGACATCAATGATTTTGATAGCGATGAATGGCGCAATCACACCACCCAAGCCGTAAATCAAGATATTGCGCGTCAGCAGTTGATTGGCTGAAAGCGGTCTGAACTTAACGCCTCGCAGGGCCAAGGGAATCAGCGCCGGAATAATCAAAGCGTTATAAATTAGTGCTGAAAGTACAGCAGACTGCGGACTTGCCAGTCCCATAACGTTGAGTGCGCCGATACCGATCGCTGTAAACATTGCCGGAATAATCGCAAAGTATTTGGCAATATCATTGGCAATGGAAAATGTAGTCAGTGCCCCTCGTGTAATCAACAATTGCTTCCCGATCGTCACCAGGTCAATCAGTTTAGTCGGGTCAGAATCGAGATCGACCATGTTTGCCGCTTCTTTTGCCGCTTGCGTCCCGGAGTTCATCGCTACACCGACATTCGCCTGTGCCAGGGCTGGAGCGTCGTTTGTTCCATCTCCCGTCATGGCGACCAGTTTTCCTTGAGCCTGCTCAGACTGAATCACCTGAATTTTGTCTTCGGGCGTCGCTTCGGCAATAAAGTCATCGACTCCGGCTTCTGCTGCAATTACAGAAGCCGTGATGCGGTTGTCTCCAGTCAACATGACGGTGCGGACTCCCATGCGCCGCAGTTGATCGAAGCGATCGCGAATCCCTGGCTTAACAATATCTTTGAGGTAAACCACCCCATAGATTTCACTGTCTCGACAGACCGCAAGCGGTGTACCGCCCAGGCGGGAAACGCGCTCAAACGCTTGATCTAAATCAGTTGGTACATTCCCACCGCGAGAGCGGACAAATCCTCGAATCGAGTCGATCGCCCCTTTGCGAACTTCGCTGCCATCAGGCAAATCCGTTCCGCTCATCCGAGTACGAGCTGAAAACTCAATCCCTTCCGCTTTTTTTGAATCAAAGTTAAGTTTGGCTCGCATCTGTTCCGCCAGACGAACAATCGACTTCCCTTCCGGCGTTTCATCAAACACGCTGGCTGCCAGCGCCGCTGAAGCGACCTCGTCTACTCCATGTCCGCCTACGGGAATAAACTCTTCAGCCAGGCGGTTTCCTAACGTAATCGTGCCGGTTTTATCCAACACCAGAGTATTAATATCTCCACAGGCTTCTACGGCGCGTCCAGACGTGGCAACGACGTTAAACTGCGCCACCCGATCCATCCCGGCAATGCCGATCGCACTCAACAGGCCTCCAATCGTGGTGGGAATTAACGCCACCAGCAGCGCAATCAGTGCTGTCACCCCAACCGGACTTCCCAGGTAGCCAGCAGGCGTAACCAGCGTTGCTACCACAATCAAAAACACCTGCGTCAAAACGGCCAGCAGCACAGTCAGTGCAATCTCATTTGGCGTCTTGGTGCGCTCTGCCCCTTCAACCAGGGCAATCATGCGATCGATAAAACCCTTGCCGGGGTCAGCCGTAACGCGGATGATTAAAGCATCCGAGATAATGCGTGTGCCGCCTGTAACTGAACTCGCTACGTCTGAACCCGGTTCTTTCAACACAGGTGCCGATTCCCCAGTAATAGCAGACTCATCAACGGAGGCAACGCCCTCAATCACTTCGCCATCTGCCGGAATCATGTCACCTGCTACAACTTTGACGCGATCGCCCCGCCGCAGTTCCGTTGAGTTGACTTCTTGAATAGAACCCTCTGGCGTGAGTTTGCGAGCAATCGTTTCTGATTTGGTTGATCGCAGCGCATCTGCCTGGGCTTTACCGCGTCCTTCAGCCACCGCTTCAGCGAAGTTAGCAAACAGCAGCGTAAACAGCAGAATTAGGGTAACAAGACCGTTGTAAAACCGCTGACTCTCTCCGGCAACTACACCAAATAGGTCTGGAAAAATTGTGAGAATCGCTGTGATAATTGTGCCAACCCAGACGATAAACATGACTGGGTTTTTTACCATCACACCGGGATGCAGCTTAACAAAGGATTCCCGCACTGCTCGTTGATAAAGACCTGACGTATCTACTTTGGGCGTATGCCGCCGATCTTCACGCGGTCCGTGAGGTTGTCTAGGTCTGGAGGATTCAGTTGTTGTCATAGTTCTAAACTCAGCCGTTGTTAAAGATTCAGAACAGCAAAAGCATTCAGGAATGGGTATACCGTGAAACCTGCGTTAAGCTGCTCCCAGGGCAGCACGGGCGATCGCAAAGCTTTCTGCAATTGGCCCCAATGCCAGCACAGGAAAGAAGGTCAGCACACCCAAGATTAAAATTACGCCTGCGGTGACAGTGGTAAACAGAGGAGTATCAGTGCGTAACGTTCCACTAGTTTCTGGAACAGGTTGCTTTCGCAACATGCTGTCGGCTAACAGGAGCAGGGCAATGATTGGAACATAGCGTCCGGCTAGCAACGAGAAGCTGGCGGTTAAGTTCCACCACAATGTGCCATCTCCCAAGCCTTCAAAGCCAGAGCCGTTATTGGCAGCGGCAGAGGCATACTCATAAACCACTTGTGAAATGCCGTGATAACCAGGGTTGGAGATGCCTGCGAGAGTATCTGAATCGGGAACTCCTACCGTCCCGGCAAACGCCATTGTGATGGCACTGGGGATGAGAATGGCGATTGGGTGAACCAGCAAAATCACGCTAGCTAAGGCAATCTCCCGCTTTTCGATCTTGCGTCCCAAAAATTCAGGAGTTCGTCCTACCATCAATCCGGTGACAAACACAGTCAGAATCACAAACACAAACAGATAGGCAGTTCCGGTACCCTGTCCACCCCAAACGATTTGCAAGAAGAGATTGAACAGCGTTGAAAAGCCCCCTGTGGGCATGAGCGAGTCATGCATTCCATTCACGGCACCACACATCGTACCTGTTGTGGCGATCGCCCATAGCGCAGTTAATGCCCAGCTAAAGCGAACCTCTTTCCCCTCCAGGTTAGGAGCCTGGGTGACACCTAAAACTGAGTTGACTAATGGGTTGCCCTGGTATTCCTCAATGGCTGTAGCAACGGTCAGTACCGTGAAGAAAATAAAGACCATCCAGAACAACAGCCAGGCTAGCTTCTTACTGTTAGCAAAAATGCCATAGGTGAAGATCAGTGCCGCCGGAATGCAAACCAAGATGAAACAAGTGATCATGTTGGTCAAACCATTGGGGTTCTCAAACGGGTGAGCAGAGTTAATCCCAAAGAAGCCGCCTCCGTTTTCACCCAATTCCTTAATGATCTCAAAGTGGGCGACAGGTCCCCGTGCAATGTACTGGGTTGCTCCTTCCAAAGTCGTTGCAACCGCAGGCCCAGCCCAGGTTTCAGGAATTCCCAGAGCTACCAGAACGATCGCTCCCACAATGGAAATGGGCAGCAAAATTCGCGTAATGGAGAGCGTGACATCGGCGTAAAAGTTACCCAGCGGTCTACCGGTTAAGCCCCGAATGAAGGCGATCGCCACTGCAATTCCCGTTGCTGCTGAGGTAAACATCAGATAGCCCAACGCCAACGCCTGACTGGCATAGCTAAAGGTCGTTTCACCCGAATAGTGCTGTTGGTTCGTGTTGGTAACAAAGGAAATTGCCGTATGCAGTGCCAAATCCCAGGTGGGAGCATCTAGATTTGTGGGATTAAGAGGCAGCACACCCTGGAACATAAAAATGAGGAACACCAGGATAAACATCGCTAGGTTGCTATACAGCACCGCGCGAGTGTATTGCCATCCCGTCATAGATTCCTGTACTTGCAACCCACCTAAGCCATACATCACCCGCTCTACTGGACGCATAACTGGGTCAAGCCAGGTTCGATGTCCCAGAAAAACATGAGCCATGTAGGCTCCAAAGAAAGGTGAAACTACTATCAGGAGTAGTAGGTATATGCCAATTTGAAGAAATCCTTCCAACATAAGCTGAAATCACAACTAAAAATAGAAGACTGAAACATCAAACATTAGAACTTGGGAATTCGCCTTCGTTTCTACAACCCTTTTACCGAGTAGGACTGATTCTCCCCCTACAAAGCGGTAGAAATCATCAATGGACATTGCAGAATTACCCATTCAGGTCAAGTACTCAGGTTGATGGGGAAAGTTTATCCAACGGATGACACGCAGTATGCTAGGAGGAGGATTTGACTTTCTTCAAGTGAACCTTTAATAGAGGCACCAGTGATGAATCAAGCGACACGACAATCAATACATCTTGATCAAGCACAGTTGGGTTTTCAGCCGCTACAATCACGTTGTTATCACGAATCAAACCCAGAATATGCATGGGGCAGGCAACGTGTTCTGCACAGCACTGAGACACTGTCGGCAGTGCAGGCTGTCGAATTGAATCCTAATCTCATCCACCTTATGCCCTGAAGAAGCCATTTCTACACCGAATGAAACACTGTAGCCATCTTTCCGTTCAGTAACCTGAGCAGTAGAGAGAACCGTTTCAATCTCAATATTTAAGCTTTTTTGCTTGTAAGGACAAGGTATAAAAACCAATTTAAGCTAAAGCTAGACAGTTTGATATAAACACAGATATATAAAAGCGTTTAGCGTGAGCGCTCTGTATTTATATCAAGGATATAAATTGCACCTAAACGTTTTCTTTTATTCCGATCGGACGTTGAAGTTGTGCCAACTTATGTTTAATAGCTTCTAATACTGAAATTAAAATGCTGCGACACTTACTGAATCAACCGAAAGCAAATTACTTCAAGCAATCGCCCTCTGTGATTCAGTGGTTAGTTATTAGTATGTTTGTTCTGGTCATTGCTTTAGAATTTTCTACACCGCCGCCCTATGTATTTGGCTACCTTTACATTGGGGCGGTGCTGCTCACGAGTGCCCGGTTGGGCCGTAGAGCAACCATTCTAGTGACATCTGTTGCAGTCACATTGACAATTCTAAATCTGGTCATTCCTGGGCTAGAGCCAGTGACCTTAGCCACAGTTGCCAATCGCCTCATTGCGGTAATTGCCTTAATTGTGACAGGGTGGCTCAGCGATCGCAATCGATATTACGAGGAAGCAATCATTCGGCAACAGATGAAGCTGTTGGCACAGGAAGAACTTGCCCAGGTGCGAGAAGACTTTGCCTCAACTTTAACGCATGACCTAAAAACACCATTACTGGGTGCAATTGAAACCCTCACCGCATTTCGCCAGGAGAAGTTTGGGCCAATCACCGTTTCTCAGCGAAAAGTGCTGGATATCATGAGTCGTAGTCATCAGACAACCCTGCAACTGGTAGAAACGCTCTTAGACGTATACCGCAATGACACAGAGGGTTTGCAGTTGCAGTGCCAGCCCGTTGATCTGGTTAAGGTGGCAGAAGAGGCGATCGCCACCTTAACCAACCTCGCCTCCGCCCGACAGATTCAAATCCGGTTGACGTTTGATGATTCTAACTTTCGTCGATCGTTGTGGGTGCATGGAGATATGCTGCAATTGCAGCGGGTCTTTGTCAATTTAATCTCAAACGCAATCTATCACTCTCTACGAGGGAAAAAGGTTGAAGTCGTCATGGCTTCCCGCGATACGACTCACGTTGTTAAAGTCATCGATAACGGTCAAGGCATTTCTAAGAACGACCTGCCGCTGCTATTTGAGCGGTTTTATCAAGGAAGTGGCGATCGCCAGCCCAAAGGCTCCGGACTGGGACTCTATCTTTCTCGGCAGATTATTGAAGCACATGGCGGTACAATTTGGGCAGAACAGCATCTTCCTCAAGGTGCCACCTTTGGGTTTCGCCTACCCGCCTACTTAGCGAATGCTTCACCTGTTGCGAAATGATCAAACCTAATCCGCTGCAAA
Source organism: Leptolyngbya sp. AN02str (assembly GCF_050565595.1). Classification (NCBI taxonomy): domain Bacteria; kingdom Bacillati; phylum Cyanobacteriota; class Cyanophyceae; order Leptolyngbyales; family Leptolyngbyaceae; genus Leptolyngbya; species Leptolyngbya sp. AN02str. The sequence continues at coordinate 10,757 of NZ_JBNXVR010000064.1, read as the reverse complement.
TCTTGTTAGTGGAAGACGATGAACTGTTTCGTCTGGGTCTTTCAATGCGTCTGCAGCAAGAAGACGGACTAGAAGTAGCCGCTGAAGCAGAAGACGGCGAAACGGCCGTTGAGTTAGTTAAGCGCCATCCGCTGGATGTTGTGGTTCTAGATGTTGGGCTACCGGGTATCGGCGGGGTTGAGGCTTGCCGTCAGATTAAGCAGCAGCAACCCGAACTTCCAGTCTTAGCACTCACCTCGCATTCTCAGAAACCCCTGATTGCTCGGTTAATTGAAGCAAAGGCACAGGGTTATTGCCTCAAAGGAATTGCAGCAGAGAAGCTAATTTTGGCAATTCGCTCTGTTGCAGCAGGAGCCTCCTGGTGGGATCGGGTAGCAACTCAAGAATTGCAGGCTGCCTTTGCAGGCGATCGCCTAGTTTCAAATCTAACTCCGCCAGAAGCATTAGACGATCCACTGACTAGCCGCGAGCATGAAATTTTGGCATTGATGGCGGCAGGCAAAAGCAATAAGGAAATTGCTACAATACTTTATATTGCTCCTGGAACAGTGCGAGTTCACGTCCACACCATTCTACAAAAGCTAGAAGTACACGATCGCACTCAAGCAGCTCTAATTGCCGTTCAGAAGGGCTGGGTTTTGCCGTAACGACAACGACAGGCAATAAACCGAAACCTGGTTGAAGAACCCAACACTAGATAAAAAAGGGGTGCAGGACAAAGCCCTACTCCCCTCCCTCTAAACTGTGTAGATCAAGTTAAACCACAGCCTTATAACCATTCCTGGACTTTAGCTTGTGGTTCTTAACTCTGGTTTGCGGCAAATCTTGCCTGTCTTTCTGGAAATAACAAATTTCAACAAGCGTTGGCCGTATCTCTAATGCAGCATGAAATTGGCTAACTACGTCATCAACAATTCTGGAAACGTTTTGTTGAAAAAAGTCTGGCTCAAATCCATAAAATACTCGGAATAAACTGTCGGCAAATCTTTGAAGAGATCGCCTCCTCTCCTCATTCTGAGTTGCCTTCGCAGTCATGAGAATCTTCGTATGGATTGCGGCGATTCTATCGAGAATCTCTTCCGAATCTTGTAAGGTAACTTCACCGTAATAGTCAAATTTGATACCAAGATCATCTATCTGGTACAGGCTGTCTTTAATCTTTCGCTTCAGTAAATTAGAGATTTCTTCATTAAAGATCTCACTGACCAACGGATTCCGCATGTAGTTATTTCTAACGTGGTTTTGAACCGCATCAACATGTGCCGCTAAAATGTTATCTTGCTGTATCCACAGGCGATAGATATAATCTTCAAACCTTAGCCGAGTTGGAAAGAAAGGAGGTAAACCCAAGCGATTGTCATATCCAGCGACTCCACAGTCCATTCGCCAGTTTTTGTTTGTCACAACGGGTCTGAAATTAATGAGAACATATAGCTCATTCAAATCATCGGGACAAAGCTGCTCTTCATTGTTGAGATACATATGAACGAAATCGAGCGTGTCAATGTCATTCGTTCCTGTGCGAAACGTTTGGGCTATTTTGACCACTGCATCCTCTGAAATTTCTCCTTCCTTCAACAACAGAGAATTCTCTCGAAAGTAACCTTTTGTTGTGTTGGTTTCTAGCTCCATCGTAGTATCAACAACAAACTCACCGATCTCATAGTTCTCTGGCACCTGACTGACTCTTTTCCCCAAAACATCTTCAAACGCGGTGAGTAAGTCAAAGGATCGATGAACATACCCGTTTTCCTGAGGTTTAAACAATTTACCCCGGCAAATTTCCTCAGTAGCTAAGGATTCTGGACTGGTTTCAATGAGTGCGTCGGGTCGCATATCATCATCTGAACTGATCATCAGATGCCCCAACGTGTACATCAATGTGAAATTACGATTGCCGCCATAGCTGGGACGAAATAGGTTCCTGACCAATGACTCCAGTTTGCGATCGCGCAGTCTCTCATTCAGGAAGTTAATAAACTCCTCTTTTTCACGAGGCCCAACGTAAAAGATCTCATTAACTGTTTTAGTTCCCTCTAAAAGCGGATAATACTTCTCGTGATTTGCCAAACTTGAGTCATCAAAGACGATGATTTTAGGAGCGTGTCCATTGGTCCAGAAGTTATCGTCGTATTTCTCAACGGTTTCCGCTACGTCTCGTAGTCGGTAAGTTGGAATCACAAAAACAGTCTCTTTGGGTTTCATTTCTACTCAAGATAGTTGAAATTGTCAATGGTTCAATGCTTATCTAGGGCAAATTTTGCGGCTAGCGTTGACTCGTAAATGCCACAGTCTTTTTAAGACTTTTTGCCTATGTTCCGTAGTCAAACGCTCTCCAGATGCAATGATGTTGAAGTAGTAAGCCAGCTCTTCTAATAGAGCTTCACACTCTGCCTCTGTACGGGCGTGGCGAATTTCCCGTGCCCGATCTCTCAAGTAGGTAATGCTCATAGGGGTTGCTTATTCATCTCACAAATGGGATGTGGAAGAAAACGTGTCGTCAATTCCTAACTGCTGGCTCGCAAATTCAAACTGTTGCCAAAGAGCTTTGAGACTCTGATAAGCTTCTTCAGTAGAGATTTTTCCGCCAGTTTCCAGGTTGGCAATGTAGCCAGTGCGCTGGGCAAACTCTTGCAAATTTGCGTTAAATACTAGATTCGCAGGGTTAGCTTGACCGCGATAGGGCGATCGCGAATAGAGAAATTCATCTCTGGTAGTCATTCCTTACCGTTCCTACTGCAACTTTTTTAACTGGATTCGGTGTCCGTTTCTAACGCATCGCTGTGCAAACCATCTCTTCTCACAGCAACTTGTCGTCTTCGCTCTAAAATGGCTAGCCCCATCACTCCTACTAACCCAGTAGCACCGACTAAGCTCATACCACCCAGATTGTCATCTCCTAATCCAGACATTGGTAAAGCCGCTGGTGTAGAGCGCTGGAGAGGGCTTGTTTGAACGGAATCTATATGAGCTAACAGAGTTACAGCCGTCGTAAACAAGCTCACATCCAGGATTAGAAGACTAGATCTGACAAAATTGAGGAAAACCTGTTTCATCTTGAACAATGCATTGCTCGCTAGCAAAAATATCTTCATGCGGCAACAGGAGTAGGCTTGTGAGCGAACGATGGCTGAGACAGCAAGGTGCTGTAAAGTTGACTCATCCTGGAGGCAACACTATTCCAACCAAAGGCGATTTCAGCTCGCATTCGCCCTGCCTCACCCATCTGGTTTCGCCAATTTGGACTGCTCAGAACCTGATCCATTGCAATTGCAAGTGCTGTATCGTCTTTGGGAGGAACCAGTAGCCCCGTCACTTGTGGAATGACCGTGAATTGCAATCCCCCGACCTGGCTGGCAATAACAGGAGTACGGCTTGCCATTGCTTCAATGGCAACCAAACCAAACGGCTCATAGTGACTGGGCACGACACAGACATCAGCCGCCGCATAATAGAGAGGTAGTGTTTCATCCAAGCGTCCTGGAAACTCTGTGCAATCTGCCAACCCAAGAGATGTAACCAGGTTCTCAATTCGCTCTCGTTCAAGCCCATCACTTTGACCAGGACGGCTGCCGCCACCAATGATTAATTGGAGTCCGTAGTGGCAGAATTGAGAACGAGCTGCCGCACGTACCAGGGTTTCAATTCCCTTGCGCGGATCAAAACGTCCCACATATAGAACGACGGGCGCATAAGGGTCGATGCCTAGATGATGCCGAGCCGTGAGTCGTGAAACACGCCCAAATCGCTCTAAGTCAGTCCCACATGGAATCATGTAAATTTGCCCCTTTGAAGATACCAGGGTACGAAGCTGTTGCTCTTCTTGGGGGCTGGTTGCAATTACACAGTCCACTGTCTCCAGACAAGCTTTCTCGACCGCTAACCGGGTATCAGCAATTTCGGGAAGCTTGGAAATAGACTGGTATTTAACAGCGCCCAGTGAGTGATAAGTATGTACTTGTGTGAGCGGCTGATGCCGCTTTAGCTGCATTCCAACCCAGGAGGATAACCAGTAGTGGGTATGCACTAGGGGATACTGAATTCCTTGCTGGTGTTGAAATATTTGAAATGCTTGCACAAATTCAGGTAGATGGCTAAACAGGCGATCGCGATTCATAAACTCCTGTGGCCCAGCTACCAGACGAATGGTGCGACAGTTCGCTGAATGCTCCACTATTGCAGGCTGAGTCGGGCTAGTCTTCCGAGTAAACATATCAACCTGCCACCCTTGTTGAGCTAATGCCTGACCCACCTGCCGGACATAAACGTTTTGCCCTCCGGCTTCTTCTTGCCCGATCTCTGCTGCCGGATCGCCATCAACGGAAATAAGTGCAATGCGATTAACTGATACTGAAAACATGGTAAAGTTTGCCCTTCAAGGTTGAAAACATCTGCAGCGCGATCGCGTATGCATGGCAAAGAACGCCAATGCAAGGAAAAGGAGTTCTACCTTTCTATCAACGCTGAAAGCAGCTACAGTGAAGTGAACAACGACTTACTAAGGACACTGACAAAATCAGATTATCTAATTAAATGCTGACTCTTCAGTCTCCCCTCAATGCCGACGGAGTTAGCTGACGGGCTAGAGCTGAGAGATGCTCTCCCAAAAAGGTTTGCCCCAAAAAAGTTTGCCTCAAGCAATGGTTCCTCCGCTTCAATCACTTCTCAATCACTTGCTACTGAAGAAGGATTAAATTAGGCTGACCTATTCAATTGATGGTGCGATCATAGCAATGCAAATCTGTGCAAAACAATATATCCGGGATATACGTGATGGGTATACATACCTGTAACGCAATTCGATCGCACTCAGACTACAGAGAAGTGTGCTTCGTTCCTTAAGTGATAATTTTGTGCAGGTAACATGAAGGGTATATCAGGTATAGAGCCACAATAAACATCAATTTATATCGTCTATACCTTGTAATCGTTGTCTGATAATTTCAAGATCTAATCATAGGCATCTAGATCTAGAGCAATCCTAAATCGGTTGTGAGAATGGGGTGTGGGGGCGGTGCCCCCACGCAGGGGTTCCCCCCCTGCACCCCTCTCACAAATCAAATAGGATTGCTCTAGTTAGCAACTGTTTGGCAAAGAAACGGTTGCTGGCCTTTTTATGGCTGTTTATTCTCTCCCATGTGCCAGTACAGCCGCTCAAATTTGCTGGGGGCGATATGCTTCTTGGTCAGTCTAGTTCATCACTCAATTGTCGTTACCGCATCATTAAGCTGTTAGGTCAAGGAAGTCTTGGTAAAACATTTTTGGCAGTTGATCAACAGCAAGATCCAGCTTCGTTTTGCGTAGTTAAGCAACTGTCCCTAGAATATGAGACAATTCCTTACCCACACTCAGCACACGTGTTTCAGCAGGAAACGCAATATCTCAGCCAGCTAGGCGAACACCCTCAAATTCCCGCATTTATTGACACTTTTGTCCAAAATCATCAGGCGTTTATTGTGCAGGAATGGATTGACGGGCGGACGCTTGAGCGAGAGACATGTAGTGCACTGTTTAAGGAGTGTGAGGTTCGATCTATTCTTCAAGAACTGCTGCCCGTTCTGCAATATCTACACGATCGCCACATTGTTCATCGTGATATCAAGCCTGCTAACATTATTCGTTGCAAGACTCCTCCACATAAACTCCACTCCAGTCAGGATGGAAAGCAAGGAGAGTTGGTTCTGGTTGATTTTGGCTCCGCCATACGCCTTACGTCGATCCATCAAGCCAGCACGGAAACTCTGATTGGGAGTGCCGAATATGCTGCACCAGAGCAAATTAGGGGTCAGGTTGACTACACGAGTGACTTATACAGTTTAGGAGTCACCTGCTTACACCTATTGACGCAGATGTCGCCATTTGAACTATACGACGGTGGCGACAGTTGCTGGAGATGGCAGGAGTATTTATCAGAGCCGATTAGTTTGTCTCTTGAAATGGTTCTCCGCAAGATGATAGAGCCTGTAGCGAGACAACGATATCAGTCAGCCACAGAAGTTTTGGCTGATCTAGAGACATCATCCACACAACCAGAACAATCAGATTTCCCTTGGAGGCAACCTCAACAAATTGATACCTCAAAAAAGAGGTATCAGGAGAATCATCAAACCTGGTATTTCTTGAAACCCGAAACTGAGACCTCAAGCTTTGCCTACAACGTTGCCGCATTCTTAACTCCGCGTCTTGCTGGCACAGCAACACAGCCCAATCAAAAGGAACTATTTTCAACGAAACGATGTAAAAGTTCCAGTAGAAGTCGGAGCAGCTTTATGAACAAGATGCAGAACTATGCCGCTCCAGTAGCGAACCACGAAACGCGAAATGCCATCAATTTTGTGTTCTTTTTTCTGTCGTGTTTTATATTGTCTTGTCTCGGCTTCGCGTCCTTGATTGTGTTCATTTCTACTTTTGAGCAAGCGTCCAACCCATCACCAGTAGAAACGCAGAACTGGCGATCGCCAAATGCTGATCCTGCATCCAACAATTTCGACACGTTTAACTCTTCCAACTTGAAATGATCGTCCCTATCTCCAGGCAGAGACCCCCATGACTGAAACACCTGAGCAACACTCACCAGTATCCCATTTGGGGGCGCAAATGGCTCTTTCTATAATTTCAAACAGAAGAATTGAAAGGAACGATCAAAACTGTCGCGCTATTTTTGTCATTCCAAACTACGAATCAGCAATTCAAGCATTTAATCAGCTAATTCTGGCTGGTTTTTCCAGGGCAAACGTTTTGATCGTTGGCAAAGAGTGGATGGCTTGTGATGAGTTTAACCATAACGATGAGTTTAACCATAACTCAGACAATCACAATGCTTATCCTGTAGAGCATAGGAAGTGTGTATCTGCAAGGGTTTTTATTGGCGATGGTGGAGCCTTCAAAATGGGTTGGTTAATTGGCAATACACTGGGCGGGATTATTGGATTTGCACTAGGGTTGAGTGTTACAGCGATGCCTGGTGTTAGCGGAGCAATGTTGCTTTCCAAATGCATTTACATTTTCTCTAGTGGTTTGTTCTGTACAATCTCAGGTGGCATGATTGGAGCAGGAATTAGCTTGAAAATTGCTCAACGTCAGCTTAACCAATATGCCAAACGAGTAGCACAAGGTGAGTACCTCCTAATTGTGAGTGGTACAGCAGATACAACTCATCATGCTAAACAGCTTATGAAAAATTATCTGCAAAACAGTGATTTTTGAAGAATTGAACGATGCATAATTCTATTTCAACCGTGTTGGATAGTTCTTACTCCTGTACAACTCGCCGGGGCAAGCACAAGATCTTTATTGGCATAGCTCCTGGTGTCGGCAAAACTTACAAAATGCTTGAGGAAGCGCAGCAGCTTAAGCATCAGGGAAAAGATGTTGTGATTGGGCTATTAGAAGCTCACGATCGCCCTGCAACTATCGCTAAAGCCCAAGGGATGGAAATCATACCCCGAAAGGCGATCACTCAATGTGGAATCATTTTTCACGAAATGGACACGAGCACTATTTTGGCTCGTCAACCTCAACTTGTACTGGTTGATGAATTAGCCCATACCAATTTCTCTGGGGTTGACTATGAATATCGATATCAGGATGTTGAGGCGCTTTTAGCAGCGGGAATTGATGTTTACTCTACTATTAATATTCAGGACTTGGAGCGGTTAAAAGATGTTGTGACAAAGGTTCCAGGTATCATCGTAAAAGCAACGATTCCCAATCGCTTATTTGATGAAGCGTCTCAAGTGGTCATCGTTGACGTTACTCCAGAGAAATTGCAGAAGCGGCTCCAAGTTGGGAACATCTACCCGTCTGAGACGGTAGAGCAATCTCTTCAAACGGTCTTTCAATGGCAGAGTTTAGTAATGCTGCGAGAGTTAGCGTTGCGATGCATTGCGGATAGGGTTGAGCAAGAAGGAATGCGTGAAGCATCACGTTTAAGTGGAAACGCGATCGAAAGTGCTAATCCTCCGTGTTGCATCCATGAACGAGTATTGGTTTGCCTGTCTATGGCACCTCACTCAATTCGGCTACTGAGGCGAGGCGCTGATTTAGCCAATCGGATGAATGCACCGCTTTATGCGTTAGTTATCAACGATCCCAATCGCTCCCTATCCAAGTCAGAAGCACTTTATATCAATACCTGTGAGCAACTTTGTCAGGATCTTCGAGGCAAGTTTCTACAGGTTAAGGATGATGATATTCCAACTGCGATCGCCCGTACGGCTAAAACTTATTACATCACTCAAATCGTTCTTGGTAAACCTGGCAAGTCAACCTGGCGTAAACCTCTTTCGCGCCCTCTGATAAACCAATTGATTGAGCATCTTGCTGACCAGGCAAACTTACATATTCTTGTGACAAATCCATAGTTTCTAATGTTCGGTGAACCCAAGATGTAATCTGAACTTTCTACATCTTTACAAATGAACTCCACTTCGCCAGCATCACCCATTACTTGCCAGGCAGATTACTGCATCCGTTCTGGAGTTATATCACTGATGATCAGGAACGATTGCACTAGTAGTTCTGTTTCTCATCTTTCTTAAAGCCTACCGTCAGTATCGTCTACACCACTTTGTAGACAAACTAGAACAAAGATGGAACCCACCATCTCAAAAGAGACAGCGTAAACATCACTAGAGCTAAACATCGTTTCAATCCATATTTACTTCTGATCTATGAGTTTTTTTAAAGCGCTACGTTTGATTGCGACTCTGTTCCTGGCAAATATTGTTTTCTGTTGGCTTATGTTGATTGATTGGAAAATCAGTCCAATTATTGGTCTTCTAACCTTTGGAGGAGGGCTGCTTTTCCTAGGAATGCTTGGTTTTTTGTATATTGAGGATAGTTCTAATTTCTAGAGATTTAAGAGTTGTTTTTTACCCGTAAGGATGGAAATCCCACAATATCAACAGTTGCAGAAGCAATACCAATTCCAGCTTCATCAAATAAGGTTAAGATGTCACGGCTCATTGCATCTTTCAGGTCACGAATAGCGTGTTCCCCAACGACAAATCGTACTGTCAGTTCCAGCCAGTTGTCAGTAATTCGATAATATACTTTTGGTGTCAGATCAACGGGTTTAATTGCGTAGCGGTACTGCATATGCTGCCAGGCTTCCTGGCTCATTTCGTTGATTTTGATAGTGTAGCGATCGGCGCACTCTAGGAGAATCTGTTCGGCACGGTGGCGATCGGCAGTATAGGTGATCGGGATACTAATTTCTTCCCAGAGATAGGGGAAGTCCCGCGTGTAATTATAGACTGGCTCATCAAAAATTTTGTCGTTGGTTACAGTGACAATCCGACCTGTAAATTGGCGGCTTTTGACCCACATTGCCGGATCAGCACTTTCTGCAATAGAGGCGGGCTGTCCCATTTCCATAATGGTGGTTTGGATAAAGTCCAGTGCAATGACATCCCCCCGCACACCGCCCATTGTGATGCGATCGCCCACATTAAACGTGTTGCCGCGCAGAATGACAAAATAACCTGCCAGTGCTGTAATAACCCTTTGCAACGCAAATGCCAAACCTGCTGTAACTAAACCAAGGGCTGTTGCAAGACGAGTCGGATCGTCAAACCAAATTGAGACTAAACTTACCAATAACACGATGGCTGAGAGCAAGTTAATAGCTTGACGTGCCCAAAACTGTAAGCGCTCATTCTGTCTTCTACGCAACCATCGCTTCGTCAGACTTTTCGCTAAACGCTGCAACAGCCAAATGATGATAATAAAGGCAATAGTTAGTAGTAGTTTCTGTCCGTTTTCAGGATTAATGCCAACAAATCGGATACCAAAAAGCTCCACTTTTTGCCTCCTCTGGAAGTAAAGGACTATTTGCCGAAGCAGTTTCTGATTGAATCATATAAGAAAACTATTTCTCTACACGCATCTTTTTTCTAATTGAGAAACGCTATAATACATGAATTGCTGTTAGCCAACTTATATAGAGTATTCACCATTCGTAATTAACCTGTTTTTATCAGTAATTTTAATTCTTTTTACATATAAGTTCCTGTTGAATAACAAGTGATAATTGTCCAGAATTAGAGTTTTAATTTGTTTAAGTTTGAAAGACAAGAATAGCCACCATGACTACTTATAATCATCAGCGTGCAATCGGAGTCTTTGCGAATTTACAAAATGTAGAAAAGTCATTTCGTGCGTTGGAGGCGGCGGGATTTGACATGAGTAGAGTTTCTGTAATTGCTCAAGATATTCCCTCACAAAGCGATGTAGCAGGTGCTAACGTCAGCAACAAGGCTAATGAACGAGCTTCTACAGGCGTAATTGTGGGAGGTACGTTAGGTAGCGTTACAGGCTTATTAGTGGGGGTAGGTGCGCTGGCCATTCCTGGCATTGGCTCATTAGTACTGGCTGGAGAAGCGATGACCATTGTGTCTACCCTCATAGGAGGTACGATGGGTGCAGCCACCGGAAAGCTGATTGGTATCCTGAATGGTTTAGGAATCCCTGAAGAGCGAGCGAAGGTCTATAGCGATCGCGTAATGCGGGGTTATTATCTTGTCACGGTTGTGGGTACTCCTAATGAAATGACTCTTGCCGAAAGAACCTTGCAAAATAGAGAGATTGAGGAGTGGGGGATTTATGAAAATCCTAAATCCTAAATTTATTTAGAGCTGATTTATAAAGAGAAGCTAAAAGCCTGTTATGTTGAGCTTGTGCAGATTTTAGGCTGGATGTAGCCGAATGGGTGCTCATCATGACTCGTCTGCCAAAGATTGCCAATCCTATCCGTA
>NZ_JBNXVR010000063.1:0-23600 GCF_050565595.1 Leptolyngbya sp. AN02str | reverse complement strand
TCGTCATGATTTCGCTGAGGCATAGACTTCGTTGCCGCTGTCGTTGCTGCGTTCCGCTTGCTAGCAGCGTCTGTTGCCATGAGGGTTCGAAGCGTTGGCAAAAGTCGTCGATGTCACAAAACACTTCGTCTAAACTAGTCATAGGAGGGGCTCTGCTGATGTTTCTCTTAAAGCTCAGCTTATCCAGTCCCTCCCTTTCTTATCCATAACTCAGGTTTTTCCACATCAACCCTCCACCCGTTTAGAACAGCGACAAACCAGCATTAAGCTGTACGGGCGGGCGTATTGACCCAATGCTGCAAAAAGCTGTTAAGCCAGGATTCTACCTGAACACCGTGAATGGCATGTTTGGCAAGCTGAGTGGCTAGAGGCTGGGCTTCGGGGCGCTCTAGATACTCGGCAGCACGGTTAGCCCACTCACTAATCATGGTTTCGGTAATTTCGGGATGGAACTGTAGACCGTAGGCAGCGCGGCCATAGCAAAACGCCTGATTCGCAAAGGTGGTTCCTTGAGCCAGCAAGGTTGCTCCCTTTGGCAGGTTAAAGCCTTCGCGATGCCACTGGTACACTTGCTCTAACTTATTAAAGGCTTTAGCAGCTTGGGGGTTGGGTTGAATGGGGGTGTAGCCAATCTCCATCATGCCTTCTGGGTGAGGCTCTACTGTAGCACCCAGTACCCGAGCCAACAGTTGGGCACCCAGGCAAATTCCCAAGAATGGCTTTTGGGAGGCGATCGCCTTTTCTACCCATGCCAGCTCAGTCCGAATAAACGGTAGTTCACAATCATCATTGGCACTCATGGGGCCACCAAAAACGATCGTTGCGGCGTGCTGCTCTAAAGTTGGAGGCAACTCATGACCAATAGCCGGACAGCGAATATCTAGTCTGTAGCCTTGGTTTTGGAGCAGTTGCCCCACAAGGCCAGGAGTAGAAGTTTCTTGATGAACAATAACCAGAATTTGGGATGCGGGAGAAACTGATGGGCAGGGCATAGAGGCAGGAATCAACAGCAATATGGCAATGAACCGTTTCTAATAATCTTAGTTTTGCCGCTTCAGGGACGGAATGTAGCAGGATTGCGAGGATTATGCATTCGTTTTCTTCTAGTGTGCTTCAGGATTCCCAAGTTGACAGTGGCGATCGCTACGCAAACTGTTTTGCCGCCCATCCCTACGTACCTGCTCTACAACCACATCTACTTCAGGACTTACGCATTGGTGTTGTGTGTGGGGTGCGAAGCACCCCACACACAACACCAACACACTATATTTGGTGGGCTTGCGTAAGTCCTGTACTTCTTAAAGCAGGGTGGGAAATTTATATCCATTGGCAAAAATCAACGGTTTCCACCGATGCGCCCAGCGATCGAAATGAGGCTAGATAGAGTATCGCAATTTGCGAGTCCTCTAGTTTTAGAGGGTGTTTATCAAAGTAGTCAGTGCTATTCCACTGCCCCGGCGTTCCCCATCCAAGTTGGCAATAGCTTGAAAGTCCCCCACACTAACCCTGTGGGTAAGCCTCCACAAGCTGGGAAATACCAAGGGACAACCTTAGCATTTCGATACTGCTCAAACATCTTCTTAGATAGATGGCGTGTACGGATTAGGTTGCTGTGCTACCTCTAACTCATGAGAGATTCAAAAATAACTGGCTATCTCCTAATTCATGAATGCTTGAGCAACGCGGCTCTATCGTGCCGAAAGCACGACCAGCACATGGCCGATGTTTATTTGGCGATCGCTCGGCGGCGATTGCTAGAGCTTGCCCAAGACCTCAGGGCCGATATTGACACCCATCATCGATGGGCCAGCGATCGCGCCAACTCTCAAACCTGCACAGGCTTGTCGTTTCGGTTAAGGCGTGGTCATTTGCTCAGCCTGTCGATTCTGCTGCAAGCATCGGTTGAGCTGTCGGGAGTTGACTCGCTGCGGCGTACCATTATGCTGCGTGAGCCCACCCAGCAATCGCGGCCACCCGCACTTCCCGTTGGAGCAAAATCTCGGTAAAAATACTGAGATCTTCCCATTTCCTAGCAAACAAACAAATTGGGCAACTGCCCTTCATATTCCCTTCCTAATCCGGACGGTCTAGTTGGCAGATCGTCCGGATTTGTATTTCAGCCCTTGGCGATAGCCCAGCTAACTGCTGAGAAACTAGGCCAAAGTGTGTGCTAGACAACATCAAAAAAGATATCTAACGGTAGATTTTTTATCATCAATTTGCTATCACCGTATCCATAAAAACTTGAAAAACTTGTTTAACCGAACCCTCGACGTTCCAGGTTAACTGGAATTTTCCCCTTCTAAGCCGTGGATGCGAAGTTCCTCTTGCTATCGTCGCAGCATGTTTGTTGTTTTGATTTTATGAAGCTCCATTGATGATGAATTACACATTTGAACTCATTGGAATCGCTCCAATTCTTCACCTGTTTAACCATCAGTTTCGATTAGCGCAGCAGCCCATCGAAGGTGCAGAATACTTGGCATCTGAGCGATGTACGCTAGATGCTTTTTTGGCATCGGCTGAAATGACGCTGCCGCGTCGAGGCTGGAATTTAGACCGTGTTGTGGATAGCGTCGTTCACTTTTGGATTCATAACGCTGAACAGGTGCGGCACTGGCAGCACCGTCTTGAAGATGCGGGCCACGAAAATCTACTGGTTGCCCGTGTTGCCGATATTGAGTCGATGAGGGTAGAGCTAGAATCGTTACTCACAGATTCGTAAATCCTATTTAGAAAAATCAATTCTTTCACGCTTCTGCCAGTTGCAATGCTGTCCTATTGCATCTTTTCCGAAAGTAAACGGGCGGTGTAATATTGTTCTTTGCTTTGGCGGGTGGGTTGCATTTTTATGCCCAATCCGCAAATGGCATGTGCGATCGCATGATCATGGGCGATCGCAATCAATCTTGATAGCATCCTGGTTTTGGGTGGGAGAGTGGTGTAATGGGTACCAGCATTGTGACGGGCGCGGCGGGCTTCATCGGCTCCCATTTGGTCGAGGCTTTGCTGCACCGGGGCGATCGCGTCATTGGTATCGACCACTTCAATGACTATTACAATCCAGCACTTAAGCATAAAAACATTGACACGGCAGAACGCCATCCCAACTTTCACTTGATTGAGGCCGATATAGAAAGCCTCAACTGGGCCATGCTGCTAGAAGATGCAGATGTCGTATTTCACCAGGCCGCGCAGGCCGGCGTACGAGCCAGTTGGGGCAGCGGCTTTCGGCTATATACCGAGCGCAACATTAATGCGACGCAGGTAATGCTAGAAGCAGCCAAAACCGCGCCTAACTTAAAACGAATTGTGATTGCCTCGTCATCGTCTGTGTATGGCAATGCCGAAACCTTGCCCACGGTTGAAACCCTTTGTCCTCAGCCGGTGTCACCCTATGGCATTACCAAGCTCGCCGCAGAACATCTGTGTCGGGTTTACTATCAAAATTTTGGCGTGCCTACGGCTATTCTTCGCTACTTTACGGTGTATGGCCCACGCCAACGGTCAGATATGGCATTTCATCTCTTCTTTAAGGCAGTATTGGACGATCGCCCCATTCGAATTTATGGCGACGGCAGCCAAACCCGTGACTATACATTCGTGAGTGATGCGATCGCCGCAAACCTGGCTGCCGCCGAAGTGCCTGAGGCCGCAGGCGAAGTGTTTAACATTGGTGGCGGAAGCCGAGTCGCCTTGACGGAAGTGATTGACACCATGGAAGCGATCGTTGGTCGTCCGATTCGGCGCGAGTACGTGGAAAAAGCCGTGGGGGATGCCCGCCACACCGGAGCCGATGTGACCAAAGCGACCAACATTTTGGGATATCAACCGCAAGTTTCCCTAACGGAAGGGCTAACCCGCGAGTGGGAATGGATTCAGGCGCTCTACTGCTAACCACTGATAACCCAAATCCACAGGTCTATCTCAAATCGCTAGTCTGCTGACGGTTGTGTTTCATAGTTGTGGATATGTGTGGTGAAGGCGGCTTCTAGAACATTACCCCTGCTGACTTTGAGGCGATCGCCCCGACTGGCAAAAAACCAAAGTGGCTCAGTCCTTCCAAAATGCCAGCCGCGCAGTGGCCCTTGGCCAAATAGCGGTGTGATGCCGGGTTTTGGTGATGCCATTCCAACAATTCAGACATGGCATTGCCCACAATGATGCCGTGCTCTGCCCGGTTATCAAACAGAGCGCGATCGTTGCCTGAGTCGCCACAGGCAACGGTGCGCTGAGGCTCAAACCCAAAGGTCTCTCGCACAAACGTCATGGCCAAGCCCTTGTCGGCTTGAATGGGCAGCAAGTCCAGGTCTTTGCCACCGCTATAAATGACTTTGACTGCTAAACCCTCATCTGCCAAGGTTTGCTTGAGCCTGGGCAGCACACTTGCAGCAAACTCGGATAGAAAAAAGCTGACCTTGAACGGGCCTTGTTCTGCATCGGGCTGCGGCGTTAAGTCATCAAATTGGGATGCGATCGCCCAAACTTGCTCACGGTTCCAATCCTGGCTCAAAATTTCGGCCCAGGCTGTATCAGGCTGCGCGTGGCCGCGACGATAGATCGCCGTACCCACCCCAGTGACTAAGGCATCGGGCTCAATGAGTTGTTTCTCGGCCTGGAGTTGCTGATAGGAGATGAGCGATCGCCCGGTGGAATACACAATGGTTGTTCCATGCTGCTGCCGATGTTGAATCAACTGTTCAGACAAATGGGCCATGGCTGCGTCATCGCCCACAAATGTGTTATCCAAATCGGTGATGAATAAAAATTTCGCCACAATAAAACAAACCAACGTGTCACACTACTTTTACCAAAAATCGATGCAACGATCGATTTCCTAGAGATAGAGAAATCCTGAACTTTCGGCAGATCTCAAGAGTAACGGGTTTAGAAAAAGATAGTTAAAGTGCTGGCAGCTCTATCAAGCTAGGGTTTTGGAATGTTATGAAAAGCACATTCTTTGCTTTTCCCGCTGAAGCCAAAACCGCTTGGTTTGCCTGCTGGTCAATGCTGATGAATTACGGAAAAAGGAATAATGTCTGAATTATTACATGCAGTATTGGAAAGTGAAGAGCGATCGGAACTGCGACAATTTCTCCATCAGCTGAGGCAACAACAAGACAAAGGATATTGGTTACGCAACGAAATTTTGATTGCTTTTGACGAGTATTCCAATGTGCATGAACGCAAGCAATCAGGGCCAACAACCCTGCTCAACAAGCTAATTGCTTGCACCCAAGAAATGATTTTTGAAAACGAGAGCGTATATTTTGTGCTGCGGTTTGGCATCGCTTCGGAAGAAGCCTACCGCATGAGCGAAGAACTCTCGATCGATCCGGTGCCGGTGAGGGAACTGCTGCAATTGCGCGATCGCACCGTCAATCGCTCCCATCCCAACGAAGGAGATCTGCTCGAAATTGACTTCCAACCCTTCTACGACTACTCCCCCCTGGTACGAGATCCCAAGAATATTGGCCGGGGTGTACAGTTCCTGAACCGCTACCTCTCCAGCAAATTATTTCAATACGCTCAACAGTGGCAAAAAACGCTCTTCCAATTCCTCAGCCTGCACCGTCACGATGGCGTTCAGCTCCTAATCAACGAACGCATCCAAAGCCCCCAGCAGCTTTCCGTTCAAGTCAAGCGGGCTCTGCAATACGTGAGCAATCGTTCTGCAGAAGAAGCCTTTACCGATCTACGGTTTGAGCTGCAATCCATGGGCTTTGAGCCCGGTTGGGGAAACACCGCCGGACGAGTATGGGAAACTCTGGGGCTACTTGATGAACTGCTCGACTCACCCGATCCGCAAACACTAGAAGCCTTCCTGTCGCGCCTGCCCATGATCTTCCGCATCGTGCTGGTGTCGGTTCATGGCTGGTTTGGGCAAGAGGGAGTTTTAGGTCGGCCCGATACGGGTGGCCAAGTTGTCTATGTGCTAGACCAAGCCCGAAATTTGGAAAAGCAGTTGCAGGAAGATTTGCGCCTTGCCGGGCTGGAAGGCAGCGGCATTGAGCCTAAGGTCACCATCCTGAGTCGCCTCATTCCGAACAGTGACGGTACCCGCTGTAACGAAGAAATGGAAAAGGTTTACGGCACAGACAATGTCTGGATTCTGCGGGTGCCTTTCCGAGAATTTAATCCTGATAAAACCCAAAACTGGATCTCCCGCTTCGAGATTTGGGGTTATTTAGAAACCTATGCGATCGATGCCGAGAAAGCACTACTTGCACAAATGCAAGGTCGCCCAGACTTAATTCTTGGCAACTATACAGATGGTAACTTGGTGGCATTTTTGCTGGCACGTCGCCTCAAGGTCACCCATGGCATCATTGCCCACGCATTGGAAAAATCAAAGTACCTGTTTAGTAATCTCTACTGGCAAGACCTAGAGGATCAATATCACTTCTCGCTGCAATTCACCGCAGATCTGATTGCCATGAATGCAGCCGATTTTGTTATCAGCAGTACCTATCAGGAAATTGTGGGTACCCCTGACAGCCCTGGTCAGTACGAATCCTATCGCCATTTCACCATGCCAGAGCTGTATCACGTCATTCATGGGATCGAGCTGTTTAGCCCCAAGTTCAATGTGGTGCCGCCCGGAGTGAATGAGTCCTACTTCTTCCCCTATACCAATACGCAGGATCGCCTGTTGGATGATATTGAGCGCTTAACGGATGTGGTGTTCACCAAGGATGATCCGGAGCATGTGTTTGGCCGGCTCGACGATCCCACCAAGCGACCAATCTTTTCCATGGCGCGGCTCGATCGCATTAAAAACTTAACGGGCTTGGCCGAATGTTTTGGTAAAAGTCCCGAATTGCAGGAACGGTGTAACTTAATTTTGGTGGCTGGAAAGTTACGAATTGAGGAAACGACCGATCACGAAGAAGCGACGGAAATTGAGAAGCTGTATCGCACCATTGATGAATACAACCTCCACGGTAAGGTGCGCTGGTTGGGCATGCGGTTGAGCAAGGGCGATTCGGCTGAGGTATATCGCATTATTGCCGATCGCGAAGGGGTATTTGTGCAGCCTGCGTTGTTTGAGGCATTTGGTCTCACGGTGTTGGAATCGATGATTACAGGGTTGCCAACGTTTGCCACCCGATTTGGCGGTCCGCTAGAAATTATTCAGGATCGGGTCAGCGGTTTTTATGTCAACCCAACGCAGCCCGAAGAGATGGCAGAGATTATTCTGGAGTTTGTCTCTAAGTGTGATCAAAATCCTGATTACTGGAATCAGGTGTCTCAGCGGGCGATCGCGCGGGTGTACAGCACTTACACCTGGAAGATTCACACCACGCGGTTGCTGTCATTGGCACGCATTTACGGTTTCTGGAACTACACCACCAAGGAAAACAACGAACGCGAAGACATGCTGCGCTACATTGAAACGCTGTTCCATCTCTTGTTTAAGCCCAGGGCCAAGAACCTGTTGCAGAAACACATGGGTGGATGATGGACGGGACATGGCGATCGCATTCGGAAACAGAAAGCTGTTGTTTGAAACGTTGCGCTCTGTGCCGCGTTTCAAACAACGGTTCGTCCGAATGGGATTCCGTTAGGACTGACACACGTCATTCGAAAAACCAGAGGGTTAAATAATGGTTGGAGCGCTGAGCGCTCCAACCATTATTCAATTGCGGAAGTCCTGTCCGTTCAAATCAAATGTTCGCGTCAGTTCTAGAGCAGCCTTCAGAAACGCCCTGAACCGAAACTGGTGTAACGCTCGTGCGTGAAGTGGTGGAGTTGGGTGTAAAGTTTTGACCAGAACGATTGCGCCCAACCTCCACTGCAATCCTAACGGCGACCAATGAGGCGATCGCGCAAGTGTTTAATGCGATCGCGCAGCTTTGCCGCTTCCTCAAATTCCAGACGCTTGGCTGCGTCCTTCATTTCAGCTTCCAGCTTGCCAATGAGGCTGGGAATGTCATCCAGCGGCAATTCGTCCGACTGTTCAACCAGCACCTCTAATTCCTGGGCACTGACACGACGCGACACTTCCAGAAATTGCAGAATCGAGTTGCTCTGCTTTTTCACAATTGGCTTAGGCACAATGCCGTGGGCTTCGTTGTACTCCTGCTGAATAATGCGACGACGCAGCGTCTCGTTGATGGCCCGCTCCATACTCTTGGTCAACGTGTCGGCATACAGAATCGCCTGCCCGTTGATGTGGCGTGCCGCCCGTCCCATCGTCTGAATCAGCGATCGCTCCGCCCGCAGATAGCCTTCCTTATCTGCATCCAAAATTGCCACAAGAGACACTTCCGGCAAGTCCAAGCCTTCCCGCAGCAGGTTCACCCCCACCAGCACATCAAAGTCGCCCTGGCGCAAATCTTGCAGAATCTCAATCCGCTCAATGGAGTTGATCTCCGAGTGCAGGTAGCGCACCCGCACCCCCCGCTCCTGAAAATACTCCGTTAGATCTTCTGCCATGCGCTTGGTCAGCGTGGTCACTAGCGTGCGCTCATTGCGCTTCACCCGCTCCAAAATCTCACCCAGCAGGTCATCAATCTGCCCCTCTGTCGGTCGCACAAACACCTCAGGATCAAGCACGCCTGTCGGACGAATGACCTGTTCCACCACGTTTCCAGTGCCCTGCACATAGCGACGATAATCCGTTGAGGCATCGCCTTCAATCATTTGCAGGGTTTCAAATTCGCCACCGCACTGTTCCAGCTCCCATTCACCAGGCGTTGCAGAAACAAATACGCACTGGCTCACCTTCTCCCAAAACTCTTCCGACTTGAGCGGACGGTTATCGGCAGCGCTGGGCAAGCGAAAGCCATGTTCGATCAGCACCATTTTGCGGGAGCGATCGCCATTGTACATCCCGCGAATTTGGGGAATGGTGACGTGGGATTCATCAATCACCAGCAGCCAATCTTTGGGGAAGTAATCGAGCAAGCATTCGGGCGGCGATCCGGCAATGCGTCCGGCCAGGTGGCGGGCATAGTTTTCCACGCCGTTACAGTAGCCCACCTCGCGAATCATTTCCAGGTCGTAGCGGGTGCGCTGCTCCAACCGTTGGGCTTCCAGCAACTTGCCTTCTTTCTCCAGCTCTTCCAAGCGATCGCGCAACTCCTCTTCAATCGCCTGACAGGCCACCTGCACCCGTTCTTCGGGCGTGACAAAGTGCTTGGCAGGATAGATATTCACCCCATCCATGCTCTGCAAGGTTTCGCCCGTGATTGGGTCAATGTAGCGAATCGCATCAATTTCGTCGCCAAAAAACTCAACCCGGATGATGCGGTCTTCGTAGGCAGGGCCAATTTCCAAAACGTCGCCTTTGACCCGGAAGCGGCCACGACCCACATCCAAATCATTGCGCTCGTACTGAATCGCCGCGAGGTCGCGCAGCATAGCCCGTTGATTTACCTCTTCACCCACACGCAGGGGAACCGAGGCTTTCAGATATTCCGATGGAATTCCCAAACCGTAGATGCAGCTAATGGAGGCCACCACGATCACATCTTTGCGCTCAAACAGCGATCGCGTGGCCGAGTGCCGCAACATATCGATCTCATCGTTGATGGAGGCCGTTTTGGCGATGTAGGTATCGGTAACGGGAATGTAAGCTTCGGGCTGGTAATAGTCGTAATAGCTGATGAAGTACTCGACGGCATTGTCGGGGAAAAATTCCCGCAGCTCGTTGCAGAGCTGCGCAGCGAGGGTTTTGTTATGAGCCAGCACCAACGTGGGTTTGCCCACGTTTTGAATGACGCGGGCCATGGTGTGGGTTTTTCCGGTTCCAGTTGCCCCAAGCAATGTCTGAAAGCGGTTACCCTGTTGAATTGAGTCAGAAAGCTGAGCGATCGCCTTGGGTTGGTCACCCGTGGGTTCAAACGGGGCCTGGATCTGAAACTCCATAGGGTTGCTGCGTAAACGGCTAGTTGAGGAAAAGCGTCACTGTTTCATGATGACGGATTTCTCCAAATCTTGGGGTAGTGGCGATCGCAAAAACGTTGGGAGGGGGAGTGGGGAATGGGGAATGGGGAGTAGGGAATAGGGAAGCGGGAGTTGGATGTTATACAAAGCTGCGCAGTGCCCAGTGCCATACGGCATAGCCGCTGGGATTGAGATGGAGACCATCGGTGGTGAGGTCGGGGCGGAGGTTGTCGGTTTCGTCTGCGAAGAGGGTTTGTAGATCCATAAAGTTGGCCCCTTCCTGGTGGGCGATCGCCGCCAAGTGATTGTTCAACTGCCGAATGCGATCGCCAGGAATAGCAGGCAAACGCGTGGGCAGGATGGAATACAGCACCACTCGCGCTTGGGGATGCTGTTGCCGCAGCTGTCGGGCAATCTGCTGCAAGTTGCCCAAAATCGTGGCATCAGATTCGCCCCGTCGCAGATCGTTGATGCCCACCATCACATGAATCGTATCGGGGCGGGTTTGAGCAAACGCGTTGAGACGACGGAGCACACCTCCGGTGGTGTCGCCAGAAATGCCCTGATTCAGCCAAAAGCGATCGCCCGACAAGCGCTCAGGCGGATACCACTGACTAATGGAATCGCCAATTAGCACCGATAACCGATTGGCTCCCTGTCCACCAGCCATCGATCGCGCTTCTTGCCGCAGCAAACTCATCCATTGCTCGTAGGTGGGGTGCTCTGTCGCATTAACCCACTGTTCGTAATAACTATTTGTAGCCAGACGGGTATAGGTTCTGCCCTCACGCAAGGCCGTCACCCGTTGTCGATAAAGTTGGCTGCCAGATGCAGGGCGAGGGGTGGGTAGCGGTAGAACATCTCGATAGGCCAGTTCAGGTAGCAGATAGCTACTGTCGCCACGCAGAGCGATCGTCTGCATCTCTTGATTGACGGGAGGCCGTGGGGTGGCTTGAGTGATAGGGCGTCGATATCGAGGTCGAACGCTGGGCAGGCTAACCTCAGGCCGACTCACCGTTAGCTGTGCGTTTGTAATGGTTGTTGCATCCAGCAATATGTCGGGGCGGATTGCTGCATCCACAGCAGGCGGGGAAAGGGGCTCGGGATGAGCCGTGTCGCGCAGGCCGTTCACCAACATGCTAGCGGCCAGCAGTACCAACTCGCTCATGAATCACTCCATCGTCATGCCAATAGTTCTAGAACTGATGTTTCTCGGACTGATACACCGAGTGCAGAGTCCTTAAAGCGCTGGGCTAGCGGTTGCGGGCTAAGCTCACAGAAAGGCCCAACTGCGCCAGTCCTAGTTTCTTTATGACAGTGAAAATTGACCGTATCAGGAGCGTTTCACAAAAAGCTGAGGCGTAGGCTGGGGGATTTTGGATTTTGGGTTGAATTCCCAATCGCCAATCTAAAATCCCCAATCCAAAATCCCCAATCCAAAATCCAAAATCGCCTTTTTCCATGGCGAAACCCGTACCAAAAGCGGGATGAAACCCGCTCCAAATCTAGATTTTGCTCCGAAGAGGCAACGTCACAATAAAAGATAGCCGTTGTCCATGGAGACTTCCGTTTTGGCTTCATCCCATGCGATCGCCCCATCCACTCCTCAGTCCAAAGCGCCCAGTGCGCGGCTGTGGATGCCTGAACGGGTTGTATTTACCCCATCTGCGTTGAAAGAAGCGTGGGGACAGCAGATTCTCTCCCGTGTGCAAGCATTGGGTTTACCTGTAGAAGAATTGGCGCGCGATCGCCTCACCGGACTGCGCGGCGAAACCGAGCGCGAAACCTACGACATTTCCAAGCGCACATTAGCTGTCGTTAACGCACCACCCAGCCAGCTCAAGCTCAGCCCCATTCCGCCTTCTGCCGACTGGCAGTTTCACCTAGCGGAAGGGTGTCCTGCCCACTGCCAATACTGCTACCTGGCAGGCAGTTTGCAGGGGCCACCCGTCATTCGCGCCTACGCCAACCTACCGCAAATTTTGGATAACCTGGCGCGCTACAAGAAGCCCGAACAGCCCACCAGCTTTGAGGTGAGCTGCTACACCGACCCGCTGGGCATTGAGCATTTGACAGGCAGCTTGGCCGAGTGCATTCGCTACTTTGGCACCCGCGAGAATGAATATCTGCGCTGGGTTTCCAAGTTTGATGCAGTGGATGGGCTGCTGGACTTGCCGCACCATGGCCGCACCCGTTGCCGTGCCAGCGTCAACGCGTCACCCGTTTCTCGCCAGTTTGAAGGGGGCACAGCATCGGTTGTCGCTCGGCTACAGGCGTTGCGC
This sequence comes from Leptolyngbya sp. AN02str, assembly GCF_050565595.1. Taxonomy (NCBI): domain Bacteria; kingdom Bacillati; phylum Cyanobacteriota; class Cyanophyceae; order Leptolyngbyales; family Leptolyngbyaceae; genus Leptolyngbya; species Leptolyngbya sp. AN02str. Next base: position 11,427 of record NZ_JBNXVR010000063.1, on the reverse strand, counting down.
AAGCTGGCCTTGCCCAAAGAGCAGGGTGGCGGCGGTTATCCGGTTGGGCTGGTGATTGCGCCCATCATGCCAATGGAAGATTGGGAGCAGCACTATACCCAACTCCTCGACGACATTCAGGCTGCACTCGATTTTGACTGCGACCTTACCTTTGAGCTGATCTCCCATCGGTTCACACCCGTATCCAAAGAAGTGCTGCAAACCTGGTATCCCCACAGCAAGTTGGATATGGACGAGGCCAGCCGCACCACCAAGCGCAACAAGTTTGGCGGCATCAAGTACGTTTATCCCACCGATGTGATGAAAGACCTACGCCAGTTCTTTGAGCGATCGCTTGCCCAACGTTTCCCCAACGCCCACATTCTGTATTGGACATAGGGTGTTGTCGGGGTGTTGCTCGCAACGCCTCGACCGTCCACCCCACTAGTCACGCAGCGACTCCAGCAGTTTGCTAGGCCGCCTTGCTCGAACATCGGGATAGCGATCGGGATAACGATTGAGAGTGTAGCGTTCGTATTCGTACCAGTGCATTTCCCCTTTTTCGTAATTGCAGGGTCTGCAAATCACCCACAAGTTGCGAAAGTCCAACGAAAGCCAGGGATACTGCGCACGTGGCAGCTTGTGATCAATGGTTCGACCATTCTCGCGAGAAAAGCGATCGCCACAAATCGGGCAGTGCCAATCGGAATTTTCTTTCACCCAATCTTTACTCTCCTGGGTGGTGCCGCATTCGCTATCGCCATTCACATAGCGCCAGTAATCAAACTTGCGGTAATCGTCAAAATCTTGACGGGTCAAGCGATTGTAGCGTTTGTTGCCAACCTTATCCGCTAGTTCAAACAACGCCTTGAGCCGCTGATTATCATCCGAGGGCACGTCCGAGGGCAGGTTGGTCATCGCTTCCGCTTGTTTCTTTTACCAGTAGAGTGTGAGCGTGCGATCGCCGTTCGGCCAAAGTCAATGACCTCCACATCCGTATCAGGAAACTGGCGATCGATCTCCTCATCAATGTCATTAGCCACGGTTGCTAACTGTTGGTTGTGGGCTTCTATCTCTTCGGTGGTGAGATACTTGTTGCCAATGCGATCGGCTTCCAAAAACAGCTCACCCAGCGACAACTCGCCCAAGTGCTGCTTGTCCAACAGCTCATCAATCTTTTCGTAGAGCGCAATGATTGCCGTCCAGCCCAGATTCCGAAAGCCATTCTCCTTAAGCCACGTCTGGTCTTCTTTGCTCAGCCGCTGCCGTCGGGTTGAGTTTGCGCGTTGCACCTCGCGGTAACTCATGCCGTTAAAGTTTTTTGGCTTTGTGTTTTTAACGGCCATTGGCTTCGGTCTCTCTACCCTTGAGTGCTCTTAAACCATTTCATCAACGCGCGCCGGATCTCACTATCTTCGTAGTTCAGCAACCGCTTCACATCGAGCGAAATTTGCAGACGAATTGCATCAATCAGGTTCTTGAGCGCTTTGTTATCTTTCTTCAGCTGATCGTTGGCCTCGCTCAGTTCGTCCTTTTCGGTCGCCAAAACCTGCACTTTGGAACTCAGCTCGGTTGTTTCCTGGGTTTTCACCTCAATTTCTTTGGTCTTTTTGGTGACCATCCCCTTTTGGGCGGCTTGCAACCGTTGCCGCTTGTACAGCTCCGAACCTGCAAACAAAGACGCTGCCCGTAAAATGGCCAGCTCGTCGGGGTCATCGTCAAAGTTAATCTGCTCTAGCGCTCGGGCAGCATCGGCCTTCGTCCAGTTGTCGTGCTCCAGCAGTTTGATGGCCTCAGATCGTCTCATTGGGTTGTTTTACAGGTTTGAGGATGCCGAACAGAATAATTTCTGCTCAATGGTAACTAGCCCAGAAAACCGAGTCAATCGCTCAGCGAGCGATTTGATGTTTTCTACAACAGGAATTACGCAGTTGAATGATGTTTGGAGCGCTAAGCGCTCCAAACATCATTCAACTGCCTGGTTTTTCGGATGAAGGGCGTAAGTCTTACTACAAACTAGATGGCAAAAAAAGCATCGGCTCCACAAAGCCGTGCTGGCCATCGCCAAACCCAAGGTTCCCCAAAACAAGCCCAAAAACAAAACTACTCCTCAAGCTTTTCACTTGAGGAGCAGTCTCAAAACTCGTTAACTTGAATTAACTGGGGCGCTAGGATTCGAACCTAGGAATGGCGGGACCAAAACCCGCTGCCTTACCACTTGGCGACGCCCCAACGCGTGCAGCTCAATCATATTAACAGAATATTCCGGGGAAGTGTCAAGCGGCGTGTTCGATTTTTTTAAAGGAAGTTGGAAATTTGCGATCGCCCACGGCCCCAATCTTGGTCTTGCCAAGGCTTTCGCAGCTTATGGAGTGCTGGAATTTTGCTGTTGAATCGCGGCCTCTAGGCTGGCTTGGGCGGTTTCATCGTTGGGATTCAGCTCAATCGCCCGACGATAGACCTCGATCGCCTCATCCAATTCATTAACGGCTACCAGGGCATCGCCCAAGTTGCGATAGGTCAGTGGATAGTCTGGATCGGCCTGAATCGATTGGCGGTAGGCCGCGATCGCCTCATCATATTGGCGCAAGTCGTAATAGGATGCGCCCAAGTTGTTGTAGGTCACCGCGATGTTGGAGGTGCCCAGCTCAACTGCCCGCTGATGCGCCTCGATCGCCTCTTCTAACTGCCGCTGAGTTGCCAGAGCCACGCCCAGGTTGTCGTAGGCGTTGCCGTAGTCGGGGTTAAGGCGAATGGCTTCTCGGTAGGCCGCGATCGCCGACTGCACCTGACCATCGCGGCGCAGAGCAATTCCCAAATTGTTGTAGGCGTGGGAATAGGAAGGGTCAATGCGAACCGCCTCTCGCAGAGCCGCGATCGCATCGGAATACATGCGCAACATGGCGAGCGTATTGCCCAAATTGTTGTACGTAACGGAATCTTGAGGGTTCAGCTCAACGGCCCGTTGATAGTACAAAATGGCTTGCAGCGGTCGGTTGGTGCGATCGAGCACATAACCCAACCAGGCATGGGCAAAGGCATTGTCGGGTTCTTGCTGAATGAGCGATCGCCAAATGGCCTCCGATTCTGCATAATCCCCTTCGGTAAAGGCCGTTTCTCCAGCTTCTACGAGGTCAGGGGTTGTTTGCGCGACAACTGCCGACGCCCCTCCCGCCACCAGCATCAACGACAGAGCAAGCTGAACAACAATAGAACGACGCATCACAATCCAACAATCCCGACAATGGAACAACCAGGAAATAGAACAACCGAGAACCGTGCGATTTTAAGCTTTGACCGCTTAAAAATCGCATCAAGTCGGCATTTGAGCGCTCAGGGCAAAAATGCCACCAGTATGTTCTAGCAGATCTCTATAAAACAGGCTGTTGTCTCTATCAACATCCGTATCTTTTATGGGTGAATCCGCAAAAAGTGGGCGATCGCAAAAAGAAGTCAAGAAAAACAGTTGATTTCCGAATTCCAGTTTTATCCTTAGGGATCAATACAACAGGAATGAGTACACGGGGCCAAGGCCCAAGCTGGAGTTGGTGCAACGCGGAATTATGGTGCAATCATCGAACAGTTCAGCAAATGAAGAAACTACGCTACAGCGGGCACGGCAGGGAGATCCGGCAGCGATCGCCACGTTGATTAACCGCGCACTCAATCCCAAAGGCATGTCGGCCCAGGTGTGGGCCGCAGACGATGGCCTGCACCTGGTTGTGGATGCCCCCAATGCGCCACCCCAGCGTGAAATGGTGACGTTTTTGCAACAGGGCGTCACCCAGCTGGGCACCAATGCGTTTCAAACCGTCAACGTGTATGGTCGCCAAATGGGTCAACCCCAACCCACCTGGCAGCAGGCCATTGCCGTATCTCCCCAAACAGCCCACTCCTCTGGCGCAGCCAATACCGCACCGCCCCTCACCCACATAGAGCTGGGCAATGGCAGCACAACCGGGCAAAGCATCGCCATTGCCGACAAGCTGGTTCAGCTTTCGGCCCATGGAGCGGTAGTCACCCACACGGCCCAGCATAAGCCGCCCCTATTACGCAGCCGTCCAGCGCCCACCGCCGAGCAAACCTGCCGTCCCTTTTCCAGCTTGATCAATCGCAGAACCGAGCAGGAAATGGCAATCTCTGCATTGCAAGGAGCACAACCGGTGGAATTTCACAGCGACACCGGCATGGGAAAAACAGCGCTGCTGCAAAACCTGCTTTACAACCCACAAGTGGAAGCGATCGCCCCCGACGGGTTGGCCTATCACGCCGTGTATGAAAGCCCCATTGAGGATGTGCTGTTCTCCCTCTTCAACCTGTTTTTTGAATACGAGAGCACGGTTCCCCACAAGCCCACCCACGACCAAGTGCTCCAAGCCTTTCGCGGCAAGCGATCGCTGCTGGTGCTGGATGATGTACGTCTGCATCCTCCCCACATTGAGCAGATGGTGAACAGTCTGCCAAGCCAAAACTTGATTGTGGCCAGCAGCGAACGGCAGCTCTGGGGCGAGAGCCACTCTGCTCCGCTGGAAGGGCTGGCCCTGCCCGATGCCGCCGCGCTAGTCGAGCAGCGGTTGGACTGGGCTTTGTCCGATGAGGAGCGATCGCAGACAGAGCAGTTGTGCACCCTCATGCTAGGCCATCCGCTGCGGCTCACTCAAATGGTGGCCCTGGTACAACAGCAGCAAATTTCTCTGGGCACCCTGGTGCAGCAACTCCAGTCCAACGCCGTTCCCGAAGTGTTGACCCTGCGCGCCTGCTCCAAACTGCCCGAAGCCGAGCGGCGAGCGCTGGCCGCATTTGGAGTGCTGGGGGATGTTCCGGTGCGATCGCAGCACTTGGCCGGACTCATCGGCTCTAGCAACACGCAACCCGTACTCGACACCCTCTTAAACCGAGGACTCATTACCTGCAACGGCGACTCTCGCTTCACCATCGCTGGAAACTTGGTGCGCCCGCTCCAGCAGTTTTGGAACCTGAGCCAGTGGGTACAGCCAGTCATTTTGCACTTTACCAACTGGGCCAAGCAACAGGCGCAAATGACGGGCAATGTTGCCGCTGATTCGGATCTGATGCTGCGGATTATGGATGTTGCCGCTCAGCACAATCGCTGGTCGGATGTGCTCAACCTGGCTTCGGTACTGGATCCGAGCCTAACGCTGAGCGGCTTCTGGGGCGCTTGGGAGCATATTTGGCAGCGATCGCTCCATGCAGCACAAGCGTTGAATGACCAGGCGGCGATCGCCTACTGTTTGCATCAATTGGGAACTCGTGCCCTGTGTTTAGACGACACGTTCACCGCCAACTCTTACCTCAGTCAGGCGTTGCAGCTCCGCCAAGCCACCGGCAATTCCGATGGGGCCGCCATTACCCAGCACAATCTCAACCTGTTGATTGATCCGGCATATCCCGCCCAACCCACGCCATCTCGTCCGCCTGCCCAGCCTGTGCGGCCAGCCCCTCCAGCCAACGAACCCCCACTAGAGCCACCGCCCGGCATTGAACCCGACATGGCTTCGCCGCCGTCGCGGGTTCCGGCAGCGGCACAGGTGGCGCTCATTTCAGCACTATTCCTGGGTCTGGGTGGGCTGCTGGCTTACCAGCTCACCCGCAATCCAGTCAACTTTGCTCTCACACCGGAGCAGGTGAATTTTGGCACTCAGGAACTCAACCGTGCCACCCAGCCTCAAACCATCACCGTTCAAAACAATGATGATGAGCCCCTGCGCCTAACTCAGGTGGCGATCGCCGGAACCCATCCAACCGATTTCCAAATTGCCAGCGAAACCTGTACGCCAGCCCTGGTGCAGCCTGCCCAAGCCTGCGCCGTACAGGTCACCTTCAATCCACAAGCCGCGGGCGATCGCACCGCAGAGTTGATCGTAGGAACCGCCAACGGCACCGCCCAACGCCGGGTAGTACTAGCGGGCAATTCCCCCACCACCCAAAATCCCACCAATCCTGACGATCCAGAACCTCCTGTGGTGTTGCTCAACTTTCAACCCGGCAACCTTGACTTTGGCGATCAGCCCGCCAACACCGAGTCTGCCAGCCGTCGCATTGTGTTGCGCAACGCTAGCCCCCAGGCGCTCACCATTCGCGACATTGTTCCCAGCGGCAACATGGCCGACGACTTCCGCAGCGCAAATGATTGCACAGGTGGCCCACTCGCTCCCGACCAAAGCTGCTCCATTTACGTCACGTTTTTACCGCGTGGAGCCGGGTCACGCACGGCCAACCTGTCGGTCATTGATACGGCCAATAATCTGTGGGATTTGCCGCTGCGAGGCAATGGCATCATCATCACGCCACAGGAGCCTGCACTCAGCTTGCGACCGGGTAGCATTGACTTTGGCAGCCAGCAAATCAACACCACCAGCCAACCACAAACAATTTTGGTGAGCAATTCGGGCAACCAGCCCCTACAAATCGATCGCCTGGATTTTGAAGGGAGTGGTGAGTTTAGCATTCGGCGCAATGCCTGTAGTCGCGAGGGCTCGCTAGCACCGGGGCGTAGCTGTGCCATTGATGTGGTGTTTACCCCCCGCAGCGAAGGCGGCAAAAATGCCAATCTCATCTTCCGCAGTAATGACCCCAAAGGCCCATCCAGTCTGTATCTCAACGGCTATGGAGCCTTGCCTCAGGTTCCTCGCATTACCGCCGATCCCACCGGGCTCAACTTCTCCACCGTGGAGCTAGAGGCAGCCAGCAGAGCGCAACCCCTCACCATTACCAATACGGGCAACAGCAGGCTGTCGATCGGCACCATCACCGCCGATACGAATGAAGACTTTGTCAGCGATCGCGCTGGGGCGATTGGTGCTAGCTGCTCTCGCATCACGTTAGAACCCGGTCAATCCTGCCGATTTGGGGTGGTATTTATTCCGCAGGTGGAGGGCGATCGCTACGGTCGCATCTTTATTCCCAGCAATGCCGCCGACGGCCAGCTCGCCATCCTCATGTACGGCGTTGGGGCGCGTCGTCAGTTCCCGTCCATCTCCATTTCACCATCCTCTCTCTTATTTGGTGAAATTCCCCAAGGCAGCATTAGCGCTCCCCAGCGGGTCACCATTACCAATAGCGGCGGCGCACCCCTCACCCTACAAACGCTTAGCATTCAAGGAGCACACCCATTCGACTTTACCGGCACCAACAACGACAGCTTTACCGGGCTCGCCTGCTCCAACCTCAGTCTGCAACCCGGCCAAAGCTGTAGCCTGGATGTCTATTTTGGGCCAACCCAACTGGGCGATCGCACCGCGCAGCTCATCGTTCCCAGCAACGACCCCAACGGCACCTTTGGCATCAACCTTGTGGGCCAGGGCATCGCCGAAATTGTCCCCCTTCCCGAACCAGTTCCCGACCGACCCCAACCCCGCACTAACTAAAATTTCTAGGAACTGCAACGCCAATTCCTCTGGACTGACGCCAGCCCTTTTCCTCATTTGGTGAGAAGGGGCAGCAAGACGGTTCAAGGCATCTTGATATTGCGCGGGAAGCACGTTGCACAAAGAAACTCCAGGCCACGGCCAAATTCTTGTTCGCTGAGGGCTCAAATTAAGTTAGGCTACTGAATCGGTCCTTATCCTTAAGGAAATCCTTCAATCTACAAGCATCGTGATCGATTCACTTTATGGTGAATCCAAACAGACCAAAGGAGTTTAACCATGCCCATTCGAGTGGCAATTAACGGCTTTGGGCGCATTGGCCGCCTTGTTTTTCGTTCCAGCATCAACAATCCCAATATTGAATACGTTGGGATTAATGACCTCGTTCCCCCCGACAACCTCGCTTATTTGCTGAAATACGACACCACCCACGGACGCTACAAGGGCACCGTCGAAGCGCGAGAAGACGGCATTGTGGTCGATGGTCACTTTGTGCCCTGTTGCGCCGTTCGCAACCCCGAAGAACTGCCCTGGGGCAAGCTCAACGTAGACTACGTGGTGGAATGCACCGGATTCTTTACAGACCATGCAGGCGCTTCTCGGCACCTTGCCGCTGGAGCCAAGCGCGTGGTCATTTCCGCCCCCACCAAAGATCCCGACAAGGTGCGGACTATGGTGGTTGGGGTCAACCATCAGGACTTTAACCCCGACACCGATACCGTGGTGTCTAACGCTAGCTGCACTACTAATTGCTTGGCCCCCATTGCCAAAGTTCTCCACGAAAACTTTGGCCTTACCGAAGGTCTAATGACGACGGTTCACTCGGCTACGGCCACCCAGCCCACCGTCGATGGCCCCAGCAAAAAAGACTGGCGCGGCGGGCGGGCCGCAACCCAAAACATCATTCCCGCCTCGACTGGAGCCGCCAAAGCTGTAACTTTGGTGCTGCCCGACCTGAAGGGCAAACTCACCGGAATGGCCTTTCGGGTGCCTACGCTCGATGTGTCTGCCGTAGACCTCACCTTCAAGACCGAAAAGGCCACTTCCTATGACGAAATTTGCGCTGCTATGAAGCAGGCCGCAGATGGCGAACTGGCAGGCATTTTGGGCTATACCGATGAAGAAGTGGTTTCGTCGGACTTCATTACCGATGCCCGATCTAGCATTTTTGATGCAGGTGCAGGCATTCAGCTCAATTCCAACTTCTTCAAAGTGGTGTCTTGGTACGACAACGAGTGGGGCTACTCCAACCGCGTCGTCGATTTGATGATTGCCATGGGTAAGAAGGAAGGCATTCTAAGCTAACGCTTTTCCCAAAATCCGCACGAAGCACTGCATCGGAGTCGTCTTGATTTGGTCGCTCCGGTGCTGCGTCGTTTTAAGCCGTATCTATGAGAGTGCGATCGCCAGCTTGATTTGGCCCGTTTTGAACTGGAGCTGGGGTTCAAGGAAATCGGGAGATCTGGACGTTCGATGTGTCAGCCTGTGGGAAAGCGGGTTTGTCAGGCAGAATGGAAAAGGTCTAAGTTTTGCAGGGTTCATGGCTGAGGCGTTGTCGGTAGCAGAATTTTTGGCAGAGCCGGGAGTGGTGCTGGATGTGCGCAGCCCTGGGGAATATGAACAGGGGCATATTCCCGGTGCAGTGAGCTTTCCGCTGTTTACCGACGAGGAGCGTGCCCAGGTGGGTATTTGCTACAAGCATGAAGGCCGAGATGCGGCGGTAGAGTTGGGATTTGCCCTGGTGGGGCCAAAACTTGCGGGATTTATCGCTCGAGCCAAAGCACTCGCGCCCGATCGCACCTTACGAATTCACTGCTGGCGAGGCGGCATGCGCAGCGGTTCTGTGGCGTGGGCCTTGCGCATGGCCGGATTCCACGTCACGACCCTGGAAGGTGGCTACAAAGCCTTTCGCCGCTGGGTGCTGGAGACCTTTGCGTGCCCGCGCCCGATTGTGATTGTGGGCGGCATGACGGGATGCGGCAAAACGGAGGTGCTGCACGCCTTGATTGCCAAAGGAGAACAGGTGCTAGACCTGGAGGCGATCGCCCATCATCGGGGCAGTAGCTTTGGCGCATTAGGGCAAACACCCCAACCCACCAACGAGCAATTTGAGAATGAAGCGGCAGTGCAGTGGGCCAGCTTTAGCACGAAACACCCCGTGTGGATTGAAGCCGAAAGTAAACGCATTGGCCTATGCCGCGTTCCCGAAGCCCTATTTCAGCAAATGGAGCGATCGCCTGTGCTAGAAATTGTGCGATCGCGGGAGGAACGGATCGCCTTGCTGCTCAACGATTACGGTGATTTTGCAGAAGCCGACCTGATTGCTGCGACAGAGCGCATTCGCAAACGCTTGGGCGGTTTACGCACCCAAGAAGCGATCGCCCACATCTCCAACAAAAACCTGGCTGCAGCCATGGATATCGTGTTGGATTACTACGACAAAACCTATACGTACGACCTCCAGCGCCGATCTGTACAGCAATTTCCCATCGACATGATTGGCCTTGCCCCTGCGGCCAGCGCCGAACGCCTCATGGCCGAAGCCAGCCATCTTCTGTCCCCGTCAGCCCGAGAGGTCAACCAGCTATGAACCTTGCGATCGCCGAGCACACCTTACACATTACCCTCACCGGATGGGAACGCCTGCTGGCGTTTCATGTGTCTAGCACCATCCAAGTAGCGCTGCAAAGCGTCACTCATGCCAGTACCACAACGCCAACCCCAACTTGGCGCGAAATTCGCGCTCCGGGAACCCTGCTGCCTGGGGTGATTCGTGCTGGGACCTACTATACCGAGCGAGGCCGCGAGTTTTGGTATGTCACCCATCTCCAATCATGTTTAACCCTTGATGTGGCTGATCAGTATTACAAACGCATTGTGCTCACGGTAGACGAGCCTGAACATTGGCGCGATCGCATTCGGTCTAGCATTCACTAATTCATGTCCGTGAGTTCATCTTCGCTACCATTTTCTTCGCTACCATTTACTGTGGAAAAATCGTCCAAGTTATTACACAAATTTGCTCACAAACTCTTCTCCGACTCATCCACCCAAGAGGCATTTCTCAATGCGCTAACCGTTCCTCACAGCTTTCCACCTTGTCTGCTCTGGTGCGAACCCAGACCCACAGACGTTCCGTTTGAGACGGTATCCCCCGTCAGTTGGCAACCCGATTTTGTCGATCGTTTAGATTTAGCAGAAAAGCCAGGTCGCCATCCATGGCACAACGAAGGGAAATATTATTGTCTGGACTTTTCCTCGGTATTTGCGGCTTCTGTTCTGCTCACAATTCCCACCACGGTAGAAACCGTAGTCGATCTGTGTGCCTCTCCTGGAGGCAAAAGTATTTTTAGCTGGGTTGCGCTCAAGCCCAACCAGCTGCTGTGCAACGAGGTGATTGGCAAACGCATGGGAGCGCTGATTTCTAACCTGCGCCGCTGTCATGTCGAGCGGGCGATCGCCCTCAGTTTGGATACCAAAATTCTGGCAGAAGAGATTCCGCAAACTGCCGACGTTGTACTGGTGGATGCCCCCTGTACGGGTCAATCGCTGCTCGCCAAAGGTGACAAAGCGCCTGGCTGCTTTCATCCCGTATTGATCAACAAAAATGCGAATCGGCAAAAGCGCATTCTCGCCAATGCAGCCCAAGTTGTGGCTCCCCAGGGCTACCTGGCCTACATGACCTGCGCCTACTCTCCCGAAGAAAACGAACAGGTTTGCGATTGGTTTTTGTCCCGATTTCCTCAGTTTCATCCTATTGTGGTGCCCCATCTCGCTGATTTTCAATCCCACCTCAGCGACAAGCCATGCTACCGCATGTTTCCACAGGAAAGGTTGGGGGCAGGTGCATTCACCATACTGCTGCAAAACCAGGAAAGTAGCCTAAGGCAATCATTTTCAGAGGATTTTCTACAGCGCCCGGGGTTAGTTCATATCACCACCAAACCAATCTGAGGTTTGGTTAACGTCAGTTCGGGTTAAGGGCTTTTTCAAAGGTCGCGCGACGCGCGACCTTTGAAAAAGCCCAGTTTTGCGTGCGGACCGCCCGCGCCAAACACGG
>NZ_JBNXVR010000010.1:0-173222 GCF_050565595.1 Leptolyngbya sp. AN02str | reverse complement strand
GGTCAAGGAAGTTTGGCTAGCTACGCACGTTGATGTTGATGGCTATCGTGTGAACGAGCCTCCCAGTGACACGATCAGGACTGACGCAAGCCCACTAAATCTGGTGTATTGGTGTTGTGGGTAGGGTTATCCACACTCTAGGTATCGTGCAACACATGCTCCTGCCTCTGTAGCTATGGATCACTACATTGCTAGAAGAGGTTGCTTGAGAACATGGATGAATCTGCTGTAGATCCGTCCTCTGCTTTACGTGTTCAATCCTTGTTGGTAGAACTCGAAGATGTCATCGTTCTGGAATCTCGTGTGAATGGTAATGCTTGGGTTCATGTGTCTAAGCTAACGAATTACTGCTTTCAAAAGTACGGCCAATCTCTTGAGGTTCTGCTTCACATGCAAGAGAAGGCTGTAGATATCAAGAGCCTCCTTCGGCAAAGCGGACGGTTCGCGCTGTATTCCACACCTGTGCCCGGAGAGTTTTATGTAGCGCTTCTGAATGCTGTGGTTTGGGTTAGTCCACTTAGTCCACAATGTCTTCCGGCAAAGCCAAATTCTGGTTCACGAAAACGAATCCAACCCTTTCGATCCAGGCCAGTGTTCAAAACCGTGCCCCAGCCTACCCAAACGTATGGCGGACCTTCTGCGATCGCGTCTGCTACGGATCTGCAGCAAGCCTTGGTGGCGATCGCCACACATCTCACCGCGAATCGAGAATTTGTCACCATTGCAGCGTTAAGCCAAACGTTTGGTGCGCTGTATGGTCAGCCAATTCGAGCGGTGCTCCAAAATGTATGTCCTGGGCTGAAATTGGTCGGGGTGCTTCAGTCCATGCCCGAACTTCACGTTCAAAAAAGCGGAAATGACTGGCGGATTACGGTTGCCTCCAGGAATTAAATAAGTACTGGCCCAGGTTGCGACTTGAGGGCCAGCCTACTGAACTTGGAGCAAACCACAGGTTTCTGCGTAAAGAAATGTCAAAATTGTAGGAAGTGATTCCTATATTGTTGTTCCTGTGGCTTTTCAACCTTCTGTTTCCTCTGGCTCTGTGCCGCGCAAATCTTTGGTGCGCAATATTTTTACCGACAGCTTGACGGTGTTTTGGGGTGACTGGCTTGACTTGCGGGTGCGTGCGCCTCAGGTGATTGCGTCGGGTTTGGTATCGCCACTCATTTACATTCTGGCGTTTGGGCTGGGGCTAGGAAGTGCGTTGGATAGCGCGATGACGCCTCCTTCGGGCGAGAACTACCTTCAGTTCATTTTGCCGGGAATGGTGGCGCTGTCGTCCATGACGATTAGCTTTGGCGGTACGACGTTCTCGATTTGTGGTGAACGGTTGTATAGCAAAACCTTTGAGGAGGTGTTGCTGCTGCCAGTGCATCCCCTGGCGCTGTTTTTGGGCAAGATGCTGGCGGGTGTGGTGCGTGGACTGATGACATCGGCCTCGGTGATTGCGATCGCCCTCCTGTTTACCCGCAACTGGAATTTCATTAGCCCATTGTTTTTGCTGGTGTTGGTGCTCAATTGCGCTGTGTTTGCTGGCCTGGGTGTGATTGTGGGGCTCAATGTTAAGTCCCTAGAAGGGGTGGGGCTGCTCAACAACTTTTTGATTGTGCCGATGTCCTTTTTGGGGGCCACCTTCTTTGATCCGCAAACGTTGCCGCTGGTCTTAAAGGGGGTTGTGTACTTGTTGCCGTTGACCTACACCAGCACGGGATTACGAGCGGCCGTTTATGAACCATTGACGCGCTTTCCCTGGTACAGTATTCCGGTGCTGCTGCTAATTGCGATCGCCCTTTCAGCGGTGGGAGCGTATCAGTTTTCTCACCAGAAGGACTAGGGATTAGGAGTTAGGGGCTAGGGGTTTCGGGAAGGGAGTCGGGTGGAGGTTGCCCGGTTCTAGTCGGGGTTTGGGTTTAGCTGGTTTGTTGTTTTCTTTTATTTAGTGTTTTAGGTTTTATGTCTTCTGACGATCTGCGTTCAACTCGTCTTGAAAAAGCCCAAACGCTGCGAGAGCTGGGCTTTAATCCCTATGCGTATCGGTGGGATGTGACGCACCATGCGGCGGAGTTGCAGGAGAAATACGCCGATCTGGAGAATGGGGCCGAGGCCGAAGATGAGGTGGCGATCGCTGGACGCGTTATGAATCGGCGGGTGTTTGGCAAGCTTGCCTTCTTTACCTTGCAAGATGAAACGGGCACGATTCAGCTGTATTTGGATAAGAAAACGATTCAGGATGGCATGGCCGAGGTGGATGCCGATGCTTTTGAGCACCTCAAGTCGCTGACAGATGCGGGCGATATTTTGGGGGTGCGCGGCATTCTCAAGCGAACAGAGAAGGGCGAACTCTCGGTTAAGGTGAGTCAGTACGGCATTTTGACAAAGTCGCTGCAACCGTTGCCCGATAAGTGGCACGGTCTCACAGATGTAGAAAAGCGCTATCGCCAACGGTACGTTGACCTGATCGTGAATCCGGAGGTGCGGGATACGTTCCGCAAGCGAGCGTTAATTACGACAGGAATTCGTCGTTTTTTGAGCGATCGCGGCTTTTTGGAAATTGAAACGCCTGTGTTGCAGAGTGAGGCGGGGGGAGCCGATGCGCGCCCCTTTGTGACTTATCACAATACGCTGGAAATGGATCTGTTTCTGCGGATTGCCACGGAACTGCACCTGAAGCGGTTGGTGGTAGGCGGCTTTGAGCGCGTGTTTGAGATTGGGCGCATTTTCCGTAATGAGGGCATTTCCACTCGGCACAACCCTGAGTTCACCTCCATTGAGGTTTACCAGGCCTACGGCGACTACCACGACATGATGGAGCTCACGGAAACGCTCATTGTGCATGTGGCGCAAGAGGTTGTGGGATCGCTGAAGCTAACCTACCAAGGTCAGGATGTGGATTTGACTCCGCCCTGGCGTCGCGTCACGATGCATGACGCTGTGAAGGACAGCACAGGTATTGATTTTGCTCAATTCTCTACGCTGGAGGAGGCAAAGGCGGCAGCGAAGACAGCGGGAATCTACAACCTGGACAAGTGTGATTCCATTGGCCGCGTGCTGAACGAAGCCTTTGAGCAGACGGTGGAACCCAACCTGATTCAGCCAACCTTTATTACCGACTATCCGGTGGAAATTTCGCCTCTGGCCAAACCCCATCGCAGCAAGCCGGGATTAGTGGAGCGGTTTGAGCTATTTATGGTGGGTCGGGAAACGGCCAACGGCTTCTCGGAGTTAACCGATCCCATCGACCAGCGGCAACGGTTTGAGGCACAGGCAGCTCGCAAGGCCGCAGGCGATCTGGAAGCTCATAATGTGGACGAAGATTTTGTGCTGGCGCTGGAGTATGGTTTGCCACCCACGGTTGGCTTGGGGATTGGCATCGATCGCTTGGTGATGCTGCTCACTGATTCGGCTAGCATCCGCGATGTCATCGCCTTTCCACTTCTCAAACCCGAAAAAGAGAGCGAAGGCGAAGAGTAAGAGCGCTTTGAGCCAAAGGATAGCTCTCAAAATAGACCTCCTGCACGAATGGCTGTTTGAAAACCTCAGAAAAGCCCATTTTTGTCGCGCAACACGCACGCAAGAATGGACACTTCAGCTTGTTCATAGCTCACGTTTTGAAACATAAATCGTGGCGAGGCTGAACCTCGCCACGATTTATGCGGAAGCCTCATGAGGCTGCTTCCGGGGCGTAGTTAGGTTGTGATAAATCGCCAAATGCCCACTAAGCATTGGTTGCAAAAGTTTGCCGTACCGGAATTTTGACGATAAATTCGGTGCCCTTGCCCTGGGTTGACTGGCACTCAATGTGGCCACCGTGCCGATCCACAACAATTTGATAGGCGATCGCCAGACCTAAGCCTGTTCCTTTGCCAATGGCCTTGGTGGTGAAGAAGGGATCAAATAAGCGCGATCGCGTTTTTTCGCTCATCCCTGCACCGTTGTCTTGCACCCGAATCATGACCCACCCATCGGGATCAGCCTCTGTGCTGATCCACACGTAACCGGGCTCAGCTTGTATCGCATCGGGCGATCGCATTGCATCTCGTTCATCCACCGCATCCAGCGCATTCGTCAGCAAATTCATAAACACCTGATTCAGCTGACCTGGATAACATTCAATCAGCGGCAGTTCCCCGTAGTCTTTCTTCAGTTGAATATCGGCATAGGCGGGCATGCGCTTAAACCGTTTTTGCAGAATCATGAGCGTGCTATTAATGCCCTCATGCAAATCAGCGTCCTTAAATGCAGCCTCATCGAGCCGAGCAAAATTGCGCAGCGATTTAATAATTTCGGAAATCCGTTCGGTTCCGGTACTCATGGAACTGAGCAACCTGGGAAGATCATGCTTGACAAATGGGAAGTCGATGGTTTCGATGGCGGCTTGAATGGTGGGAGTCGCCAGTGGGTACTGCTGTTGGTATAGCTCCACCAGCGCCAAGAGTTGCTGTGAATAGTCAGCCGCGTGGCCAAGATTGTCGTGAATGAAACTGATCGGGTTGTTGATTTCGTGGGCGACTCCAGCGACCATTTGCCCCAAACTCGACATTTTTTCGGTTTGAATCAGCTGGGCCTGAGTGCGCTGAAGGTTGATCAGCGTTTGCGTCAGTTCGTTGGTTCGCTCTTCAACGCGTTCTTCTAGCTGGGCGTTGGTGTTGGCCAATGCGGCAAACGACTGCTGGAGCTGCCGTCTCATGGCGTCAAAAGATTCGGCCAGGATGCTGAATTCACGAATTTGGCTATTCTCCAGGCTGTGATCCAGCTCTCCGTTGGTAAAGGCTCGCGAGGCTTCGGTGAGGCGAGTCAGAGGATAGGCAATCCAGCGTGAGGTCAAAATGCCTAGCCAAATTGCAAGAATCGCAGCTGCCAAACATAGCAGGATGGTGTTTCGGGTGTTGGTACTAATTTGGGCCATGAAGTCCGACTCGGGTACAGCGACAACAATGAGCCAGTCCAGCCCCATCTCATCCCGAAAGGGTACCACCTGAACAAATTGCCGAGTTCCTTCAAAGTTCAGGGTCAAATTCTGGTTTTGCTGAATCTGCTGGAACCCGCCAAACCGTTTGATCAGCTCCTGGGTGGTGGTTTGGATTAGGGGAACGTTGATATCGGCGGCACTGAGGCGTTCTGGCTCCTGGCCCTGCTTCGCTTGCACAAAAGGCAGTTGGTCGGTGGATGTGCCAATCAACAGGCCAGAGCGTTCAACAATGAAGGCTTGCCCAGATTGGCCAATCTGTAACGTTTGCAAGAATTCATTAATTCCTGCGAGGGTGACATCTGTGGCTAAAACGCCTTGCAGCTGGCGATCGCCCCGATAAATGGGTGTGATTGCCGTTATGGCCAATATCAAATCCGGAAACATGGAGTACGGTTCGCTCCAGGTGGTCGTGCTCTTGCCAATGGCATCGGTATACCAGGGGCGCAGTCTTGGATCGTAATCGGGGCTACGGCTCAACAGCTCTGTGCGGTTCGCCTGGTCATCTGTTGCGTATATGAGAAAGTCTCCTGCAACAAAATTTTCTGTCACTTCAATGACAAAGGTTCCATCACTCTGGCGTCCGGCATCAACAAACCCCCCGTTCTGCTCTGACCCAAAGGAAATGTAGCTAATTGACTCAAAGGTTTGAATTTGCTGCCAGAATGTACGACCCAATTGTGTGGGATTGGTGATATCCAGCAACCCCAACCGAATGGCTTCTGTATTGGTTTGATTGATCTGCTTTGGAATGGCGAGATAGCTATCCAGGTGTTGATGAATGCGGGTTGAAACTTCACTTTGAAGTTGCGTGGCGAGTTCGTTCACTGCTTTTTGTCCGTTTCGGAGCGAAAACCATCCCGTAAGACCAACGGCTGCAATGATTTCCAGCACGAATGGAACAATTAAAACCAAACGTAGCGGAACTTTTCGAGAAGAACCAACACCAGAGCTTGCCATACAAACCGAAAATATAGGCTTGTCACTAGAATTCCCAAGAACTCCCATGGAGGAGAGCAGAATTCGGCTGTACGGGCCTACAAAAATTTTGTAATTGTTGCGTTTGCAGCGCCCGTAAGCCCAGTATTCCTGGTTGAGTAAGGGCACGATGAGACTGGTCGTGCCCCACGCCCTTAATGGCACTTGTCATGCTTCGGCTGGCTCGGCGGCACATCCAGGGCAGGATTGGCATCAAAGAAGCCCAGCGGCTTGAGCATGAATCCAGAATAGGCCGTTGGCATGATGGGCCAATCTTCGGGACGGGGAATGTGGTGGTGGCCAAACACGTACCAAACGACCACATCCGTATCGTCGATCGCCCGGTTGGCCTGAGTCCACTGAGGCAAGCCTTCGCCGCCGGGGTGCTGGTTGGGGTATTTGCCAGCGGGGTAGCGCTCCTCATCGGAATAGGGCGTAACCCACAGGTGCTTGTTCATGAATCCGGCTCGTTTGAGAATGGGTGCATTGGGGTGGGCAAAGGGCAGGATGTTTTCGCCGGGAATAATTTTGAAGCCGACGGGTTGGCCGAGGCGATTTTTCATGCTGGGGTTGATCACTTTCCAGTAGCGACCCGAGAGCGGATCGATGATTTGCTGGGCTTCTTGCTCCGTTGTTAGCGGGGTGCTCACGGCGTAGAAGCCGTTCATCATGGGGTTATCCGGGCCGATGGGTTCGGCTTCGGTGTGGACTTCGCAGACGGTGTTGTTGCCGCCATCCACATCAAAGTCCAACCGCATGCAGAAGATGTGCTGGTGGTTGATGGCATTGAGGTCGGGGGCAACTTCGACACCAAACTTGGGCTGGTCTGCCATGGCACCACACAGCAAAATGCCGGTGAGTTTGACTTCGTATTGAATGGTGCCGTCTTGATAGAAGTACCAAAAGAAGCCGTATTCGTAGTTATCCACCGTGGCAATGAAGGAGATGACCAGACGGCGCGATCGCCTCACATCCACACTATCCCGCCGCCAGTCGGTGTGTTTCCACAAAATGCCGTAGTCTTCTTCGTGCATACATACGGCATTTTCAGTAATGGAAACGTTGCCTCGACTGTCGGTGAGGACTCCATCAAAGTAAAAAATTTCGCCGAGGCAGTCGCAGCCCAGTTTCAGTGAGTTGGCCAACATACCAATGCCGTGTTCACCAATATCAAACGCATTTTTGCGGTAGTGCTGGATGCGGGGATCGCCATAGGGCACCACCATTTCGGCCATGGAGGCGCGGTAGAGAATAGGGCGCAGTCGGCCCTGGTCTTCGTAGCCGACTTGATATAGAACAAGACCCTCGCGGGGATTGAAGCCAATGCGGAGATCCCACTTTTGCCAGCGAACGTGATGGCCATCGACGGTGAAGCTGGGGCCATCAGGCTGGGTGATGTGCAAGGGCTTGATGTCGGTGCGCATGTTGGGGAAGAATTGCGCTTCGTACTCGCCGGGGTCGGGCGGTACGGGCACGATGCCCATATCTTCGATGCGGATGACCTCCATAGTGTTGAGGTTGATGACGGGAATGAGGCCATCAATCGGGCGGGAGTAGAAGTTGCCGTTGGGGTTGTCGCGTAAGTAGCAGATGGCGCGAGAGAGGCGAATGCCCACTTCATCCTCGAAGCCAAAGTTGCCCGGTGCCCACGGATCGACGACCACCAGATCCAGGTCGGTGATGCCGCGCTTCTCCAATGCGGCGAGAAAGTCGGGGTGGCGCTTGACGGCTTCTTCGGCTTCGGACAGCTCATCGGCCATAATGTTGGGCTGAATGCCGGGAAGGTGTGTCCAAGCAGTGATTTTGTCTTGGGTGAGGGAGACAATCGCCTCATAGGTCTGGTTTGTGGCGTTGTCTAGCAGCACCAAAAATGCCTCGCGCTCGATAGGGTCGCCGGGTTGGTACCGCAATACCGCGGCCTTGGGCGGTTCGTGCAGGGTCACGCAGGGGAACCGGACGCTGGCGCCTAGCCCTTTTTCCTGACGGGCGATCGCCACAGCGCGTTCAATTTCGGCGGCGGTCAGCGGCTCTAGGGGATGCAGCCCCGAGTGAGTGGAGGATGGCACAAAATCGTGAGTCGTTGTCATACAAGGTATTGGCTGGGATGTGCCCAGCGCTAGCGGAGTAACACAATTGACTACGCTAAACGATTTATTGGGGAATGGGGGTGTGATGAACAACAAGTCGTAAGGTTTGGCGGAGGATGGTTTGGGCTTTTGGGTTTTGGATTTTGGGTTTTGGGGTGGGCGTTTGCCAGGATGCGATCGCTTAGAAATTTCTCCAGGCTCGACCAAAATCCCTCGAATGGAGGGAGAGAAGCGGACGTTGAATTCGTTAGGGTAGGGAGAAGGTGAAAGCCCGTGGGCGATTGCATTCACACAAGCGCACGATGGCAAGGAGGAATCATGGGAACCGACGCAATGGGAGCCGACGCATTTTTGCTGGGTCGCGTGTTGGTGCAATTTGATGATCCAGATTTGGACCTGAAGGGCAATATTTCGGGTGTGGCGATCGCCCCTGATGGAAGTCTGTGGTTAGGGTCCGATGAACTCGCCTCTGTGGAACGGTTGCAGGCGATCGCTCCCTACACCTTTGGCAAACATCACTCCTGCAACTTGCACAATTTTTTGCCCTTGCCCGTGGAGGATCAAGAGATTGATATCGAAGGGATGGAGTACCGTGACGGCTACTTGTGGCTGACCGGATCGCATAGTACCAAGCGCAAAAAGCCCAAAGGCAAAAAGCCAGAAAAAGACTTGAAACGGTTGAAGCAAATTAAAACGGAGCCAAATCGCTACACTGTGGCCCGTATTCCCTTGGTGGATGGCGAGCTACACATGACCGCGCCGAACCCCGATCACTCAAACAAAACGCTGTCGGCGGGCTGGCTGCCCTTTTCGGATGATGGCAGCAATGTGTTGACTGAGGCGTTGGCTGAAGATGAACACCTGGGAACCTTTGTGGCCAATGATTTGCCCAGTAAGGAGAATGGGTTTGATGTAGAAGGATTAGCCGTGCAGGGCGATCGCCTCTTCCTGGGGTTGCGGGGGCCAGTGTTGCGCGGTTGGGCCATCATTTTGGAGCTGTGCATTCACAATGGCAAGTCGGGAGAGATAAAACTCAAAACATTTAAAGACACAGGCAAACCCTACAGAAAACTGTTTGTTGATTTGGACGGATTGGGCGTTCGAGACCTGTGTATGCATGGAGATGACTTGCTGATTTTGGCAGGGGCCACCATGGATTTAATCGGCGCAACTCGTGTGTTTCGTCTGCGCGATGTGCAAGATCAACCCAGCGATACCCTGATCAGCCAGGAAGACAAAGAGCTAACGGCCATTATCGACCTGCCCTACAATCCTCGCTGCGATAAAGCCGAAGGCATGACGCTGTTTCCCTATTTGGGTTTTGAAGGGTTGCTAATTGCCCATGATGATCCTGCTCCCAATCGCGTTCCCAATCAGCGATCGCTCTTGCTCGACGTGTTTCGGCTGTAGGGTTATCGCTGTATTCCTGAACACGGCGAATTCACGAGTGCTCCTCATTTGAATGTTACGGCAGCAAGCGATCGATCTTGATCGATTAGCCGTGAGCGATTGGGCTTGAGCGATGAGTTGTGGGCGATCGCCGCTATGAATCGACAAATCCGCTCCTAAGCACCCATTCCCGAATAGCGCCGCAGTCCCTTGCGCCACAGCCAACGGTTTAGCCCAAAAAATAGACCAATCCACACGAGAGTCACGCCAAAACCCTGCACCAAATTTACAGGCGTATCCAACAGCAAACTCGCCGGAAAATGGATCATATAGGGAAACGGAGTCCACTCCACAATGGCACGCAGCGTCGGAGGAAACATCTCCAGCGGCGCAATCATTCCCGATAAAAATAGATAAAACAAAAACCAAAACTGCTCAATTGCGTTTGCACGCTCCATCCAAAAGGCGAGCATCGCAAACGTGTACTGCATGACGAACCGCAGCACAAACGCCAGAAATACCGCTAAAAGAAACACGGCAAACGAACCAGCACTTGGTATCCAAAACGCTTGTGGATAGAGCAAAAAGAACAAAGCCACTAACACTAATGCGAATGGCAAGCGAGCAAATCGTTCTGCCAAATGCGACGTGAAATGATGCCAGCCTGGATCCAGCGGTTGCAGCAATCGAAATGATAAGCGACCTTCGACAATTTCTCGTTCAAACTCCCAAATTACCCACACCACACTGAACTGCCGCACCAAAAACACGGCCAAAAAGTAGCGAACAAACTCCAGAGATGACAACCCCAAATCCGTTTGGCGAGAGGCCTCAACCCACACTCCCATCAAAATCAAAGGCAATGTTCCCGACAGCACCCACAGCAGCAACTCAGCCCGATACTCCACCATGTAGGCGTAGTACACCGTGAGCAGGGTGCTAGCTTTGCGCCAAAAAGAACGAATGGAATTTTGCATGGCAGTTAGAAGCGTTGTGGAATGCAAGTTTCAATTTGGGCAATTTGCTGAAGGATGATTCGTGGAATTAAGAGGAGCGATCGCCACGTCATCTTGCACAACGTATCGCCACCCTATTGCCAACCCATTATGTTGCGACTGCGCCCGACGCAAACACTTGACCAATCACATCCTCAATCGGCGGGTCGGTCACGGTTAAATCCACCACATCCAGTTCTGCCAACAGTCGCGAAATGGTGTGAGTCAGCTTTTCCTGCGGCACGATAAAGTGGGCCACACGACCCTCGACCGATTGCACCTGCCCAAACGAGGTTAGGGCCTGTACAGAACGCTCTTGCGCCAATTCGACCGTAATTTCCCGACAGGGCGAAAAGGTTTCCAGTAACTGATCTAGCCCACCATCGTAGATTAATCGACCCTGGTGAATCATCAACACTCGCTTACACAATGCGGTGATATCGGCCATGTAGTGACTGGTGAGCAGCACCGTAGCCCCATATTTTTGGTTGTAGTCGCGCAAAAAGTCGCGCACGTTGGTTTGAGCATTCACATCCAATCCCAAGGTTGGTTCGTCCAAAAACAGCACATTGGGACGATGCAGCAGCGCCGCCAATAATTCTGCTTTCATTCGCTGGCCCAACGACAGTTTGCGCACCGGCTGAGTTAACTGCTCTTGAAGCGACAGCATATCCGCTAGTTCTCCTACCCGTTGCCGAAACTCGCGATCGGGAATACCATACACCGCTGCATTAATGCGGAGTGAATCGAGCGTTGGCAAATCCCAAATGAGCTGCTGTTTTTGGCCCATGACTAAGGTAATGGTGCGCAGAAATGCCTCTTTGCGCTGAAATGGTATTTGCCCAGCAACACGCACCTGCCCGCTAGACGGATGAATGAGGCCCGTTAGCATTTTGAGCGTTGTCGTTTTGCCTGCACCGTTGGGGCCTAAAAAGCCCACAATCTCACCCGGTTCAATAGTGAATGACACATCTTGTACCGCCACAATGTTGCGATATTGGCGATGAAAGAAATGGCTTAGGGTACCTTTTAACCCTGGCTCTTTTACTGCAACTGGGTAAATTTTGCCGAGGCGATCGACGGTAATGATGGGCGACATTGCAGAGACCAAAGTAGCTTTGTTCAGCTTAGCGGTTCTATAAACGGGTTTACTAACTCCGATGGGTGGTTTTTGGCCGGGTGCCTGGTCTGCAAATGAGCGGCGCGATGACTGGTCTAACTTGGATAAAGCTTGGATAAAGCGCTATAGCCACTGTAAACATGCTTCGGGAACTAGGCGCAACTCTTGAGTACGAAAGCGATCGCACTCAATCCAATGGGCGACAAATGGCCCGGTACTATCGACCCCGGCAATGAGCGGCAGCTCGTACAGGGTTGGATCTGCAAGGCAACATCGATAGACCTGAATGACCTCGTGGTAGGGCTTGCCATTGTAGTGAAACAGGTTTTCGACACAGCCGAGGTAGTGAACATCCGTCAGCTCTGCGCGAATTTCTTCTGCGAACTCGCGATGGAGTGCCTCCAAGCTGGTTTCACCAAATTCCACACCGCCTCCTAGCGATCGATAGCAGCGCTCATTTTTCACAATGTCTTGCACTTCGGCTACAAGGGTGCGATCGCCATGAATGACGAATCCCAAAGCCAAAACTCGAATGGAGGGGGTGTCTGCCGAACTCATCACTGAAGATCACTTGGGTTGAATGGTTGACGTGAAAGCATCGCTTTTAGATTTTGATCCAAAAAATCGCTACGCAGCCATAGTGCGTAGCGATAGAAACAAAAAGCTTCAAAGAGATTCAAACTGTAACCAAACCGCCGCCAATTTACTCAATGGCAGGCCGCTCGAGCAAAACCCCTACAGGCCAGGAAAATAAGCGCGACCCTTAGCCTGACTCATGCGCACCAGCGATTCAGTCGTCCACTCGTCCTGGTTTTCATGATCTGTGTTGACACCCACGCCAAATGCTCCTTCCAGGCTGTTGCTCAAGCCAATGAGGCGAGCGGCCTTCCATTGTGAAGATGTAGATGTTTGATTGCGTTTCATGGTGTCGCTCCTTAGATTCAGATGAATCAATGCGTGTCGTCTGTTGTAACACTCTTATCCTAACGATTCGTAACTTGTGATACAAAAACCAGCTTGCATCATGACCATGAGTAGGTCTCATACTTGGTTGATCCAAAGCTGGAGCCTTTTCCCATACAAGGCAGGACTTACGCAGTTAACTGATTTTTCGCATGAAGCGCGTAAGTCCGAACGAGAATTTGAGTTTTGCTGGATTAGGCCAACAGGTCAGCCCGCATAACCGTGACGGCTTGACCACGCAGCAACACGCGATCGCCCTCTATACCTATCTTCAACACCCCACCCCGCGCCGAGGCTTGGTAGGCCAAAAAGGTGGATTGATTGAGGCGATCGCGCCAATATGGGGCCAACGTGCAGTGGGCCGAACCTGTCACCGGATCTTCATTAATTCCAGAACCCGGTGCAAAAAATCGTGAAATAAAGTCGAACTCCGAGTCAGCATCAGCGCGACTGGTGACAATCACCCCACGCACTGGCAAAGTTCTCAAGCGGGTAAAATCCGGCTGGAGCTGACGAACCACCGCCTCAGACTCCACCTCAATAAGGTAATCAAACTTGTTTTTGCCAACAAACTTGGCCGTCGCGATGCCCAGCGATTCCAATAATGGGGTGGGAGCCTGCGTGGGTTCGCATGGAGTGGCCGGAAAGTTGAGTTCAATCCAGTCGGCATCGCGCCGAGCCGTAAGCAGGCCACTACGGGTGTGAAAACGGGCCTCTTGCTCTGGAGCTAAGTGTCCCTCGCTCCAGAGGGTGTGGGCACTTGCCAGGGTTGCATGACCACACAAAGCGACCTCGACCATAGGCGTAAACCATCGCAGCGTAAACCCATCTCCCTGCTTTAGCAAAAATGCGGTTTCCGATAGGTTCATTTCTTGAGCCACTTGCTGCATCCAGCGATCGCCCTTGGGTTCTGGCAAGACGCAAACGGCTGCTGGATTTCCCGCGAACGGTTGGCTTGTAAATGCATCCACTTGAACAATCTTGAGTCCCATGTACCTACACCTAACCTTGTTGAGAACGTGCGATTGTTATGGTTGAGTTTGCCGATGATCAATCGAAAGAAATTTTAACAAAAATGGTGTTTCAAAACGGATTCATTTCAAATATTTCTTCACCCGATTGGATGATTCAATCGAGTGAATTTTTCTAGAAAAAATAGCCATGATGGGCGAATAAAAATTTCACAAAATCTACTGCATAGGAATCCTGTTGAACAATAAGCATGCAATAAATATCCAATAACGTTGGCCTCTAACAGGTGTTAGGAAGCACCGTTTTTTGTCAGTGGTTAGCAATTTTTGGGAATGCACGGTCTGAGATGGTGCTGCCTTGGGTGGGCTAGAGCGATCGCGCCACTCGTCTACCTAATTGCTCAGAGTGCATTCCCATGCCAGCATCACGCGCGATACCGCTGTTCTAGCCACACACGCACCTCTGTTTCAGAGCAAAATGTTTGGCTTTGGGAACTTGCGGGGTCTGTAACAATCCACAGCATTTCGCCCGTTTTTGCGTATGTTCGTCGAATCACAGGCTCGCGATTGCCGCTCAAAAAACAAATCGCACGATCAAGATACTGTTGCCATTTCTTAGGGGCTGGGGTGCGCAATTTGAGTAGTTCACGCCGATCGGAAAATGAAGAAGAGCGTTGAAATTGTAGGTTGGCTTTCATAGCAGTGAAGTGAGGTTCGTGAGTAGCACAGGCTCACTATCGCTCATCACAAATTCAGTTGATAAGGTACACATTTGCCAACTTCAACTAGTACGGTTTCATATTTTTGCAACTGGTCTACCCAAAAAACAGGAAATTGTACCAGCCCAAACCGCAGCGCATTGCGTATATTGGCATCATCATGAAAGTCTGTCGCAATTTTTTGGGTGTTTGAGCTGTGAAAATTCCTCTCGACCGGCGATCGCCCCAACCCGTCTACCAACAAATTCGCTCGCGTATTCGGCGATTGATTGAATCGGGTGCGCTACAACCGGGCGATCGGTTGCCCTCGATTCGCACCCTAGCCGAAAATGCTCAGGTCAACAAGCTAACGGTGATTGAAGCCTATGGCGTGCTAGAGGCCGAGGGGTTAATTTATGCCCGCGCTGGAGCAGGCTACTTTGTGTGCCAGCCGCGAGTGGAAACGGCTCATCCCGAAAGTACGTTTGCTCCAACCCAGGATGTCATCATTCCCAACTCGGGCGAAATTTCCTATTTTGACTTTTACATGACTGCCATTCGCACCCCAGAAACCAGCGATATGGTGATGTTTAACTCAGGGTTTACCCATCCTGTGGGGATGGAAAATGCTCAGCGCATTGCTCGTCGTGCCCTCAAGCAAAGCAGCAACACGCTCTATTTCTACGATTTGCCGCAGGGGCAGCTCACCCTGCGAAAACAAATTGCCCAACTGATGATTCAGCAGGGGCTAGAAATTTCTCCCGAAAATCTAATCGTTACCAATGGCTCGATGCAGGGCATTGCCCTAACCATGCGGCACTACATTCAGCCAGGAGATTGGGTGATTGTGGAAAGCCCAACCTACTATGGTGCGTTGGCCATTTTGCAACAGTTGGGCGCTCGAATCATTGGCATTCCTATGACCAAGGAGGGCATGAACCTATCGCTTCTGGCGCAATATTTGCATAGCCATCGTCCTGTGCTGATTTACACCATGAGCACCCTACACAACCCTACGGGCATCACGACTTCTATGGCTCATCGGCAGGAAATGCTGGCGATCGCCGCCCAATACCAGTGCCCCATTTTGGAAGACAACGCCTATGAAGGGTTGAGCTTCGAGGCTGTGCCACCTCCCATCAAAGCGCTGGATGATCAATCGTTAGTTATCTATGCGGGCACCTTTTCAAAAACGCTGATGCCTGGGCTACGGGTGGGATACCTAGTGGCCACAGGTGATGCATATCAACCGCTGCTAGAGTCCAAGCTGCTGATGGATTTGTGTGCGTCTACCGCATCCCAAACGATTGTGAGTGAATTTTTGGCCTCGGGGCACTACCGCCGACACCTGACCTCGCTGCGCATGTGCAACCTTCAGGGCCGAAACACCATGCTGGCTGCTTTAGAACGATACTTTCCTCCAGAAGCGAAGTGGACCGTGCCGACGGGAGGCACCTTTTTGTGGGTGACGCTGCCTGAGTCGGTGCCGATGCAGCAGCTCTGTCACGAAGCGGCTCAGCAACAGGTGATGATTACCCCTGGCTCTGGCTTTTTTCCCAATCAGCAGGGCTATCCGGCATTGCGTATCAATTTTTCACAAGATCCCGACAAAATTGAGCGGGGCATCTCTGTGCTGGGTGGCTTGATTCGCCGCTATCTTGATGAGGCGCAGTAGAAGGCGAACGTTCGGCCTAGCAGTGGGTGGGGCAGTGGGTATGGTATCTAGCAAGGCTAGCCCACCAAAACTAAGACGCGAGAGAGTGGGTGAGCGATCGCCACTCATCAAACGCGATCTTCTCCGATTCGTACAGATCGCGCAGCAGCAGAGAAACCTGGCGACAGGCAATATGGCGGTCAATCAAGCCTTTGAGGGTACTAATGGCCAGCAGCTCGTTGGTATAGAGCCGTTCGGTACTTAGACATAGCCGCGCTGGGGAATAACCAACCCCACGATATGCATCCGCCTCCAGCTCAATTTCAATCATCCAGCCTCGGTAAAATTCTCGAAAGCAAGGCTCATGCATAACGGCGATATCTTCTGTTTAGTTTGCTGTAGCTCTTTCTAGACTAGGTAACTGTTAGAAATTGGGCGTTGGCCACTTAGCGGAAATCCATCCGCCGTTTGTTGTACACAATTAGTATGATTTTGAAACAATTTGTCTTAGGAGTGGTTCAAGGTATTGCTGGGTAAGGGATTGAGCGATCGCAGTTCTGTTTGTTTGATACGATAATTCATACTTTCGGCATAGGAGATTCAGTAAGCTGAAAGTAAGGAATTCACGCGATTTAAGCGCAATTTAACTATGGATGCAATTAAAGTTGCAGAGTTCAATCCCCGCCGTTGGCAAACCGTCATTATGGCGACGCTGGCATTTTGGCTAAGCGCGAGTTTGTTTATGGATTGCTTGATGATGCCGGGACTTTATGCCACGGGCATGTTGACCGATGCGGGCTTTGCCGCTACAGGCTACTCGTTGTTTTGGATCTTTAACCGAGTGGAGTTATTGTGTGGGGCGATCGCGCTAACGGGCATTCTTCTGTTGGCAACCCGGATGTGGTCGCCAGAGGAGCGCTGGGTCATGGTGGCGGTGGCAGTGCTGCTGATGTCCATTCCCATGGTGTTGACCTATGCGCTCGCTCCCGAAATGAGTGCGCTAGGCATACAGCTTGATCTATTTGCTCCCCATGCCACGGTTCCCAGCACCATGAACTGGATGCATGGTGGCTACTTTGGGCTAGAGGTTCTCAAACTTGCTTTGGGGGCTTGGCTACTCCAGTTTTTGTATCGTCAGGTAACCAAGCCTGCCAACTCTTAGCTACTTGCCAAGTGTTAAAGATTGGAATTCGGCAATTGTGCGTAATTCTGGTGCGATCGCTGGCTCTATAACAGTTTTGATAATTGGCTAAACGGCTCTTTGCCTATCAAGCTCGTTCATCCAGAGCCTCTTCAGTTTCAGCGTTATCCGCTTCACGTAGCAGCAGCAGGCGCACTCCCATAATGGCAAACCCCACTGCTGCTGCCAGCTTGACCCAATGTGCCGGAAACAAGTGGCCCACACCTTCGCCCAGCCACACGCCAAAAAAACTTGCCACAACCAGCGCTGCCGAAGTTCCCAAAAACACGGCTCGTACCGATTTGCTGCTACCGCCCAGCGCGATCGCGGCGAGCTGGCTTTTATCTCCAAGCTCGGAGATAAAAACGGTGACAAAGGCCAAGCCAAGCAGTTGTAAGTTCATCGATATATCCTTGTGAAGTCTTGAGTGGCTAAAGCCATTAGTGGCCTAGAACTAGTGGCCTAGAACATCAAGCAGCAATAGCGCCGAAATGCCCAGCAGCAACACGCCAGCAGCGCGATCTAGGGTTTGAGGAGGAATGCGCTGAGCCAACCAACGCCCCAACAACACACCGCACAAGCTGGTCGCAATGAGAGCCGCACCCGCCCCGACAAACACCGTCCAGGGTGATTTGGATTCGGCACTCATCAGCAGGACGGTCATTTGGGTTTTGTCGCCGACTTCGGCCAAAAAGATGGTGGCAAAGGTGGAGAGAAAAATCTTCAGCTCGGCTTGCCAGGTTAGCTCTGCATGATGATGGGCCATGTGAGAGGCATCGGCTTGTGGAGCGATCGCCACCACTGTTACAGCTGATGAGTCTACAACTGGCGAGTCTACAAGCGAACCCGTTGGGCGCTGCGTTGGCAACGTAGAATGGGCATCAACTTGGGATGAACTGCCCTCGATACCAGAGCTATCCATATGAAATGCTGTTTCAAGCTCAAGCGCTTCACGTTCCAACGCGGTCGCAGATTCAACGGTGGATGAGGCAGAGGTATTAGGGCTAAGATTCACTGGCAATCTCGCGTCATTTCATTTTCTTTTCATTATCTCCAAGTTGGTTAAGAAAGGCAAACAGATTCATGCATCAATCTTTGCATCTATCTACTCACCCGTCTGGGTCGTCGGTGCGGGGTCAGGCGGGTTGGCTGGCGCAGTTGCAGCAACATCGGGCGATCGCGGTGATTCGGGCGGGAGAAGCGAGCCAGGGGTTGGGCATGGCGGCAGCCGTGGCGGCGGGTGGCATGCAGCTTTTAGAAGTGACGTGGAATAGCGATCGCCCCGAATGGCTAATTAACCAACTGCGGCAGCGGTTGCCCCATTGCACGATTGGGGCGGGAACGTTGCTAACAGCAGCAGATGTAGAACGGGCGATCGCCGCCGGAGCCAAGTTTTTGTTTACGCCGCACACCAATCCTGAATTAATTCGGGTGGCGGTGGCGGCGGGAGTGCCCATGGTGGCGGGTGCCCTCACCCCAACCGAGATTGTGACGGCATGGCAAGCGGGGGCTGCCTGTGTGAAGGTGTTTCCCATTCAAACGGTGGGTGGGGTGAACTATCTCAAATGCATCAAAACACCGCTGGAAGGAATTCCGTTGATTCCTACGGGAGGGGTGACGTTAGAAAACGCCAGCGAGTTTTTGGCGGCGGGTGCTGTGGCCGTGGGGCTGGCGGGGCAGTTGTTTCCTTCACGGGCGATCGCTCTACAGGATTGGGCGCAAATTACGGCGCAAGCCGCATGGCTAATGGAGTCGGTGCGGCCCTATGCATTGGCACCCCACAGTTGAGCGGTGTTGTTCACTGTTTAGAACGAACTAGCTGAATTCAGTTGGATGACCTCTCTTCAGCCGTTTGCCATTGTTGGATGAGTCCGGTGCGAGTGGCGGTGATGAGGGTGTTGTCGGGAGTGAAGGCGATCGCCATAACTACTTCCTGTTGCGCAGGAAGGGCGCTAACGGTTTTCCCGGTGGGGATGTTCCAAAGGGTGAGGGTGCGGTCGTGGCTGGCAACCGCAAGCAGAGGGCGCTGGGAACTGAGGGCGATCGCACTCACGGGCAGGGTTTGCCCGGTGAGGGTGTGTTGCAGGGCCCCGGTGTGGAGTTGACGCAGCTGCACCGTCACATCCCAACTGCCGCTGATGGTGGTTTGACCATCAGCGGTAATCGCAACGGCACTGATGCGAGCAGCGTGATTGGGCAGAGTGCGCAACAGTTCGCGGGTTTCGGTGTGCCACAGCTTGAGGGTTCCGGCGGCGTCCCCGCTTAGCAGGGTTTGCTGCTCGGCATGCAGGGCGATCGCTTCAATGGCTTGGGTATGGCCGATCCAGGTGTGCAGCAGTGCGCCAGATTCCAAATCCCACAGGCGCAGGGTTTTGTCGCGGCTGGCGCTCACCAGGTGCGATCGCCCAGGATCGAGCGCAATGGCAGTAACCCCATCGGTATGGCCTTCGAAGGTGTGCTTCACTTGGCCTGTTTTTACATCCCACAGGCGCAAGGTGCGATCAAGACTGCCGCTTATCAGCATGGAACCATCGGGCGTGACGGCTAGGCTGGTGACCGTGTGCAAATGTCCCTCAAATTTCCATCGGGGCTCTCCTCGCTCCAGATCCCACAGATGTAGAGTGCGATCGCTCGCAATGGCGACAAGGGATGACTGAGGCAGAAGCGCGATCGTCGTCAAATTTGCCCCGATTTCAACGGTGGTTGTGCATTGCCAGGGCGGTAATTGAGAATGAGCCGAAACCGTAGACCACACAGGCTTTTGCCAACTGGCCGCAAGGCGAACTTGAGTTGGAGAACCGCCCAAATCGCGCAGTACATCGGCTGCGGTTTGGTAGCGATCGCTCAAATTCAGGGCCACCAAGCGATCGAGCAGATGGCCCAGATCGTTGCTAATGCCTACCGCCACACTGCGCCAGTGCCATAGCCCATTGGCGCTATCCAACAGGTTGAAGGGCGACAGACCCGTGATGAGTTGCAGGCACGAGGTGCCCAGGCCGTACA
Organism: Leptolyngbya sp. AN02str; assembly: GCF_050565595.1. Taxonomy (NCBI): domain Bacteria; kingdom Bacillati; phylum Cyanobacteriota; class Cyanophyceae; order Leptolyngbyales; family Leptolyngbyaceae; genus Leptolyngbya; species Leptolyngbya sp. AN02str. The sequence goes on along the minus strand of NZ_JBNXVR010000010.1, from coordinate 153,218 downwards.
GGTCGCTAGCAAAGGTGGCCTTGCCCATAAGCTGCTCTGGCGCGGCATACTCGGCACTGCCCATCAGGGTTCCGGTTCGTGCCAGAGACGATTGGGTAGAAAACTTGACGGCTCCAAAGTCCACCAGCATGAGCAGGTCGCTGTTCGCATTCGGGCGAATCAGGTTGGCGGGCTTCACATCTCGATGAATGACGCCGTGTTCGTGTAGGTATTGCAGCACCGGCAGCACCGAGCGCAACACCGCTCGAATTTGGAATTCATCGAATGTGCCTGCCGTTTGAAGCTGCTGTGCCAAGCTTTGCCCCTCAACAAATGCCTGTACCAAAAACTGTTGGGTGGCGGGTGCCGCCGTGAGCGGATTGGCTGATGGCGGCGAGGGTCGCTCAAAATAGGCCAGTACATCAGGCAGTTGGGGATGGTCGCCCAGTTCGGCTAATCGGGCAATGTCGTGGCGTAGTTTGGCCTCATCTCCACCGGCGCTATAGCGTTTGATGATGCAGCGGGGATCGATCAGTTTTTGGGTATCAACCCCCACAAAGGTGCGGCTGGAGTTGCCTTCGCCCAGGGGCTGGTAGGCCATGTAGCGATCGCCCAGTCGTAGGCGGGTGCCGCAGGTTTGACAAAAGTTGGTGTTAGGCGGGTTGGCGGGTTTGGGGCAGGCTGGGTTGAGGCAATAGCTCATGAAATGCTCCTGCTCCCTACACCTGAATCCAAATCCGCACGGTTTCGTCGGCGCTACCGCTCACCAGGGTGCGGCCATCTGGCCCAAAGGCGATCGCACTCACCGACCAACCATAGGCCAGGGATTTGGGCTTTTCTCCGGTAAAGATGGTGCTGCCAGTTTCATCCTGCCGCAGGTTCCATAGCTTGATGCGGTTGTCTTCGCTGCCGCTGGCCAGTACGTGGCCCTGGGGTGCTAGTGTTAGGCACGTGATGGCATCTCGATGAGCCAGAATGGACTGGGCCTGTTTGCCCTGGCTCAAGTCCCAAAATCGCAGCGTGCGATCGCACCCAGCACTCACCAGCGTTAGCCAGTTGGGCGATACCGCCAAGCTAGAGATGCGATCGCTATGGCCTCGCAGCGTGCTAATCAGGCGATCGCTCTTCAGATCCCACAGGCGAATGGTGCAGTCGTAGCTGCTGCTGATTAGGGTTTGCCCATCGGGGCTGAGCAAAATACTGGTGATGCGATCGCGATGTTTGTGCAACCGGGCGATGGGTTCGCCGCTTTCCAAATCCCACAGGTTTACCAACCCATCGCCGCCGCCACTAGCCAGCAGTTGCCCATTTTGGCTCGTGGCAAGCGCCGAAATCACCCATTCATGACCCATGCGGCTAAAGATGCGCCGCCGCGTTTCAATATCCCACCAGATCACCCGGCAATCGTCGCTGCCGCTGATGAGTGTACGACCATCAGGACTAAAGGCCACCGCACTAATGCGATCGCTATGTCCCGTCGGCGACAACAGCGATTTTCCCGTAAAAGTGTGCAGCAAATGACCTGTTTCCAAATGCCACAGTTTAACCGAGCGATCGGTACTGCCCGTGGCAATGAGCAACCCATCGGGGCTGACCGCCACCGCCGTAATGGGGCCTTCATGGCCTGTGAGTGTGCGGTAACACGTCCACTCTCCAGCCGGGGTTACGGATGATGCTTGGCTAGGATCGGGGTTGAGCGCAACGGCTTCTCGCTGCATCAGCGCCAGCTCTGACCCCACCGAGGGCATGGACTCTGTTGAGCGCGAAGAAAGCCGCACCACCGGGCGATCGCGCGCATTCAACGCCTTCAACACTGCCGCCGCCGAGCGAAACCGCTGATTGGTGGCTCGTTTCAGCAGCTTGTTCAACACTTGCACCAGTCGAGCATCCACGGGCTGAGGCAAATACTGCTCCCAGTTCCAGGCATCATCGGCAGGTGAGTACAGGTCAAAGGGATGCAGCCCCGTCATCAGGTGAATGCAGGTTACCCCCATGCTGTAGAGATCGCTGGCAAACTCAGCTCGACCCATCACCTGTTCGGGTGCGGCATAGCCTGCACTACCGATGAGCGTACCCGTGCGGGCCATGGCCTCGCGGGTGGCATACTTGGATGCGCCAAAGTCCACCAAAACCACATCGGGCGCGGTGGGATCTTCCAAATTGGGGCGAATGAGGTTGGTGGGTTTAATGTCGCGGTGAATAATTTGATGGTCGTGCAATAGCTGCAAGATGGGCAGCAGGTCATTCAGCAAACGCAAAATTTTGATTTCGCTAAATGGCCCTTCCTGTTTCAGTTCTTGCTCTAGCGTTTGCCCCCGGACGAATTCCTGCACCAAGTACTGAAAGTCTTCGACTTCCAGATAGGCATAGAGGGTGGGAATTTGCGGATGACTTCCCAGCTCTTTCAACTGCTCGGCTTCTTGCCGAAATAGCTCCGAGGCTTTGCGCCGAACGGATTCGCCCTGCTGCACTGGCAAAAATTGCTTGATGACGCAGGTTTGCGGTGGATTCTGCGTGATATCGACAGCCAAAAATGTTTTGCCAAAGCCCCCCTGTCCCAATACCTGCAATGCCCGATAGCGATCGCCCAACACCAGAGACGATCCGCAACTTTGGCAAAACTGCGCCGTAGGCTCATTAACAGGTTGTGGGCACGTTGGATTGAAGCAATGACTCATGCAGGATTAGAACGATCAGGTTGGCACCAGCTCACCGGGCCGCAGCCGCGACCATCTGCCCATATCAGCGGTAAAGCTATCACAACCCACCACGTCATACTCTTCGCTAAAGTCGCCCTGCTGGGTGATCTGCCCATCGTCGGTTACCACCACTTCGGGCAATTTTAAATTGTAGTTAATGCTGGGGTTTACGGCTTCAAAATTGGGGCGATCGGTTAAATGCGCTTGCTGATGCAGCCGCTCTACTTCGTGGTAGGTAGTGCAGCGATCGACGTAGGCGCAGTTGACGCAAATACACATCGCAAGACCCTCGCGAACTTTGTGCCGTGGCACACTTCTGTAAACCTTTTTTGCTACTCTAACTCATGTTCCTGAAAAACAGGGTTGGCCCTGGGGGGAATGTTGCAAAATGAAATGGCACCCGCAGCATGATGTGTGCTGGCATCAATGTGAGGGATAGTGAAAGGGGAAGACTTCATTTCTTTCCTTTGCTTTTGGGTTCTTTGCTTCAGTCAAGACGATGGCAACTCGATGTTTGGCTGGTTGTCCTCCGCTCCAAATGTCGCCGAAATCAACCCCGCTTCGTGCATCGTCGCGATCGCTTCCCTGGCTACCCCCTCTCGCGATAAATTGACCAAGGCTCATTTCCCGGTTTCTCAGTCGCCGCAATTGGTTGCAGGGCGACTTCCAAATTATTGTTATTCCCATCCAACGAAAGCTTGATTCAACTGAACGATTCTCTGGTGCAATGCTCTGTTCTGTCGCCCCAAACCTGGCCTTTTGGTTTGGAGTGGCTGCCGCCTGCGTCCTACTTGGTAGGGGGCAATGTGCGCGATGCGCTGCTAGGCCGACAGGCTGACTATCTCGATCTCGATTTTGTGATGCCGCAGGGTGCGGTGGAAACGGCACGGGCGATCGCCACCCATTTTCGTGCGGGTTTTGTGCTGCTGGATGAAGAACGGCAGATTGCGCGGGTGGTATTTCGCGCGGCGACGGTGGATTTTGCCCAACAGGTGGGCGATACCCTGGAGGCCGACTTGCTGCGGCGCGACTTTACGGTGAATGCGATCGCCTACAACCCTGTGACAGATGCCATTATCGATCCGTTGCAGGGCTATGCCGATCTGCAACGTCGCCAAATCCGTATGATTGCGCCCGAAAACCTCAAGGAGGATCCGCTGCGGCTGCTGCGGGCCTATCGGCAGGCGGCACAGCTCAGCTTTACTCTAGAGCCCGAAACCCGGTTTACCATTCAAAACCTGGCAGATTCGCTGCGGCTGATTGCCTCTGAGCGGGTGCAGGCGGAAATTAACTATTTGCTGAGCACGGCTAGCGGTACGCCATTTTTGGCCCTGGCTTGGGAAGACGGCCTTTTGGAGAGCTGGCTGCCCCATGTAACGGCCAGTCGGTTGCAGCAACTTGCCGCAATCGACCATGGTGCGATCGCCCTGGCCGAGCGGTGGCCCCAGTTTGGCAACGAGCTGATGGGTTGGCTGCGCGACCAGCACAAGGTGTCGGGTGCGGGGCGCAGTTGGGTGCGGGTTGCCAAGCTTGCAACCTTAACCACGGTTGAGGTGCCCCTGGCTGAGCAAGAGCTGCGCCATCTGAAGTACAGCCGTGCCGAAATTCAATCGGTGCTGACGGCCATTCGGCATCTGCCCGATCTCATCGATTTGGCAACCCAAGTGCCTGCATTGGCCAAGGATCAGTACCTGTTCTTTCAACAGGTGGGGCCAACGTTTCCGGCGGTGGTGCTGTTGGCGGTGGCCCATGGCATTCCCCTAGAGGCGATCGCTGTGCTCATTCACCACTTTCTGACCCCCAACGATCCCATTGCCCACCCCCAGGCTCCCATTACGGGACGCGATCTGATGACGGCACTGCAATTGCCCCCCAGCCCCCACATTGGAAAACTGCTGGAGGCGATTCAGCTTGCCCAGGCTGAAGGAATTGTGACCAATGCACAAGAGGCATTGGAGTTTGCAAGGCAGCAGCACCATCTGGGCAATTGGGCGACATCGTCTTAACGTCGCACAGTTTGAAGGCTCGCTCTAATGGTAAGATGTTAGTTTTGCGAGTAATTTTTTGCAGAATACCACTATCAACGAGGTCAAGAATGGCTAAACGCCGCAATCCCAAAAAAGAAAAAGCACTGCGCAACTTGGAATATGCTCGGAAATTCCGTAAGCGGAGCGGCTCGGGTCGCAACAACTTCCGTAGAGGTCGTCCTGGTAGCGGTGGCCCTCAAGACGAGGATCAAGAGCAGGATCAGTCCAGCACATCTGAAGGTGCAGCAGACTAACGGTTGGTCGTTAGCTGTATCTTCAGTGCGATCGCGAGACTTTGCAAAAGTTTGTGCATGAGAACTTGGTTTTCATGCACAAACTTTTGTATCAAGTTCCAAAAAAATGACGCTAGCTAACCTGAGTTTTGAATAAGGTGGAAAGCCCATTTTTGCGTGCGCGTCGTGCCCGCAAAAATGGGCTTTTCTGAGGTTAGCCAAATGGGGCAGAACTGACGCAGTTGAATGATTTTTTGGGCGCTAACAATCATTCAACCCTCCGTTGTTCGGATGAAGTGCTTCAGTCCTGTGGGAGTTTGCGACTGGCGCGTTACGCTTCGGTGAGGGTAGAAGGCGATGGCATGGGGCGATCGCCCAAAAGTCGGTTCACTTCATTTGCGGCTGCCAAGCCTGAGCGCAAAGCCGCTTCCAGGTTTGTTCCGCCACACCAGTCGCCACCGCAGACCAGCGGCAGCGGGACTGTGGTGCTAAGGCACGTTTGGCGGAGGGGCGATCGCACAAATGCATAGCGCCAGCGATGAACCTGAAGCTCTGCTGGGTTTTGTAACCAAACCTGCGATAGATTGTCGGCTGCGAGTGTGAGTAAAGAACGCCCTACGGTCGGTAGATCGGGTTCATCAAACCATTGCTCCGCAAATTGGGCGGAGCTTTGCACCACTGCTACCGGAATTTGGGCCACGGTCTGTTTACGATTGTCTAGCCCTATCCACGCTAGGGCGTGGGGCAGCGCAAACTGGACCCCGCCCCAAGGCAAAGCTTGCGCCTGCGCCAATTCTGTATTGGTATAAGCCGCGATCGCTGTAATACAGGGGTCGTACTCAATGGATTGTACCTGGCTCACCCAGTCCCGACTGAGCCCTGCATCTACAAGCGGCGCGAGCAGTTCCGCTGTTTGGGGCGCAGGAGCCGTCATCACTAAGGCTTTGGCCTGGAGGGCTTGTAGAGGCTCTGAGGCGATGGGCTCTAGTGTAAGCTTCCAGGTTGCTTCGTCGGTTGCCGCTAGCTGAAACACGCGCTGACCTCGCCGAATGTCTAAACCTTCAGCCTTAGCCTTGGCGATCGCGGTTATCCCATGGGTCGCCACATAGCGAGGGGCGACTACCCCAGGCAATAACCCAGCGGAATCAGCCTGATACACCGGGTGCGACCAGGGATGAAGCAGAGCGCGATCGCAGCCCAACTGAATCAGCGATTGGGTGTGGGGTCCTTGCTCTTCTAAGCAGCGCAGTCCGTGGTCGGCCCAGGTGCCAGCTAGCCGCCGGGTTGCAACACGCCCCCCCAAACCACGCGACTTTTCTACTATGACAACGCGATAGCCTGCTTGCTGCAACTGTTGAGCACAGTGCAACCCTGCCATCCCTGCCCCAACAATTGCCACGTCCACCGTGGTCTTTGCAGGCTCAGCAACATCGATTGCAGCAGTCATGGGCACATCTATCCAGCTGGGTTCACGTCGGCAAATTGGGTTCTGGCGGGTTGGTCAAAGTTGGCTACCGCGCCTACCGCGTCATCTATTGGTTGGGTCACATGTAGGGCCACAAGCATGCCAGCGGAAAAATGATGTATTCCAGAAAAAAGAGCTTCCAAATGAATTGATAAAAGCGCGGCATGCTCCGTGGATGGCGCGGATTAATGCGCAAGCTCTGGCTATACAGCACGACTAGCGCCAGCGTATGCGATAGCAGCAACACCGATTGATTGAGCTTGGCCAGCCAAAAGGCCGCAGCAATCATGCCGATGTAGCACAGCGTCAGCACCCCCACTGCCAGGTTGAATACCGTTTGTTGTCCCAGGCGAATGCTCAAGGTGCTGATGTTGTAGCGGCGATCGCCTTCTACGTCAGGAATATCTTTGAAGATGGCGATCGCAAAAGTGAACGCCAACACAAACAGCGTCAGCACCCAAATTTCTGGAGGAATTGGCCCATCGCCTCCTAGCATCGCCCGAAAGTGCAAAAACAGCCCCACATTCACAATGACGCCCCGCACCCCAAAAATGCACAGCGACGCATAAAACGGAAACCGCTTAAGCCGCATTGGAGGAAGCGAATAAGCCGTACCAATAAACAAACTCAGCCACACGGTGCCTACTAAATACACACCCTGCAACAGCGACAGCACCAAGGCCAGCAGCCCAGCGATTCCAACAATATTGGCGGCCTGTTGGCGAGTATATTCCCCAGCGGCGATCGGCAAATGGGGTTTGTTGATCACATCGATTTCTACATCTTCCAGCTGATTCAAGCCCACAATGTACACATTGCCGCACAAACACGTCACGAGCGCCGGAATGGTCAACCACAGCGGCGGCAGCGAGGGACCTCGCTCAAATGCCCACGCCACACAAAACAGCCCAAACACGCTCAAGCTGGTGCCAATAATTGTGTGGGGCCGCGAGAACTTCCAAAACGAGTAAAGCCAGGGGAACTGCTTCCAAAATCGACCCAAGAACCGAGACGAAGTCGACGGCACATCGGCAGGATTCGTGGAAGAGGCTGAAGACATTCGGCTCATGAGTTTGTCGAAGAAGGGCGCATAGAAGAAACGGTACTGAATTATTGCTGAAACGATGTCGATTGGGCGTCAGTAGTGCGGTAAAGGGGCAACTTCGCAAAAGTCAGCATGGCAGAATGCGATCGCCTTACCCACCTTAACTCTCCTGTTTGGTTGCGCAGAGCAAACCAAACCGAATCAACCCCGATCGATATCCCCGCTGCATCAACCCCAGCGATAGCGCCGCCTGAATGGTTGTCCAGCCTGCTCGCAGTAACCCAACCACCGCTTGAGGCGTGAGCGCCGAGCCAATGACCACATCCCAAAAAGGGGCAACCGCAGCAGACCAATCCGCTGTGCGAATCGTTTGAAACGACAGAGACATGGCAATCTGCTCGTACTCTGGTAGCGAAATGACTCCCGGCAGGCAATAGACTTGGTAAATCTTGTTGAGAAGCTGGTGCTCGTCGGGGGTAAGGGGTGTGTTGGGGGTTGTTGAGCGGTGGCACCAAGTCGCCAGAATGAAGGTTCCACCCGGCTTCAGTACGCGATAGCACTCGCGCAAAAACTGAGTTTTATCGGGCATGTGCTCTCCACTCTCGAGCGACCACACCAAGTCAAAGGTGTTGTCCGGAAAGGGCATCTGGAGAGCGTCTGCAACGAGAAATTCGGCATTGACCTTGGCGGTGGCTGCCCGTTCCTTAGCGCGAGCAGCTTGCACAGGGCTGAGGGTAATGCCCGTCGCACGGGCCCCAAATTTTTCAGCCAAATAGACTGAACTCCCGCCAATGCCGCACCCTACGTCCACAATTTGGCTTGCAGATTGCACCCCAGCCCAGCGGATGAGTTCCTCGATCAGATCAATTTGGGCTTGGCGTCGGTCTTTGGTTTGGGTTCCGTCGGCACCGTAGTAGCCGTGGTGCATGTGCTCTCCCCACACCTGTTCCCACAGATTGGAGGACTGATCATAAAACTGCCGAATCCTTTCTTGGAGCGATAAGGTCATCACGTGGGCTTATTTCTTAGATGGGTCATATTCAGAGGCATTGACTGAGAGTATGTCAGGTTTTGTTAAGTGAGAAAAGCCTGCTGCGAGAAAAATTAGCTGTTTGGGAGGTGGATTTTGGGTGATGGGCGATCGCCTGCAGTCAATTTTTTCTGGGCTGCGTTTGTGAGGCGAGTCATGAGTAGAGTAAGAAGAGCCAGATTTGAAGACTTAGATTGTGTGTGCTTGTGGCGACGGCACCCTTGCAAAACACTGATGCTTCGATGCGATCGCAGCCTCACCGAATCGCACCATGCCGTGAAACTGTCCAACACGCCGTTGCAGTGGGTAACCTAGCCAAGCTACGCTCGCACGTGGACGGCTAAACGCCCAAACGCACTTGCATCCAATCGGCAGGGTTAGCAGTTGTGTTCATCATGATTTTTGTTGGTATCCCATGACTGTTTCGCGAACGATTTGTCTTGGTTTTTTGGCATTGATCTCCATTGGCACCATCTTGCTCATGCTGCCGTTTACTCATGCCGATGGTAGTTGGGGTGGTTTTGTCACTGCGTTGTTTACCTCTACCTCTGCTGTGTGTGTGACCGGGCTTGTGGTGGTTGATACAGGCACCTATTTTTCGTTTTTGGGCCAAATCATTATTTTGCTGCTGATTCAGGTGGGTGGCTTGGGCTATATGACCGCCACCACCTTTTTGCTGGTGCTGCTGGGACGTAAGTTTGGGCTACGCGACAAAATTGCGCTGCAACAGTCGCTCGATACTCAGGGGATGTCGGGGGTAGTGACGCTGGTACAGTCCATCATCGCCATGACGCTCATTTTTGAGCTAACGGGTGCATTTTTGCTGATGCCTGTGTTTGCCCCAAACGTAGGCTTCGCAGGGGCGATATGGTATGGCTTGTTTCACAGCATTAGCGCATTTAATAACGCGGGCTTTGCTCTGTATGCCGACAGCCTAACGAGCTATGCCACGTCGATTCCAATGAATCTAGTAATTCCAGCGCTAGTGATCATTGGTGGCATTGGCTACCAGGTGATTATGGAAGTGTATATGTGGTTGCGCGATCGCTTTACAGGCAGCACCGCCTGCATCGTGTTTCCACTCAATTTCAAAATTGTGGTGAGCACCACTGCTTTTTTGTTGGTATTTGGCCTAATCGCTTTTTTGTTGGTGGAGTTTCGCAACCCCAACACTCTGGGCCTGTTTAGCTTTGGCGACAAGCTACAGTTGGCTTGGTTCCTGTCTGTAGTGCCTCGCACTGCCGGATTTAACTCGGTGGATTATGGCCAAATGACCACTGCTGGCCTGTTTTTAACCATTGCTCTCATGTTTATTGGGGCCAGCCCTGGCAGTACCGGGGGAGGCCTCAAAACCACAACCGTGCGAGTGCTTTACAGCACCACCAAAGCGGTTCTTCAAGGGAAAGAAGAAGTGCTGTGCTATCGCCGCGAAATTCCAACCTCGCTGATTCTCAAAGCAGTGGGTGTGGTGTTTGGCTCGGTTACGACTGTTCTCATCGCAACGATGCTCATTTCCATTACTGACCCAGAGGTCGATTTCATTCAAATTCTGTTTGAGGCGATGTCGGCATTTGCCACGGTTGGGCTATCTACAGGCATTACCGCCAAGGTATCTATCTTTGCCAAACTCGTGCTGATTGCCACCATGTACATTGGTCGGGTTGGTGTGCTGTTGCTGATGTCGGCTATTTTGGGCGATCCTAACCGCACGTCGATTCGCTATCCCGAGGAGAACCTGCTGGTGGGCTAACCCGAAAGGTGGGCTAACGAGGCGATCGCTGGTTGTGCCAGTCTGCGGCTCGTTGGCGAATTTCGGCTAGTTCTTCAGGCGGCATTTTGTCGAGGTTTTTGAGGATAAAGCTGGTGCGCCCTTGCTGTTCCAACACGGAGCGATGGCGATCGAGAAAATCCCAATAAAAGAAGTTAAACGGACAGGCTGCCTCGCCTGTACGCTGAGTGGGCTTGTAGCGGCAGCTTTTGCAGTAGTCGCTCATACGATTCACATAGTTGGCTGAGGCGGCATAGGGTTTCGATGCCAAAATGCCGCCATCGGCAAACAGGCCCATCCCAATCACATTGGTTTGCATCACCCAATCATAGGCATCGATAAAAGCGGCGTGAAACCAGTTTTCTACCTCCTGCGGATTCAACCCGGCAATGAGAGAAAAGTTGGCCAAAATCATGAGCCGCTGAATGTGGTGGGCATAGGCCATGTGTTCCACCTGGGTGAGCACCTGACGCAAACAGTTCATATCTGCCTGTTTCGCATCCCAAAAGAAGTCGGGCAACGGCTGCTGGTGGTCAAAAAAGTTGCGCTGGGGATAGTCCTCATCGACATGGTGGTATAGACCATGCATAAACTCGCGCCATCCCAACACTTGCCGAATAAAGCCTTCAATACTGTTCAGGCTTAGGTTGTGGTCGTAATAGGCTTGCTCTGCGGCGGCAATTACCTCCATGGGTTGCAACAAGCCAAGGTTGAGATAGGGAGACAGCAAGGCATGCCACATGGTGTCTTCGTGGGTCACCATGGCATCTTGATAAGGGCCAAAGGTGGGTAGCCGAGTTTGAATGAAGGTATCGAGCACTTGCAGGGCGTGCGATCGCGTCACTCCCCAACGAAAGGGCTCCAGCGCTCCGTAGCTGGTAAAGTTGCCCTGCTGAACCCACGCCATAACCTCTTGCGTGATGGCATCTGGCTCGAACCACAGCGGCTCGGGGGTGTCGAGCTTGCCTTTAGGTGGTTTGCGGTTCTCTTTGTCAAAGTTCCACCGTCCAGCGATGGGCTGCTTGCCCTCCATCAACACCTGAAAGCGCTGCCGTCCCTCGCGATAGAAGTACTCCATCAACAAATTTTTGCGGCCTTTGGCCCATTGCCCAAACTCATCGGCTGTCCACAAAAACCGATTGTTGGGGACGAGGGTGAGCTGGCAGGGTAATTCTAGCGATCGCAACAAGGCCACAAACGGGCGATCGTTAGGCTGCATCACGAACAGTTCGGTAATGCCCTCTGCCTGAATCCATGCGTTGAGGGGTGTTTCAAACTCTTCGGCAATGTTGTAGGTAACCGACCAGCCATCGGTCCTCAACTCTTCGGCAAAGTGGCGCATGGCTGACCACACGAGCACCAACTTTTGCCGATGGTAGGACCGCACTTGTACCCACTGGCGCGACTCAATCAAAATGACAGGGGTATTGGACTTGGCGATCGCGCGCCGTTGCAAGGCCGCCTGCTCACTCCACAACTGATCGCCCAATATCCAAACACCAATAGTCATAAACAATCATGTTCCTTGTGTAATCTGGGCTGATTCACGCGTTCTATCTCGAACGATAAACTTGAAGCAACTAAACGAATTTCTCAAATCATTCTTTAAGAAGAAATTAACTGATATTTAAATCATCCGCTGTGCTAATCGAACAATTTAATTCGTCTTTTTGGCAACCGTTAAACCACCTGTCAATCAGGACATGAAATTTACATAAATAGTGATTTATTCGAGGTAGGTATTGTCAAAATTATGCGAAAATTTCCCCAAAAAGTCGCCGTTTCTATCATCGCTAGACTGTAAGGTTAAAGAATGACAGCGAATGATTAGCATTTGCAAATTGTTAAACCAGTTCTAGCGGTTTTTGCTAAACACTCATCAGGCTTAACCTGGGGGTTACCATTTGCATTTAGAATTTACGATAACCATTAAAGTCGATTTTTAAGTAACTACCATCTGCCTATTCGCTGAATTTAGGCTCAACTTAAGGGCTATAGAATTTGGCAGATGAAACATTCAACCATGTTGGTGCGTCTATGAATTGCGTTTAGCAATTCGCCTACCGAGCCGTAAAGTGAAACGAAAGCATAGCCATTTTGTGACTGAACATTCGCTTTTGAGCTAATCGGAATGATTGCAACACCTACTTCTCCGCATCGTCTCCATCCCATGCTTCATGATTTAACGATCGAGTCCTGCTTAACGGATTTGATGCTTTACGATCGCACAGTTCAACTCACGTGTCATGGGCAGGAGGTGAATCGCATTTTTGAGTCTGATGCGCACTTGCCTGGTGTGATTTTGATGGATGGCGATCGCTTTGTTGGCATGGTGGCTCGTCAGCGCTTCTTAGAGCAACTGAGTCGTCCCTATGGGATTGCCCTCTTTGCAAATCGAGGCATCAATTTTCTGTATGAATTCATTTCAGATCCCCTGCTTGTTTTGTCAGGAGAAACGTTAATTTGCGATGCGATACAGCACGCTTTGGCGCGATCGCCCGAGTTGATTTATGAGCCGATTGTGGTGTGTGTTGATGCAGGAAATTATCAGCTTTTAGATGTTTATCAACTGCTAATTGCCCAATCCAAAATCCAAGAACTCACGCGGCAATTACTCGACGAAAAAAAGCAAGATCAAATTCTGCAGTCGGAAAAAATGGCCAGCTTGGGGCGAATGGTGGCTGGAGTGGCCCATGAAATTCTGAACCCGGTCAATTTTATTTGGGGAAATATAAACTACCTTTCCAATTATGTTCAAGATCTCTTTCAGATTTTGGCCGCTTATGAAGCGGAATTCGGCAATGCATCGCCTGCGATTGAACAGCTGAAAGAAGAGCTAGGGCTAGAGTTTATTAACCGAGATTTGCCGCAGCTTATTGGCAGTATGAAGGTCGGTTCTGAGCGGCTACGCTCCATTGTTGAAAGCCTAAAAAACTTTTCGCGCATGGATGAGCGCGATCGCAAACCCATCGACTTGCATCAATGCTTGGATAATGTATTGCTCATTCTCAATAATCGGCTGAAGCACCAAATCAAGGTTCACAAACATTACGGAGAACTACCGCTGATTGCTGGCCACTTTGGCCAACTTAGCCAAGTATTTATGAACCTGGTGAGCAATGCGATTGATGCCTTAAATGAGAAAACAGAGCAAGCGATCGCCAACTCACTCGTCTTGCATGCTTCTCACGCATCTGCTGCTTCAGTGCCTCCCTATGCCGATCGCTGGCAACCCGAATTGCACATTGCAACTGACTGGGTACAAGATCAGGACAACGGCGTAGATGAATCGTATCTGGTGATCCAAATCTCAGACAATGGTTCAGGAATTGCCCCCGAACATCAGGCCAACGTTTTTGAAACCTTTTTTACCACCAAACCGTTGGGCGTTGGGACGGGCTTGGGGTTGGCGATCTGTCAACAAATTGTGACGGAAGGGCATGGTGGCCAAATTCGCCTGCACTCGGAAGTGGGTGTGGGCACGACATTTGAGGTGCGGTTGCCCTATCGCAATGGCTCAGCGGTTGCCTAACTTTCGGGTGGCGTTGGAGTTGATGAGTTACGCCCTGATTGCACCATGAGCTGAATTGCAAGACCAATCAACCCCAAGGTGGCGATCGCAAAGGTAATGGTGGCTAACGTGCTCACCCCTAAGACCAAAGTGCGCACCAAAGCTGATAGCCGCAGCGCCAGCATATTATCCGACACGAGAGGTTTAGCCGCGAAGGTTTGATGAATGGATGTCGTTAAAAAATAGGCAGCAGCGGTAATGGGGGCTGAAATGGCCGCACCCGTTAGGCATCGCAGCGGAGTTGGGGGAACCTCGCCCGATGTTGTAGTGGGTGAAGTTTGCACATTAGATTCTTGAGCGGAATTTGGATTCACCATAATCAAACAAGCATTCAGGCTACAACGTGAGGCAGAATTGCAGGGCCGAGGTGACAGAAGCTTGGGTCATTGCCAGGGCAACTGAGTCCGCCAAATCTCTTCCATCCTAAAAGACTTTCTTCCGGTTCGGGCCGCTCACCAATAAGAATTGTCAATCACAGCCGACTAGTTCATCCCAAAGCCGAGAGCATCCTTAAGCGAGATAGGCGATCGCCCTGAGTACGGAAATCTCTACCCGACGCGACTTCGCTACAATTGACAGCATGAAAGAAGAGCTGTGTAGTGGCCAGGAGTATCCCCATGCATGCAGAGCTAAACAAGCCTCAGCCTGCCGAACTTTCATCTAGTCGCGATCGTGTCGTGTTGTCCTACATTTTGTTGCTGTTGGGGATAGCTGGCATCGGCGGGTTGCATCGTCTCTACAACGGCAAAATTTTGACAGGCTTGTTGTGGCTCTGTACGGGCGGGTTGTTTGGCATTGGGCAATTCATCGATCTGTTTTTCGTGTCTCGGATGGCCAACGAGCACTACGCCAAGCGCCATGGCTCGCTCAACCCAGCCCATGCAACCATTGAGGTGCCGTCTGCCGTTGTGGATGATGACCAAATGGCCATGCTGAAATTGCTCACTGCTGCCAAGGCTCACAATGGACGCATTACGGTAACAGAGGCCGTGATGGAAACCCAACTCACCTTTGCGCGAGTGGAGTCGTTGCTCAAGGAAATGCTGCGGCTGGGGTACGTCGGTATCGACAACGACCACCGTACGGGAGTTGTGATCTACCGTTTTTACGAACTACAATAACCGCTGAGTGATCCCAGCCATTGAGACCTGCTGTTGAGACCCGTTATTGCGCCATGACCTGTACCCCATGGCTCATGCACTCAGTTACCCATAGTTCCAAGTCGGGGTCGGGAAACTGACGACGGAGCCGTTGCTGGAGGGTTTGGGCTTGCTCGGCGGTTTCTGCCAACGCAAATACGGTAGGGCCAGAGCCCGACATCATGACGCCGAGCGGTTCCATGGCGAGCAGGGCTGCTTTCAGCTCGGCAACTTTGGGCTGGTGCGGCAACACAATTTTTTCCAGGTCGTTGTGCAACAGGGCGGCAATTTTTTGGTGATTGTGCTGAGCTATGGCAGATACCATTGGCCCAGAGTGGACGGCTTGCCGACGCTGATCGAGGCGATCGCGCTCTCGAATGTAGCCTTCTCCAAACTGTTTGCGGTAGGTGGTGTAAGCCCACGCGGTGGATACCGAAAGGCTGCGGTATTTGGCCAACAGCACATGCAAATGCTCAATGCGAGGTAGCGGAGCCAACTGTTCGCCCCGTCCGGTGGCGATCGCCGTTCCGCCCGAAATGCAGAAGGGAATATCTGACCCTAGCCGTGCGCCCAATTCCTGAAGCTCGGACTGGGTCAGCCCCAAATTCCACATCAGATCCAGGCCCACCAGTACCGCTGCCGCATTCACCGAACCACCTGCCAGCCCTGCTCCTACGGGAATGTGCTTGTCGATGGTGATATCGACGCCTCCAAACCGGGCAAAGGCTTCGGGGCACTCTTGGGCCAGCAGCGTCGCCGCACGATAGGCCAAATTGCTAGCATCGATTGGTACATCGGGATGGTTGCAGGCCACTTGAAACCGATCGGTGCCGTTGGCTCGTACCTGCACTCGGTCGGCCAAACCCACACTCTGCATCACCATTGCCATTTCGTGGAACCCATCGGGGCGATCGCCCAAAATTTCCAGGTACAGATTAATTTTTGCGGGAGCCAGCAAAGAATACGTACGCATAACCATTCGTGCTATTGAGTGCTTATCCGATATGAACCGCGATGATAAAACGCGATGAATCATCCAGCCTTGAATAGCATAGACGCTTTGGCGATCGCCCATGCCATCACCCCGTCAAAAAAAGCCGCTTCACCCAACGACTTCGCTAAACCTAGTCGCTGACTATGGGTTGCGATAACGCTGCGCCAACTGCCGCCAGGGGAAATCCGTCCGCGTTGCCAAGTATTCTGCCACCGCCCGTGCTCCATTGCGGTTGAGATGGCTAGGATCGGCAAAATAATTGTGCTGAGCGCTCCACTGTTGGCTCAAGTCCACAAACCGAAAATTATATAACGTCGCCAAACGGCTCATGTGGGCTTGAAACTGACGCTCGCGTACGAGGCGATAGCTGTCTAAATAATCGCGGTTCAGCGGCAGGCTGACAAATACCAGAGGAATTTGGTAGCCGCGTGCGTAGTTGGCAAAGGCGCGGGTGGCAGATTCTTGCACTCCACTCAAACGAAATGCCAAATAGTTATCGTCAAAGCGTCCCGATACACGCGGATACTGCTGGTAGTAGGTGGCGGGATTATACTCCTGCGGCACAACCTGAAACCCTTTGTTGTCGAGATTGGTGCTAAAGGGTCGATAGGCCAACTGAGTGGGCTGAGACGTTGGGGCTGGAGCCGCAACAGCTTCGGGTGGGCAAAATCCGTCGCGCTGTAAAAAGGGCAACCACGCTTGCAAATCTTCGCACGATTGGGCTTGCTCAGTCGAACTTGAAAGCGGAACCGGAGGAGGAACTGGACGGTTGACCACGGGGCGATCGCCTGCCATCACCCGGCGCAGACCCTCGGAGCTAGCAATGCGGCTGTAGGTTAGGTCTGTTCGGGCACTGTTAAACGCTCGCGAACCATCGGCCCAAATAATGAAGCGCGGCAGTTGGCTTGGATGCAACACCTGACGCATCAATACATCAATTACCTGAGCTGTAGCCCCATTGACACTAAAGTTGTAAATTCGCAGGGCTGGGTACCCCTGAGCAACTAAGGCCTGTTGCAGCGCGTGGGGGTCAACCCCCTGGAGCGATCGCGAGCTGCCAATAATCAACACATCGGGTCGCCCATGCTCCCACAAATAGTTTGTGTAGAGGCGCACCTGATGATCCAGCGGTTGGCTGTTGAACGAGGGATACTCCGGCAAAAACGTTGCCGTATCGGTTGGTACGACATGATTGGCTGCCATGGCGAGTTGGGTACCCGCATCTAGAGCATCGTCAGACGGCTGAGACACGGCGATCGCACAAGCCGATGTCAGCACAACTGGAGCGATCGTGGCGATCGCCATCCGCACAGATGACCCTGCCGATTGAGAAAACAAGGAATGAAATCGCATGAAGGTGTGGCTGGAGCGGCAAAGGAAACACAGCAGCCAAAACGAGAGGCCAACGCCTCACCATTCAGGCCAACTCTGCCATCGCGCAAAACATCACTTGGGAGAACGGCAACCGCCTAGTCTTCGCGGGGACCAAACGCCATTTGAACCACAAAGGGTTCCCCCCCATCTTTATGATAGCGGTCTGCCCAGGCTCGAATCACTTCATCTAATTCTTCTAAGGCTTGATCTAAGCGATCGGCAGGAATATCTAGTTCTTCCAATACCCGCACGGCATGGTCTTCTCTGTTGGCCCAGCCCTGCATAAGCCGGAAGTAGCGCGCCGTATCTTCCACCATGATGTAAGTGCGCTCTTCTTCGTCAACAGGCGCATAGGATGCCCGCGTTAATGCATAGAATGGCATTCCCCAGGGCGAATCAATGCGCAAAATCGTTTTGGAATAGAGCAGACGTCGCTTAATGTGCTCTGCCAAAGCTTCGCTCATCGGCAAACGGCGATCTTCGGGTAAATCTTCCTGCGATCGCACATGCAGAAACTCAATAATGTCCATGAGCTGGAAGGAGGTAATCAGCTGCGCATCCGGCACATTGGGCGGCAACTTTTCCTCAAGATGGCGCTTTTCTTCCATGGTCAACCCCGTTCCCGAAATGCGGGAACGACCCGGAATCCATGGAAACTGCTCCAGCCACACATAGGGAAACTGAATCAAATACCGAGGCTCCTGAGACCCCAGCATTTTAAGAATTTTGCCTTCGGTGAGCGCTTGACGCACTTCTTCAACAATCACTTTGACCCGCTTTGGCTCGATGTGATGCAAGTGCCCGGTCATGCGCAGGTTCTGATCCTGCTCTAAATACGTCATATAAATAGCGCATTTGGCGGCAGTGGCAGCAGCATCCAAAAATGCTCCGTGCCGATGCCCACTAGTCCTCATGGCGCTAAATGCTAAGTACAGCAGGATCTGATCCATAGCACTAGGACTCAGGCGTTTGATCAGATCGAGATCGTTAGTCATGCTAGAAACGGGCGCAGTCGCAACTTACAAAAATAATAAGGTCTAGGGTTCAAGGGATTTAAAATACACCAAAACTATGGCATTAATCAGAAAATACCCCTAGATTAGAACATTCTGACCATTTGCGAATATTTTTCCGCCAAAAGTCTCAAAAAGATCGCTGATTCAACTTAAGATCTTGCCAAGGTGGTGAGCGCTTCCGAGTGAAGGATGGCTCACTCAACTCTAGCCCTAGATTCCACCACTGACGAATGGATGGGTGTGATAGACCCATCCATGCAATCAGATTAGCGGCAGCTCACGACCGAGCAGCGGCCGCTGCCCCGATGAAATAGAATACTTTCTGGTTGGGTGTGGGTCGATTGCTGAAACTCGCTGGAGTAGGTAGTATGGCTGGTGACAGAACGAGAACTGACAGTGCTAGACCATGCTGGAACAGCAACAATCAGCGGAAGAAGTGCAAACGCAGAAATGCTTAGGATGGAGGTCAGCATGGAAAGCTTCCGTGTGAATGGTTCTACTCCTAGTTACGCAATCCCTAAACATCCATCAGGAAAGTTGCGGTTAGATTGTTACCACGTCAGCCAGAAGCCAATTTCCAGAAAAGTTGACACGACCCAAGACTTGAACCCGACTCGGTGATTTAAGATTCTGCAAGGTTCGAAATGTGTCGCCGCAGAGGGTGACAAGTTGTAGCGATCGCCCAGCCCATTCTGTCGGTTGCTCTAGGGTAAGGGTGTAGGTGTTGGGGGTGGAGCATTCGACCCATCCTTCGTACTGGGTCGAAGCTCCCGATACGTTCGAGGCCGAACTTAACGGTGACTGGGGAAACGAGCGATCGCAGGTTTTAGCGTAGTACTCAGGATGAGTGAGATAGTGATGTTGCCAAGTTCGCCACTCATCGTGCTGCGGTGACAGCCGATAGAGCGGAACCATGGCCGCAGGCGCGGTTGGCTCTGTGAGAAGGGCCTGCTGGAGCGATCGCACCGGAAGTTCTCTCGGTTGGAGCTGATGCTCAACGCATAGTGCTGCTGCCATTCCCGCTGCTTGCCCAATGCTCAGCACCACAGGCTGCAGCCGAGTAGCCCCGTTGGCCATATGCGATACCGAAATATTTTTTTCACAAAACAGCAGCCCATCCACCGTGGCTGGAATCAACGCTCGATACGGAATGGTAAAGGCCGTGCCTGTCCAGCGTCCGCCCCATTGCATAGACTTGGGAGCCAGCGTCATGTCAAAGCCAGGGTAGTGATGGTCGTTGGGATAGTTGCCAATGGCGATCGCCTCCACCTCCCCTTCTGGATTGATGGGGAGCGCTGCGGCTAACAGGTCAGGCTGGGGCAAAATATCCTGTTCGGTGATGGTTGCCAGCCCAACACCCCGCCGACTTTCTCGAAAATAGGGATGCAGGGCAAAGGCACCGCCGCCCAACTGCCCCTCCTGAACTGGGAACATGGTGGACGCCAGCCCATACCGTGGGTTGCCCTGGGTTTGAATCCATCGGGCAAATGCCTGAGAGTGCCATAGGGCCTCTTGCATAAACTCGCGCCGCGCCGCCGCCGATTGCACCAACCGCTCCAAGCGCTCGCCGTAGTCATTTCCACAGGTAGGCCAGTTGATCATGAAGCGATCGCCCGGCAAGCGTCCGTAGTTCAAGAAATGCTCTAGTCCGTAGCCGTTCCAGGCTCCGTTGAAGCAATTGGCATAGTCTGGATTGGCGACTTCCAGTGGCGAGGGAGGAATGGTGGGAGCGCGATCGCCTGCTCCATAGTCCTGCATCATCACAACCCATGTGGGCGACTGCACAGGATACTGCTGTGTCATGGCATTGGCGGCAGTCGGGGCACTGGGTTCTCCATGCTCGCTTTGCCATTCCCATCCCCAACGATAGGGAACCTGGGCTAGCGCCAGCAGATCACCCAGTTCTGTGGCATCCAGCGTAATTTTGGCTTGAATCTCGTAGGACTCGAATGCAACACCTGTGATGCGATCGCCCGTTTGCTGCACAGCCTGAGGCGCTTGGCCTGCGATCCAGCGCAAATAAGGGAGCGATCGCACCCACTCTGCAAAAATTCTGGCTCCTACAGCGGGCTCATAGGTAAAGAAGCTCACCCACGCATGATCCAGGCCATCCGGTTGCTGCCGCCGCAAAGCCCGCAAAAACTCGCCCCACATTCCTGTTTGAAACGCCAGCAGTTCGTTGCCATCCGGCGCGACCACCCCCGCAGACGTGAGCATGCCCCCCAGCCAGGGGCCTTCGCTCACCAGAATGGTTGTGACGCCCCGCCGTGCTGCCTGAATTGCCGCGGCAGTGCCACCGGCTCCGCTGCCGACTACTAATACATCTGCTGTCAGTTGTTCCATCACATCTGTGTCGTCGCCATGGGTGAGGGTGCTCTGGCATGACCCATGGAAGCAGCTACACCCACACCAAAGCGCGATCGCCTACTCCTCGTCTTCGTAAGCGTCGTCTTCATCCTCATCATCCATATTCAGCGGCGACACAGATGTGGCCGATACCACTGCGCCCATCTCCAGCTTTTCGCGCACCTTCTTCTCTACCTCAGTGGCGAATTCTGGATTCTCCTTCATGTACTTCACGGCGTTGTCGCGACCCTGGCTAATATTTTCGCCGTTGTAGCTGTACCAAGCGCCCTTGCGCACCACAACACCCGTTTCTTCTGCCAAGTCCATCAAGCAGCCCAGCGTCGAAATCCCTTCCCCAAAAATGACGTCAAACTCAGCAATGCGGAAGGGCGGAGCCACCTTGTTTTTGGCCACTTTGACCTTGGCCCGAATGCCAAATTCCTCGTTGCCCTTTTTCAGGGTTTGAATGCGGCGAATATCGAGGCGCACCGAGGCATAAAACTTCAGCGCGTTGCCGCCCGTTGTCGTTTCGGGGTTGCCATAGGTAACGCCGATTTTTTGCCGCAGCTGGTTGAGAAAGATGACGCTACAGCCCGTTTTACCAATATTTCCGGTAATTTTTCGCAGTGCTTGGCTCATCAGTCGAGCCTGGAGACCAACGTGGGTATCGCCCATTTCGCCTTCAATTTCTGCGCGGGGCACCAGTGCCGCAACCGAGTCCACCACCACAATATCGATCGCCGTAGAGCGGACTAATTGATCCACAATTTCGAGTGCGGCTTCACCTGTATCGGGCTGGGAAACGAGCAGGTTCTCAATATCTACCCCCAACCGAGCCGCATAGGCTGGGTCGAGCGCGTGTTCTGCATCAACAAAGGCAGCAATTCCACCGGCCTTTTGCACTTCGGCAAGGGCATGGAGCGCTAACGTCGTTTTGCCTGAGCTTTCTGGGCCGTAGATTTCAATTACACGACCTTTGGGCAAGCCGCCACCCAACGCCAAGTCCAGGGTGAGTGCGCCAGTGGAGACCGTTTCCACCTTCATGCGTGCGGCATCTCCTAGCCGCATGATGGTTCCTTTCCCAAAGTTGCGCTCGATCTGGCCCATGACCAGATTTAACGCCTTTTCTTTTTCCGAAGTTTCAGTAGCTTTAGCCATTAGCGCCTCAACAATTGCCAGCAAGCAGCGTAAATGCTTGAGAAAAGTGGAACAGCTCGAATCAAACCGAAATGGTCATTTAAGCTCTATAAAAAGTAAAAACCAGAAAGACGAGAAGCAATCGGGCGATCGCCCCATTCAATGATCGCTCATCCGTAACAGTGAGAATCGTCAAGTCGCCCAACAACGCCCCCAAATCTTGGCCATGTGCTTCCTATCACTCTATAAGAAACTACGCGGAACACAAGGGATTATTTCGTTAAGCTGGTGCACCTCGCTCAACAGAGCGATACCCCATCGGCTCGATACCTTATCGGCAGTACGAACTCCAAGCGGCGCATCAACATCTGGGCGGTGCATTCCAAACGTTGCCCATTCCAAAGTGGCCCATCCCGGTTGATGCGCCATATCGTCGGTCACGGTTGCTTGCGAGAGAAATTTCAAAATAGGGAGGAGTAGAGAAGATGGAAACGGAACACGTCAACTCACAAATTTCAAGTAGCAAGTCAAGTAGTTAGCGAAATGAGCCAAATGGTGTTGAATTCGAGTCAGATACAATTGTACTATGAGATTTAAGATTTGTGGTTGAGTCCTGACCACTTGCTACAACTTTGGGTTTTAATTTCCCTTAATGCTGCTCCTCCTCTGAGATGTATGACATTTACCTCCGTTGATACCCTAATGCCCGACAGCGTGCTGTCTGTTGGCGGGCTTACGGCTTACATCCAAGCGTTGATTGAGCAAGATGTTCAGCTGCAGCAAATTTGGGTGACGGGGGAGGTGTCCAGTGCCAACCATCACCGCAGCGGTCTGTTTTTTACCTTGCAAGATCCCAATGGGGATGCGTCCATTCACTGCATTATTTGGAATAGCCATTTAGATCGGGTGGTGGCCATGCCCGCACCCGGTGAGCAAATTGTGGTGTTGGGCCGGTTGAATCTGTATCCCCAGCGGGGAAGCTACCAGTTGATGGTGTGGCAGGTGCTGCCGGGGGGAGAGGGGCTGCGAGCATTGCGGCTGCGGCAGGTGCGCCAGCGGCTAGAAGCGGAAGGGATGTTTGCTCCAGAGCGCAAGCGATCGCTCCCCAGTCATCCTCAAACTATTGCCGTGGTGACCTCGCCTCAAGCGGCGGCATGGGGCGATATCCAACGAACGTTGCGCCATCGCTATCCGGGGTTGCGGGTGTTGCTGTCGCCAGCGCAGGTGCAAGGTGAACAAGCGCCCGAGTCGATTGTGCAGGCGATCGCCCGAGTTGAGCAAGATGGCCGAGCCGATGTGCTGATTGTGTCGCGCGGCGGTGGGGCGGTCGAGGATTTGGCCTGTTTTAACGATGAGCGGGTGGTGCGGGCGATCGCCCTCTGCTCCATTCCCATTGTGGCGGGCATTGGCCACCAGCGTGACGAATCTTTAGCGGATCTGGCTGCTGATGTGTGTGCCCACACCCCAACGGCGGCTGCCGAATTGGTGGTGCCCCGACTGGCTGATCTCTGCTATCACCATGTGGAACGGGTGCTAGCCCTGCAACGTGCAACCGAGTACCAGCTTGGCCATACTCAAGAGCGACTCCAGCGCCTTCGGGAAAGGCTGTATCGCCTCAATTTAGTTCAACAACTTCAGCAACGGCAGCAGGCGATCGCCTGGTTGCGTCAGCAGCTCATTCGCAGTACCAACCAGCGAGTGCAGCAAGCCACCCAGCACTGCCACTTGCTTCGCCAAACGCTGCAAACCCTAGACCCCAAAGCTGTGCTGCAGCGAGGATATGCGCTAGTGCGAGCAGAACAGGGCAGCATTGTGCGATCGGCGGCGGAGGTTGTGCCTGACCAAGTGCTTTGGGTACAGTTAGCCGAAGGCCAAATCAAGGCTCATGTCTTGGAAACGTCAGAAGTTTGTCCCGCTGAGATGACCCACGATTCCCTATGAACAACTTCACTCCCAACTCCTCATTCACCGATCACCGCACCACCGCCGATGAATCGCGTGATGCTGTCCAGGGATGGAACTATGAAACCTCGGTAGTCCGTATCGAGGCCATCATTCAACAAATTGAGTCGGGCGAGCTGGAGCTTGCCGATATTTTTGACCAGTTTGCGGCGGCGGTTGAGGAATTGCGGCAGTGTGAATCGTTTCTGACCCAGCAGCAACGACAGATGGATTTGCTGATCGAGACGTTGGTAGACTCGCCAGATGCGCCTTGAATGAGTTTGACTTGCCCGTTTGCCAACGGTGTGATCCCTTTGGGTTGACTGGATGGACTCGTTGGTTGGGCCTTCTTCACAGCCCCAACTGACTTCTTCGCAAAAAAATCAGTTCCAATCTGCGATCGCCGTGCTAGATTTTCAAGCATTCCAGGCTATCACTTGTTGGCGATCGCGATTGGCCACCGTCTCGGGATCATCCGACCGATTGATTGGGGTGGGCTTGATTGGGTCGGCATCAGTTCGGTTGGAATTCGGGGCTCTCAGCGCCGATTCATCGCGCTGATTTTGCCATAGCCACAAGGTTTGGACTCCAGCGTGACCGCCCATCCGCCAACAGTGGTTGCATTCTGCTTAAACCTGGGTCTTTAGCCTGCTGCGATACTTTTTGGCACAGTGCGCTGTGTTGCCCATTCACTTAGCAAAGGAACATGACTGATTTACGCCCCGGCACCCTTGGCTTCCCGGCTCAAGAGTGCCCATCTTTATTCCCTGGCGTGGCCAGGATATCCCGATTCATGCCCTACCTTCGCAGCGGGCTTAGCCTCACGTTCCTGCTGCTGTTGGGTGGAATGGATGCTCCGACGGCTCAGGCCATGCCGCTGCGTCCTCAACTCCTGGCTCAGCAGGTGATTGATGGGCTGCCGCCGCCGCCGTTTCCACCGGGTAACTCGGCTAATCCTGGAATTTACGGGAATCCTCAGCAAGCGCAGCGCAGCGATCGCGTGTATGTTGTGCTGGTGAACGGTAGCAGTGCGCTCTTGCTGAATCAGGTGCAGTTGGTTGAACGCACCGCCCAGGTTCGCATTATCGACAATCGCCCCGTCATTCAGGCCGGTATTTATGCCACCGAGGCGATCGCGCAGCAGCAGGTGCAGCGTCTTGCCGCTCAGGGCATTCGTTCGAGCGTTGCCCAAACCACCCTGGATAATGCGTCTGGTTACAATCCGCCGGGGGGCTACCCACCGGGCGGTTCTCCAGGAGTAGGCACGTATGTATTGGTGATTCCTAGCACACTGGCCGATCTCGATCGCGTCAGCTCGCAGGTAATTCGTCTGGGGCAAGGGTTCCCGTCTATGCAGGTAACCCAAGAACGGCAGTCGTCGTTGGGGCCTCATGTGCGAGTCGGCCCCATTTCAGGTCGGGAGGCCGCAGAGCGCTGGAATCGCTACTTACGGGATTTTGGCCTCAACTCCCAAATTTATTCCTTCCGGTAAAGCCATCCGAACGGAGCTACTGGGCCAGAAAAATGCGTTCAACGGCGTAAGTTTTAGATTGTCAATCCGGCAATCGCATTTCTTCCTGAAAATTCACCACGACTCAGAACTGACGCGATTATGATGGCTGGATAAGCTCAGCCAAGTTGGAGAGAGCGTCTGTGCATCCATCTCATTTGCCTGCAACAACCCCCGACTCCAAAACTGTTGGGCCTGCTGCTGTTGATCATGTGGTAGTTACGGCGCAGCAAATGGCAGCGATTGAGGCTCGCATATTCGATGCGGGGATGCCCGTGGCTGGTCTGATGGAAAAGGTGGCTGGACGCATTGCCCAACGTGTGGCCGAGCTGCATCCGCTGTCCTGTGGGCGAGTCGGGGTGCTGGCTGGCCCAGGGCACAACGGTGGAGATGCCCTCGTAGTTGCACGCGAGCTGCACCTGCGAGGATACAAGGTCAAGGTATTTCAGCCGTTTTCCAGGGTGAAGGAGCTGACCCAGCAACATGCCCAATATGTCACCAGTCTGGGCATTGATAGGGTAACGGATGTGACTGCCCTGGCCGACTGTGCGGTATTGATTGATGGATTATTTGGCTTTGGGTTGGAGCGATCGCTGACGGGTGAGATTGCCGCTTTGGTTGATCGGGTCAACCAATGGAGCATTCCGGTCATTAGTATTGACCTGCCGTCGGGCGTGCATACCGATTCGGGAGCAGTATTGGGTACGGCCATTCGAGCCACCCATACCCTATGCCTGGGTCTGTGGAAGCGGGCGTGCCTTCAAGAAGATGCGCTGGACTATTTAGGCCATGTTGAGCTGCTGGAGTTTGATATTCCCTGGGCGGATATTGAGGCCGTGTTGGGCCAACCTGGGCTCCAACGCATGACGCGATCCAAGGCGATGGCCACGCTGTTGCCGCCCCGATCCCTGACGACCCATAAATATAAGCAGGGCCACGTGTTATTGGTTTGTGGCTCGGGGCAATATCCTGGAGCGGCGATGTTGTCGGCATTGGCAGCGCAAGCGAGCGGGGTGGGCATGCTAACGATAGCCGTCCCTCACTCGCTGAAGCTGTGGCTGGTGGGCCAACTGCCTGGCGCAATCGTGATTGGCTGCGAAGAGCAAGACCAAGGTGCGATCGCCCACCTTCCAAATGACCTGGACTGGAGCCGATTTCAGGCGATCGCCTGTGGCCCTGGCCTCACAACTCGTGCCAGCAGCGTTGTGCAGCAAGTGCTGGAGACTTCAGTACCTCTGGTGCTCGATGCTGATGGGCTGAACTGCTTGGCAACCTTGGGGGTACACACGTTGCGATCGCGCTCTACTCCCACCGTCCTAACCCCCCACTTAGGAGAATTTCGGCGGCTATTTCCGGATCTTGCCCAACCGGACCGAATAGAGTTGGTTCGACTGGCGGCACAGCATAGCGCAAGCACTGTTGTACTGAAAGGGGCTCGCACCCTGATTGCCAACGACCAAGGGCAAGTTTGGATGAACCCAGACAGTACCTCGGCTCTGGCTCGGGGTGGCAGTGGCGATGTGCTGACGGGGCTGATGGGTGGTCTGCTGGCTCAAGGCATGATGCATCAGGCCAGCGTATCCACAATGGCCGCCGCCGCCGTTTGGTGGCATAGCCATGCCGCCCAACTTGCCGCCCGCGATCGCACTGAACTCGGCGTTGATCCATCCACGCTTGCTCATACTCTCATTCCGGCACTGCAATGGAACCGAGCCTGAATATCACATTTGCCAATGGTCACACGGCTCCGGCCGCTTACCTCAACCAAATTGCCGATATTACCGCTGCGCTAGAAGCGCTACGGTTGGTGCAGGCTCGGCCCGTGCTGGTGTTGGTGGGTGGGGCAGGCAAGCTCAGCCCGGATGATCAACAGCGAGTCCGGTCCCTCTTTGTGCAAGTGCTAGCGCCGCTTGCCGAGGCCATGCAGGCGGTGGTGGTCGATGGAGGCACGGACAGCGGCGTGATGAGCATGATGGGCTGTGCTCGTACTCAGCTCAAGGCCACGTTTCCTTTGGTGGGGATTGCCGCCACAGGAACCGTCGCGCTCCCACAACAACCCCTTCCCCACAGCGATGCTGCCTATTTAGAACCCCACCACACGCACTTTATGCTGGTGCCGGGCAGCCGATGGGGAGATGAGTCGCTTTGGATTGCGCAAATTGCCAGTGCGATCGCGCAAGATCAGCCTTCTGTCACCGTGTTGATCAATGGTGGCGAGGTCACCTGGAGCGATGCTGCCAATAATTTGGATCAACACCGCCCATTGGTGGTGATCGCAGGCAGCGGGCGCACCGCCGATGCGATCGCCAAAGCCATTCAGGGCAACATCACCGACGAGCGTGCTCATTACATCCTGGCTTCGGGATTGATGCAGGTGATTGACTTGCACTGCTCCAAAGATTTATCAGAGCTAATTCACTCCATTCTCTCCACCCCAACGCCTCTCAATCTTGGCTCTGCTGTCAGCGATACGTAACCCATGGATGGCGATCGCCGCCTGGTAACTTGGCCTCCCGCGATCTAAAGAATTTTCAACAGTTGAAGGATTTTGGCATTTCATGCGATTTTTTGTAGGAAGTCAGCAGGGTACTGTTTGAGCGTTGCGATCGCCGCAGAAATGTCTTGGCCCCGTTGCCCGATCCAACGCCTGGATAAAACCAACCCTGGGGGTTGGTTTTATCCGCTGGTGTGGACACGAGCGCTGCCCCTCGACTGCCAATTTCATTCAGGATGCACTATGCCTAAAAAAGATAGCTATCACGACTTATTAAAGCGGGACTTTAATAACCTATTTGATGAGTTAGATCTGAAGGAAAACCAACGCTCGTATCTACGAGGCCGCTGGCTTGATCAGGTGATTTGGATGGAGGGAAAAGCTGGAAAAGCTCGCGATCGTTACTATCTACTGCGTCTCACAACTATCATTGGTGGCGTCATTATTCCGATTCTCATTAGCTTCAACTTTGCAGAAGAACAGCGGCGTCTATCAGAAACGATGCGCTACGTCACCATTACCCTCGGGGCGATTGTTGCCACCACATCGGCGATTGAAGAATTTTTTCACTATGGTGAGCGTTGGCGGCACTATCGGCGCAGCGTAGAGTCTCTCAAAACCCAGGGCTGGCAGTTCTCGCAGCTCACAGGGGTGTACACCCCCTACAAGGCTCATAGCGATGCGTTTGGTCTTTTTGTGGGCCAGGTTGAAGACATTATTCAGCGCGATGTTGAGGTGTACGCCACAACGGTTGCTCGAGAAACGATAGAAGAGCAATCTCAAGAAGGCAACAAAGTTTCCTGAGGGATAAGCATTCCATCCAGCGCGTGGCCCTTTATGGGCTGTGCTGTGCCAAATCTGTACAAGAGGCGATCGCACAGATGATTTAATCAAGCGCTTGCGTGAGTGGTTGTGTAGCCAAGCCGCACAACCATTCACGTGCTCGGGCTTAGGCAATTGAGTTTAGACGATTGGGCTAACGTTAACGTCAGTTTCGGTGAAGAGCTTTTCTGCGGCTTGCGCATCGCGCAAACCTCAGAAGCGCCCATTTTTGCGTGCGCAACGCGCACACAAAAATGGGCGCTTCAGCTTATCCAAAACTCAGGTTAGGTTATTGAACTTTGGACAACTGGGCTTCGCATTAGCGACTGGCCTCAATTTGCCGAACCACGGTCCACGCGGCATAGCTTACGCCTGCTGTGCCCTCACCCGGATGCGTTGAGTCGCCAACGAGCCATAACCCCTGAATGGGAGTGCGATTGGCAAACCCAAAAGGGCCAAAGGTCGATACTCGCTGCCCAATGCCGCCAACCATGCCCCGATCGCGCGCGGTGTAGTGGGCAAAGGTGCGAGGCGTGGCGGCTTCGGTTACGACAATCGTCTCTGGCGTGAGATGGAAATACTGACCCAGACGAGCGATCGCCTCCTGGGTGTAGTGTTGCTTGGTGGCTTCGTAGTCTGTCGTTTGCCACCATGGCGCCGGATCCGTGAACGAAGACGCAACAATCGTGGCGTACCCTTCGGGAGCGCGACCATCGCCAGGACGACTCACCGACACAAACAAAGAATTATTTTCGCCAATAGGGCCATCGTAATCGTAGAGAAATTGCAAGTGGGGCGGGCACTCTGCGGGAATGGCCTCTTGCCGAACGCCCAAATACACCACAAACGCCCCAGACCCCGACGGCAGCTTGTCTACCCGGCGGCGGTAGCCTTGAGGAGCCGCCTCGCCCAGTAGATGGACCAAATTTTGTGCAGTCACATTGGCCACAACTTGATCGGCAGGCTCTTGCCACACGTGACCTGTTTTTTGGTTGCGAATGGTTACCGCAACAGCGCGATCGCCATTGGTGTGAATGTGCTCAACGGTGTGACGCAGCAGCAGCCTGCCGCTATCGCGCTCCATTGACTTCACCAAGCGATCGCTCAAGACCTGCATACTGCCCTCTAGGTGATACAACCCATGAGGGGCTTGAGACATGGCCAAAGCCGTTGCCGCGTAGAGCAAGGCGGTTTCCTCGGCATCCACTTGGGAATAAAGCTTGAGCTGCAAATCAAGAAATGTTTTAAGGCGGCGATCGCCCCCCAAGCCATACCAGCGCAGCACTTGCCCTACGGTAGAAAACGTATGAGGCAGCGTCGTTAGCGTTCCTAGGCGTACCGCCTGCACAAGCTGACTCACATCCCACAAACTACGGGGCGGCAATACCGGATCGCGCTGCTGAAATGCCCAGCTCGCGCGAAATAGATCAGCCATCAGCTGCCAGAACGGCTCGCTGCTGGGAAACTGGCGCTGGCGCTCGGCAGCCCACTGGTCGGGATCGCGCCATACCGAAATGGGACTTGCTTCTCCTGGCAGGTACACTGCACACGCCGGGTCGCAGTAGCGGGCTTCGGGCGGCTCGATGTCAAGCAGGTTAAAAATGCGGTGATGGATGCCACCTGGCTCTAATCCGGCCACTTGGGTTGCACCCACATCAAACGTAAAGCCACGCCGCCGAAAGGTTGAGGCACAACCCCCGGGCACCGACGCCTGATCGCAGAGTACAACGGAGTAACCACGCCGTGCCAACAGAGCCGCCGCCGTCAATCCACCAATGCCTGCGCCTACCACCACCACCCGCTGCTTTGGTTGTGCGATCGCGCCTTTTGGCATACCCCACCTTTACATTCCTTTACATTTTTTATCATAACGGGTTGGGTGAACTCAGTCAGTTGATTCATTCGCTTGGAACCATCTGGGATGAACTGAATATCCACACAGCTGTTCAACCAATTGAATTCGTTGGGACGCAGAATTTTTTCAAGAATGCGATCGCCCACTTGCATGAACCCAGTTCTCTAGGCCTCAGCCTTGTAAATCCTGATTTTGCTGACGATTGGGGAAGCGCCCGATTAAGATAGATTAAGACTTCTCGATTCGGACTTCATGACCTCCACCCTTGCCCTGTCCGCAACACCCCACCGCCTGAATTCGCCGACGATTCATCGCTTGCCGAACGGGTTGACCATCATTGCCGAACAAATCCCGGTTGATGCAATTCACCTCAGCCTGTGGCTAGGCATGGGGTCATCCGTCGAGACCGATTCCATCAACGGCATGGCTCACTACCTAGAGCACATGATTTTTAAGGGCACGGGCTGTCTTCAAAGTGGTGAATTTGAGCGATTGATTGAGCAACGAGGGGCGGTCACGAATGCCGCAACTAGCCAAGACTACACCCAGTACTACATCACCACTGCCCCCAAAGACTTTGCCGAGCTGGCCCCACACCAAATTGAGGTGGTGCTGAATGCGGCCATTCCCGATGAAGCCTTTGAGCGAGAGCGATCGGTCATTTTAGAAGAAATTCGCCGCGCCAACGACAACCCACAGCGGCGCATGTTTTATCGAGCCATGCAAGTTGGGTTCGATCACCTGCCCTACCGCCGACCTGTCCTTGGTCCGGCGGCTGTGGTAGAGCAGCTAACCGCGCAGCAAATGCGTGATTTTCATGCCCAGTGGTACCAGCCGCAGGCCATGACTGCTGTGGCTGTTGGCAATCTTCCGGTTGAGCAGCTCATTGAAACCCTGGTCAACGGCTTTGCTGAGGCCGAGGCTCGACGCTCTGCTTCGCGGTCTGTTTCCACCGCTCATCCGACTAGTCACCCACTAGAGAGTGCCTACACATCCATTGTGCGAGAAGAGCTAATCGACAATAGCTTGCAGCAGGCTCGCCTCACCATGATGTGGCGTGTCCCCGGCATGGCCGAACTTTCGCAGACCTATCCTCTGGATGTGTTGGCGGCTGTTTTGGGGCAAGGCCGCACTGCTCGGTTGGTGCGTGATCTGCGCGAAGATCGGCACCTGGTATCGAGTATTGGCGTTAGCAATATGACCTATACACGACAGGGCTTGTTCTACATCTCGGCACAGTTACCGGCAGACAATATTGCGCAGGTAGAGACCGCGATCGCCCAACACATTCATCGATTACAAACTGAGCCTGTAACGGAGGTCGAAATTCAGCGAATTCGCACCATCGTGACCAATCGCTACATTTTTGGTAATGAGTCTCCGGGCGATCGTGCTGGGCTGTATGGCTACTACCATGCCGTATTGGGTAATATCGAGCCAGCATTGCTTTACCCCACCATGTTGCAATCGCTTGATGCCGATGAGCTCAGTGCCGCTGCTCAGCGCTATCTCAACCCTAGTGCCTATGGAGCGGTGGTGATGCGTCCGGCAGGGTAGTTTGCGACCGCCCTTGGGGTCTGATAGCGAAACCCATCTCAGCTTTACCCTGAGATTGAATCGTGAACACCAGATCTAAATCCGCCCAAAAGCCCGAACAGAACCGAACGTTCGTTTGGGGATTGCTGGTTGTGCAAACCTTGGAAGCGTGGGTTCGTTCCAAATCGGTCATTTCAAATTTGCTTATCTGGATAGGGTGCCTTGCCCATAGAAGACGCAGTAACCGATTGCCTTCACGCTACGATGATGGCGAGATAGTTTCTGTCTATGGCTGGCGTAGGCTGGCACATGCCAGGGCTATCTGTTGCAATCGTTCGCTTGTTGTGCAAACAAACTCATGTGGAATGCGATCGCAGATCATATCCAGCAGGTAATCGGTCAGCCGTTTTCAGCTCAGCATCAGCGGCCCGTTGGGGGTGGCAGCATCAACCAAGCCTATGCGGTTTCCGATAATCACGCTTCCTATTTCGTAAAACTCAATCAGGCTAGCTGTTTGGCCATGTTTGAGGCCGAGGCGCAGGGGCTACGGCAAATTTCCGACACACGGACCATTCGTGTGCCAAAACCAATCTGCTGGGGCACCACCGCAAACACAGCCTATGTCGTGCTAGAGTGGCTCGACTTGGGATACGGCACTCACCGCTCGTGGGACGAGATGGGGCGTAACCTTGCAGCTATGCATCGGGTCAGCAGTGCTCAGGGCTTCGGCTGGGATCGGCCAAATACCATTGGTTCTACGCCTCAAGTCAACCACTGGACCGCGACCTGGCTGGAGTTTTTTACAGAACATCGGCTACGCTACCAACTCGATTTGGCTCGGCGCAATGGAGGTCAATTTCCCGATGGCGATCGCCTGATTGATGCAATTCCCACCATCCTGGCTGGTCATACCCCAGAGCCATCCCTGGTGCACGGAGACTTGTGGTCGGGCAATGCCGCCGTCACCAAACTTGAGGAGCCTGTGATTTTGGATCCGGCAGTCTACTTTGGCGATCGCGAAGTGGATCTCGCCATGACGGAATTATTTGGGGGGTTTCCCAATAATTTTTATCAGGCATATCACATGGCCTATCCCCTCTCTGGTGGTTACGAACGGCGCAAGATCCTCTACAACCTGTACCACATTCTCAACCACTTCAACCTATTTGGTGGCGGATATGCATCCCAGGCCAATCGAATGATTGCGACCTTGCTATAACGTTGGCTCGGATAATCCAAAGCACCCCTTTTTAGGGGAAAACGCGTCCGCAATTATCGGCTTTTTGGAGGGGGCGCAGCACGCAACCCACCGAAGAGCGCTGATTGCTGCGCCTGCACGTTCATTTTTTCTTAAATAAAATATCTGCGATCGCAACAGAACAAATTTCCCTTGGGGTCGCGTCGTCTTTGTGCCCATTTCAACCGGGTAACCTCCATTCTCAACCTGACTCAGCAGTTAGAAATAGCGAGGGGTGGATGTTTTCACAGATCATCGCGACTTGTGTATTTTGTTGCTTGCCCCAGTACCCCAATTTCTACACAAACCTCAGAAGAAGCCATGCGATCGCAGTTCCTAAACGAATTGTGAAATTCCTGTAACCTATGATTCTCAAAGGGTTGTAGGGTCGTTTTTTGCTGTGGCAGATGTAAAATTGTGTTCCAATATACAGATTTCAAGTCTGTACCTTGATGGAATCTGTAATAATTCGATCCCAGCTTACAGGTAATTTTTACTACGCAAATCCTTTGAATTCTTGTAATTCAATTTGGGTTTG
The DNA here is from genome assembly GCF_050565595.1 of Leptolyngbya sp. AN02str. NCBI lineage: Bacteria > Bacillati > Cyanobacteriota > Cyanophyceae > Leptolyngbyales > Leptolyngbyaceae > Leptolyngbya > Leptolyngbya sp. AN02str. The sequence continues at coordinate 119,462 of NZ_JBNXVR010000010.1, read as the reverse complement.
CCGATTTATAATTCCTCTGCTGATTGGATTTAGGATTCTGCACTTATCGCAGGGTTTTTCCAAATTTATCTGTGGCTGCTTGTTGTAGGTTCTTCTCTAAGTGCGAATGTGCGGCTTTTTAAGCAAAAGTCGCGGGCTATTTTTGTGTAACAAGGAACGTCAACCAATGTCTAGATTAGTTCTGAGGAAAAGAAGTAAGCGGCGATCGCCAGATTGGCGTAGCGCTGCAAGCGTTGTGAGCGAGGTATCTTCAAATCTCAAGTCGATCAAGTCTCTTTCTCCAGCTTGGCAAGCCTGCATTCCCTTGTTCGCCTTGGTTTTGTTGGTTGCCACGGCCACAAGTTCATTTGCGCAAGATGCATCGGTAGAAGACGCTGTAGCGACCCTGCAAGTCGGCCTTGACACCATGTGGGTGGTGGTGGCTGGCGCGTTGGTGTTCTTTATGAACGCTGGTTTCGGCATGCTCGAAGCGGGCTTCTGCCGCCAAAAGAACGCCGTCAACATTTTGGCTAAAAACCTGGTGGTGTTTGCTTTGGCAACCATTGCCTACTGGTTTATTGGCTGGGGTCTCATGTTTGGTGATGGCAACCCCTTCTTTGGTACCAGCGGTCTCTTCTTCCTCTCTGGTCCAGACAACAGCCCCGCCATTGATGATTACGAAGGCGTTTACAGCGCAATTAGCTGGGCTGGCGTCCCCTTGGCTGCGAAGTTCTTCTTCCAGCTTGTGTTCGCTGGAACCGCTGCCACGATCGTTTCGGGTGCAGTGGCCGAGCGCGTGAAGTTTATCGACTTCATCATCTTCAGCTTGCTGTTGGTGGGTATTGCCTACCCCATCACGGGTCATATGGTTTGGGGCGGCGGCTTTTTGGCGGGCGCTGGTTTCTGGGACTTTGCGGGTTCCACGGTTGTGCACGCTGTCGGCGGTTGGGCAGCTCTGATGGGTGCTGCGTTCCTTGGCCCTCGCATTGGTAAGTACAACGAAGATGGTTCGCCCAATGCATTGCCCGGCCACAACATGGCGATCGCCACGTTGGGTTGTTTGATTCTGTGGTTGGGCTGGTTTGGCTTTAACCCCGGTTCTACCATGGGTGTTGGCGATGGTTCGGGGATTGCTCACATTGCCTTGACCACCAATATTGCGGCTGCATTCGGTGGCGTTGCTGCAACCATTACCGCTTGGGTATTGTTAGGCAAGCCTGACCTGTCCATGATCATCAACGGTGTGCTGGCTGGCTTGGTTGCGGTAACTGCGCCTTGCGCCTGGGTAACCGCAGGTGGTGCTGCCATCATCGGTATCATTGGTGGCATCCTGGTGGTGCTCGCTGTGGGCTTCTTCGACAAACTCAAGATTGATGACCCCGTGGGTGCAACTTCCGTTCACTTGGTCAACGGTTTGTGGGGTACTCTGGCGGTTGGTTTGTTTGCCGTTGGTCCTGAGCATTCCAGCGGTCTGTACAGTGAGGGCGCTGGCCCTGCTGCTGGCTTGTTCTACGGTGGTGGTATTGGTCAGCTATGGATTCAGTTTGCAGGCACCATGCTGGTCGGCTTGATCACTGTTGTTCTTAGCTCGATCTTCTGGATTATCCTCAAGAGCGTGTTGGGTATTCGTGTCAGCCCCGAAGAAGAGTTGATGGGTCTTGATATTGGTGAGCATGGCATGGAAGCTTATGCTGGCTTTGTGAAGGATGCAACTGGTGCCCCTGCAGGTGTGTCAGTCTCCTCTTCTACGGGCATTGCGAACTAGTTCACATTTGCACTAGATTTTGCGTTTGTTTTTCAGCATTCAGCAGGCAAGAGGATATCCTCTTGCCTTTCTTTTTGCCTTTCTTTATTGTGGGGCGATCGCATTGACCGAGTTATAGGGTGGGGTGGTGTCAGTACAGAAATGCAGGAAAGATTGAATCCAAAGGTTTTAGAGGTAAATGCTCAATTTTGAGGCGGGATCGCTATGATTCAAACATTCATGGAATTTGTTTTTGGACGTTAGGTGGGCTGAGGCCAATGGGCGATCGCCACATTCGGATTAGGGAACTATTGCATCCGCTGAAGCACCATGTTCATCGACTATGGGATGCCTCACCCTGGACATTGATTGCCTTGGGGCTAAATGGTGGAGTTGCCCTGTTATTTGGGTTCATGAGCCTTGGGTCTCATCAGTCCAGCGATGCCCAAGCTGTAGTGCGGCCATTTAGTCATGCCATTCGGCCTAGCCCTGTTTTAGGCGAACGGCACCAGCTCAACTATGACCAGTGGGTACAGCTATTGGCGCAAGAGGCGCAAGTTGCGGCCACCCAACAACCGGACCACCTCACCATTTTGCTGGGAGACTCGATTAGCCTGTGGTTTCCCAATGATTTGCTACCGCCGAATCGGTACTGGCTCAATCAGGGTATTTCGGGAGATACCTCTGAGGGGGTGCTGGGGCGCCTGTCGTTGCTAGATGCTACCAATCCGCAAACGATTTTGCTGATGATTGGCATCAATGACTTGCTACGCGGCGTTGACGATGAGGTGATCTTGCAAAATTACACAGCGATTATTCAATACCTGAAACAAGCACATCCCGAGACTCAAATTGTAGTGCAGTCGATTTTGCCTCATGCCAGCGAAGCCGCAACCTGGGAGGGGCGCGATCGCCTATTGAAAATTCCCAATGATCGCATTCGAAACTTGAACTTGCGCCTTGCTGAGTTGGCAGCTAGCGAGGGGGTGTATTTTATGAACTTGTATACGTTGTTTGCAGATAACCGCAATCGGCTACGAGTGGATTTAAGCACCGATGGTCTACATCTAAATCCACAGGGCTATCTAGTCTGGCGAAGTGGCTTACAAATGTATATTCAGCAAGTCTTAGAAGCAAAAGGTTAAGCTTAGCGGTCAGCAATGACTGGGGCGATCGCTGAGCGTGAGATTACGATAGATTGCTGCTCACACTGTTTTATAAACAGGGCTAACGTTTTCCCAAGCTGTAAGTCAAACCTGTTAGCTTTTGATAGAGACATCAGAGAAGTAGGGTAAGGTAAAGGCAGAGGCGTTCCATCAACCTGTTATCGATTCACTCTTGATGCTGATCTCGTTCAGCAAATTTCTTACGCCGCCTTTTCAGTCCATAGAGCCTGTATCGTAGGCAGTTGGTTTTGCTCATCTTTATTAGATAACAGCAGGATTTCTTCCTTACATTGCTGATGCCCCAAATGCAGGGTTAGGAGCATCAGTAAGACTCAACTGGTTGTAAACAAGGAAGTCTGACTTTCAAGCATTGTCTTGAAAGCCTGTGTTGGCCTGTTTGTTGACATGGGCGCTGTGGTTTGCGTTACGTTGCATTGTTGTTGTACGGAGATTCTATGCAGTATTTGCTCATGGATGCACATTCACGATTTTTGGGTACGTTCACATCGCAAAAGCTTTTAGCAGTTGGAGATACGTTTCAAAATACAAATGCTAAAACCTATGCTGTGGTAGGAGTGAATTGGAACGGGCAAAGTGGAGAAGCGGCCCATTCCATTACTGTGATGCCAGTTAATGCACCCGCCCGGCAATAGCGATCGCATGGGATGAGGTGTATCAGCAATTGCTATTGCTATCTCATGCACTTCCCCTGATTTTCTCTATATCTTTGATTGATGTCTTTGAGGCGATCGCACTCAACGATTGCCGCCTCATCTTAACGATTGAAACTCGACCCTGCCCTAAAGGCGGGGTTATTTTTTATGGTCTGTTTTTTTAATGGCGTCCAGGTACTTATCTAAATTGTCCTGTTGCAATGTTGCAAGAATCATTCAGATGTCAAATAGCGAATTGATGCAAAAGATTGTGGGTTATCGACAACGATTGAAGGTCTCTCTGGGGTTAATCCAGGCTTGGTTCAGGGCTTTTCTAGACCTGATATGGGGTGAACGGTGCAAGGACTACAAGGGCGATCGCTAGGAAACCGCGAAGCAAAGTTAGGGGATTCAAGCCTTTGGGCATTCTGTAGCAGACAGAGATTTCCACGGTTACAAAAGACCCAATTCACTCAAACAAATTCATTCAAACCAATACGCTCAGCGAGAGCACAAGGCAGAGCACAAGGCGCTTGGGTGAGGCACCGCTCCAACCGCTGACTCAGCAGCACGTTTGGATATGACGAGCGCAGCATCATTGCGATGAACAGACACGACGGTATGGATGGATCTCTGTTTCGCTTCGTATCGTTCGACGGGCCCTTTCACCCAATCTCCACGTTTTGCTCAACATGAGGTAACTTTCAGCATGATGGAACCATTCAAGACGCTGTTTAGCGCTCAGGGCTATATTCCCCATGGCCACTGCTATTTATGGAAACCCCAGTTAGTTTGGTTGCATGTTTTGTCAAATGGTGCGATCGCCGTGGCGTATTTCTCCATTCCAGTGCTGTTGGTGTACTTTATTCGCCGTCGTAAAGATGTTCCGTTTAACGGCGTATTCATGCTGTTTGGAGCGTTTATTGTGGCTTGTGGGCTGGGGCATGTCATGGATATTTGGACGATTTGGCACCCAACCTATTGGCTCACAGGGGTGATCAAAGCCCTAACGGCCATCATTTCAATCTACACTGCCATTGAACTGATTCCTTTAATTCCCAAGGCGTTGGCGCTGCCCAGCCCAGCCCAGCTAGAAGCCGCAAACCGAGACTTGGCTGAGGCCTTGCAGCATCTTCAACAAACTCAAACGCAGCTCATTCAAACGGAGAAAATGTCGACGCTGGGGCAGTTGGTGGCTGGTATTGCGCACGAAATCAACAATCCCGTGAACTTTATCTACGGCAATCTTAGTCATGTGAGCGATTACACCGAGGAGTTGCTGGCTCTGCTGCAAACGTATCAACACACCTATCCTCAACCCGAATCACCAATTAAAGAAGCGATCGCTGAAAGTGACCTCTCATTTATTCAGACTGATCTACCCAAAATTTTGGCATCCATTCGGTTAGGGGCCGATCGCATTCGGCAGCTTGTGTTGTCATTGCGCAACTTTTCGCGGATGGATGCGATTCACACTTCACAAGTGAATGTGCATGACCTGATCGACAGCACTCTGTTGATTTTGCAACCTCGCCTGCGGCCCAAGGCTCAGCATTTGGGCATTCAGCTTGTCAAAAACTATGGCAATTTGCCCGCTGTGGAGTGCTATCCTGGGCAGCTGAATCAGGTGTTGATGAATTTGTTGTGCAATGCGATCGATGCGATTGAACAACAGGCCGAGTCGCAGGCGATCGCCTCCGATCAGTGGATGGGCACCATTACGGTGCAAACCCAGATGATTGATGCATCTCATGTTGAGCTACGCATTGGTGATACAGGCCCTGGTATTGCAGCGGACGTGAAGTCTCGGATATTTGATGTGTTCTTCACCACAAAACCCGTCGGAAAAGGAACTGGGATGGGATTGGCCATTAGCCGACAGGTGATCGAGCGCCATCAAGGGACGCTGGTGTGCGAGTCACAACCAGGCCAGGGAACCCAATTCATCATGACGTTCCCCATCCGGCTACCAGCCGTGGCCCCTGCTGGTTTAGAGGCAGCTTCCTCCGTTCCTGGAACCGTTTTATCGGCAATTTAGCGAATTAAAGACTTCCGATGCAGTAATGCTGGCATGCTCGCCCACCGACATCAGCACGACGAGATGGCGTTGCTCATCTAAAACCGCTGTTGCCTCATACCGTACCGCAGCAATGGGTACCACAGCCCCTGGTAACAGGGCGGTGCCCTCGCTGACCGTTACTGGCGTGATGACATTGCAGAGGGCGCGTGGTTCTTCGCGGGTAGCGGTAGCCTGGAACTCGCCATCAATGTCGTAGGAAATGGAAAAGCCAGGCATCGACAGTAAACTAAAGTCTGATTCACCGTCGGCATAGCCCAATCGGGCTCGCGACTCGATGGGGGTTCGGGCGAGCAGCAGTTCGACTTGGTCGGTGGTGGTGGAATCGGCACTGCTCACAACGGCCATCTTGACACTGCCAATGTTCAGCCCAAATTCGCCTTGAGAACCTCCGGGAATGTCGTAGCTCATAATGCTCTGAGCGATCGCTCTGGCCCGTTCGGGATCGGTTGAGTTGCGAACAGCCTTGTGGGTTAACCCCATGAGCGCCACAACGACGAGCACGACCGCTCCCATGGCAATGCCAAATCCCTCCCAAATGCTGACGGGATAGAGAGTGGATGGAGAAGTCGGTGGGTTGGAGGACGACATGGCTCAATGGCGGTAGCTAAAGCTGGTTGCGTGCCTTGATGTGAAGATAGCGCTCAACGAGTTGATTGGAGATGTGGTGGGCAGGGGCATCAAGCACCAATACGCCTTGCTGCCGCAGCTTGGCCTGAGCCAAGCGCCGCTGTGCCAATAGATCGAGCGCTACCGCTTGAGAGTAGGCAGCGGGCACATCTTGCGCTATGGTGTGCGCCCGAGCATCCATGAGGGGATCGCGTAGCAGCACACAAAAAGAGAGATAACGCGGTGTGAGTCGTCCCATTGCCGTCAACAGCTCACTCGATGCGGTTTCATCCACGAGATCGGTGAGCACCACCACGAGGGCACGACGCGTTTGCTGGGATGTAGCCGTGGTGATGGCACCCAAATAATCAGGCTCGAGCATGGCGGGCTGCAGCGGCGTGAGACGCTCAATCAACGTAGCCAAACGAGATTGCCCCCGCTCTGGCGGTACCCAAACTTGCATGGTGCGATCGAACACCCCTAAGCCAACGCGATCGCCCCGATTGAGTCCGGTGAGAGCCAGCGACAGCGCCGCATTCATCCCCCAGTCAAACCGCGTCAAACCCTGCACTTGGGCTGTCATCAATCGTCCTCGATCTAGCAGAATGATCAGGGTTTGTTCTTGCTCGGGTTCCAGCACTCGCACCAGTAGTCGGCTGCGGCGAGCCGTGGCCTTCCAGTCAATCAGGCGGGGATCGTCGCCAGTGCTGTATTCTCGTAGCTCGGTAAACTCGGTGCCCATGCCCGATCGCCGGGCCTTGCGGATATTACCCGAGGTTTGCAGCGTCAGCCGAATCGAGAGCTCCTTTAAACCCAACAAATCGGGATAGACCGCAGCGGTGGCTGTTTGGGAAATGCGCCATTCGTGCCATGCCAAGCCCCACTGGCCCCGCTGGCGCACCCAAATATCGCCCCAGGTATATTCTCCGCGAGCGGTTGGAAAGACGGTATAGCGAACATCTTGCGGAGTTGACTCGACAAGGGCCAGCTGGAGCTGTGGCGGTGTGGCCGTAAACGCTTGGGGATAGTCGTCTCGGATTTGCAGCACCGTTGGGCGATCGCGCGCTGGGCCAAATTGATTGCCTTCAGCCGGCTGCACCGTGAGATGAATGGCATTGTCCCGGCCAATGGAAAGCTTAGAGAGCGATTGGCGAGTCACGCGAACTCGATGGGATCGCACCCGACGCGCATCTGTCCAGGCCAAGCCCAGCCACACCCCATCCCACAGCAACATGAGGGCGATCGCCACAGACAGGGGCGGAGCTTGCACCAGGTCGCCCGGGTACAGGCTGACCACCAAACCCAAGATCGTTCCCAGTAGCAGGAGTTGGTAGAAACGGGCAGTTGGAATCATCGGGGTACGGGCACCTGTCCCAAAATTGACGTAATCACACCATCCGCATTCAGTCCATCCAGTTGAGCTTCGGGTCTGAGAATGAGCCGATGCCGCAACAAGGGAAGTGCGATCGCCTTCACATCATCAGGAGTCACATAGTCGCGCTGATTGAGCCATGCGTGGGCCTTGCTGGCCTGCAACCACGCCACGGCACAGCGCGGCGATGCCCCCAGCGCCAAGTCGGGATGCTGGCGGGTTCGCTGCACCAATGCCTGCAAATAGTCGAGTAATGCGTCTGTGAGTTTGACCTGGCGCACATCCTGCCGACCCTGCAACACCTGCTCCACCGACAGCACCGGGCGAATGTTGGCCAAACCCTGCCGCTTGGTTTGCAATCCGGCCTGGGCGTTCAACAGCATTTGCCGTTCGGCCTTGGCTTCGGGATAGTCCACCACGAGCTTGAACAAAAAACGATCGAGCTGCGCTTCGGGCAAGGGGTAGGTGCCCTCAAATTCCAGAGAGTTTTGCGTTGCGATGACCCAAAACAAGGCGGGCAGTGACAGACTCTCGCCATCAATGGTGACTTGCTGCTCCTCCATGGCTTCTAGCAGCGCGGCCTGGGTTTTGGGTGGGGTACGGTTAATCTCGTCGGCAAGCAAAATTTGAGTGAACACAGGGCCTTGGCGCAGGGTAAAGCTGCGCGTATTCAAGTCAAAAATGTTGGTGCCAATGATATCGGAGGGCAGGATATCGGGCGTAAGCTGCACCCGGCGAAAATCGGCCTGAATCAACTGTGCCAATACTTTGACCAGTAGCGTTTTGCCAGTACCAGGCACTCCTTCTAAAATGACGTGCCCACCACACAACAGCGCCACCACCAACTGCTGGACAACGCTCGATTGACCAACCACGACCTTTCCCAGGGTTTGGGAGAGCTGGGTAAATGCATCAAGAGATTGGGGCATAACGTCCTCGGGATCTAACCATCGAAATACTCATCGTCATCCTCATGGGCATGACCAACTAGGGCAGAAACTGTCGGAGGGACTGGATTTGGGCGAGCCACGCAGCCAGAGCCCGATCGCTCCGGTGAGGAATGGGTTGGACGAGTGGCGTCAGGGCATCGGCAGGTTGGCTCGTTTGCTGGGTCCAGGCTGCTGCGAGAGTCTCGGGATCAACGGGATCGACCCCAAGGCCGAGCGATCGCTGCAAAGCTGCCTGGGTTGCTTTGCCCACGGTTTGCTGCACAAACTCGTTGCACTCTGCTTTGTGCAAGACGGCCCCCAATGCCTGAATGTAGGCATCGCTATTGTTTGCGGGGGGCGCGATCGCCGGACGTGGTGGGCCGAGCCGCCGATGCCCCACCATCCCCAACAGCACCAAAATTCCGGCTTGAATCAGCACGAGCAAGACGGGCGTTTGAGCAAAGTAGCTCAGCAAACTGCCACGGGCCTCTGACTCTATCGCTTCGCGATCGCGATAGCCATGCAGGTACTCATCCACATAAATGGGGTGACCTGGCTCGGCCACTAAATCCGCCAGAAACCGAAAATTGCCCGGCGCATCCTGATAGGCATTCGCCGCCAGATGGGGAGTCACCACAGTCACGTATTGGCCTTGGCCCAGGGTGCGCTGCGCCACCACCGCCCCAAACTCATCGGCCAGCAGAATGCGATCGCGCGATTCTCCTGTGTCCTGCACAGCCACCACTTGACCTTCAGGGATGGGGGCTTCATTGGGCGGAGAATTGGGTGCCGAAGCGGTCGGGAAGCGGCGACGGGTTGCAAGGCTCACCGAGCCTACATCACTGGGCAGATTAGAACGGAAGGGCGCTTCTGTAACGGGCGATCGCACCCCAACGGCCACCAGCACATTGCCTCGACGAATCCAATTTTCGAAATAGGAGCTGGCAGGAACGAGATCGGGATACACCTGCAAGAGCGTGATGGGTTCAGACGGTGGTTCGGCGGCTGAAGCCCCTGGCTCGGTTGAGTCTGGCTCGGTGGTATCTGGCTGGATGGCCTCTGGCTCGGTTGAGTCTGGCTCGGTGGCATCTGGCTGGATGGCATTTGGCTCGGTGGCATCTGGCTGGGTGGAATTTGACTCAACCAGATCCGACTCCGGGCGCTGCCAGCGCTGCACCTCAATTCCCTGCTCGGCCATGTAGGCGTACCACGCTCCGTAACCGTCGGGCGCACGACTATAGGTTGAACCCCGAAGCGACCGACTGGCATTGGGTGCGGCGATCGCACTGAGCAGAACTAAAGTGCCCAGTGCGATCGCCGTCATCCAAATTTGGCGCTTGCTCAGCGTTAACGTCACTCTAGCTCCTGATAGGCTCGACGACACTGCTCATACTCTTCTGCTGTTCCCCTAGAGGCCGTCGTTGCCCCAAACCACAACTGCTCATGCATGGTAATCAACGTTTGGTACGCACGAGAATGCCCAATATCCTGCACCAGAGCCAAATATTCCCCATCGGTACGACTTGGCTGCAATGCAACGAGTTCTGCATCACTCAATCGCCGCAACGCCGCCATGTATAACGCTCGACATGCTTCTCGATAGTCGCCTTGTTGCTGTGCTTGGCGCGATCGCTCTACCCATGCCGCCACACTCACGTCATCGACCGATGCCCCATTGGCCATGGCCGATGACCGTGTTTGCAGCCACCACGGCGTGATCCAATAGGGAGCCAGCAATTGCCATAACTGCCACAGCGCCCAAGCGGCGACTCCGACAACCACCAACCAAAATACAGTTTGCGTTAACCAGGGCGGAATTGACAGATCCGGTGGCTGGCGGTTGGGATCATTCTGAAAGAATCGCAGTTCCACCCATTCCCCTACCTCTTGCAGCCATTGCTGCACCTGCCAACCCGGGCTGGTTCTCTGAAAATCTTGAGCATTCACCTGAGCATTCATGGAGCTGCTTGATACGCATTCTCTAGGCAAGACTAGCTCATCCCATGCCGTTCTGAACCGCGCGATATCAAAAATAAACGTGAATTTGTCAGGGCGATCGCCCCCCTACGATACCCAACCCCTCTCAACTCTCAACAATCGAAACCAAAGAAATGTTGAATATTACCGTATAAAATTAGCTTTAAACCTCAAAAACTTTTTAAAGTAAGTTTTATGAGCTTAGATGAGATCGATTCGAAAATTATTGTCCATCTCATGCAGTTTGGGCGGGCAACTTGGTCTGATCTGGCTGCCTTGTTGGGGCTCTCAGCTCCAGCGACAGCCGATCGCGTTCGTCGGTTAGAAGACAAGCAAATCATCCATGGCTACAGCGCTCGCATCAATCCTGAAGCGGTGGGCATGCATCTCACAGCATTTGTGGCTGTAACCCTAGAGCGGCCCGAACATCGCGCGCCATTTTTGGCATGGGTGCAGCAGCAGCCCGCCATTCAGGAATGCCACCACACGGCTGGCGACGATGACTATTGGCTCAAGGTGCGCTGTCAGCAGACCCGTGACTTAGAACGCCTCGTGAGTGATGAACTCAAAGGTCTGCCGGGTGTAGTGCGATCGCGCACCACCATCGTGTTATTCACCGTGAAAGAAACCCCCGTTCTGCCCCTCTAGCTCCGCAGATGTCTGGCACAGGCTGTCAGAACAGCCAGGGATAGGTGGAGATAGGCATAGCGCAGACCACAGGTGGGGTTACGAGCATCGTTGATAAAACACATCCGTTTACCTCCAACCTTTCACCTCCAACGACACAAAACGACATGGACATGAGTTTCTTCCTGCGAGGTTTGGTGATAGGCTTTTCGATTGCAGCCCCCGTTGGGCCAATTGGGATTTTGTGCATTCAGCGTACCCTAACCCACGGACGATGGGTGGGGCTGGTTTCAGGATTGGGTGCTGCTACTGCTGACGCTATATATGGTGTGATTGCCGGGTATGGATTCACGCTCATATCTGCTATCCTGGTTGGTCAAACGCTATGGCTGCGGTTATTCGGCGGAATTTTCCTCATTTATCTGGGTGTCAAAACATTTCGCTCAAAGCCTGCCGAACACAGCGCTGTAGCAACGTTTGACGGAATGGTCAGTGCTTACTTTTCTACCGTGCTGCTGACACTGAGCAACCCAGCCACAATTCTTGCTTTTGTGGCCGTGTTCGCTGGGTTAGACCTTGCAACAGCAAGTGATCCTCTACGCAGCAATGATGCGGAACGTTTTACGGCAGCGGTGTTAGTCTTAGGTGTGTTTCTGGGCTCAGCGCTTTGGTGGCTATTGTTGAGCACGGGGGTCAGTCTGGTTCAATCACGGTTTAATTCTCGTCGCTTGCGATGGCTAAACAGAGTTTCTGGAATCGTACTTTTGGGATTTGGCATGGTGGCGTTGCTGCCATGGCCGTTGCCCTAATATCGCTGGCATGCATTGTGGGCATGGTGGCGATCGCCCCGGCCGTACGGGCGCAATCTCCGATATTGCAGGCACAATCGGTTGAAAGCTTGCAGCAACAGCGGCAGCAAATCGAGAAAAAGCGCGAAGAGGTGAAGCAACAGCGCCAAGAAATTCAAAACCTTGAACAGTCAACGCAGCAGCGGCTAGAAGGGCTCTCCGATCAGATTGAGAACACCGCCGAAGAAATTAAAGACAACGAGGTACGCCTCGCCCAGGCAAACACACGCCTCAAAAAACTGGAAGAAGAGTATGCAGAAGCCGAGCGCGCCTACCAGCAGCAGCAATCTGCAACGGTGGGTCGCCTCAAGTTTTTGCAGCGGCAGCAGGGAAGTCGTGGCTGGGCGGTGCTCTTGCAAAGCCGCAATTTGAATGAGTTTCTGGATCGACGGTATCAGCTTCGGCGAGTGTATGCTGCCGATCGCCAAATGCTAGAACACCTTGAAGCAGATGCAAACAAGCTAGAGCAACGGCGGCGCGATGTTGAACGCCAGAAAAATGAGATTGCTTTGCTCACGCAGGAGTTGCTCAGCCGTAAGGCAGCCTATGAGCAGCAAGCCGATGTACAGGAAGGGTTACTATCTCGATTCCAGCGCGATCGCCAAGCGTTAGAAGAAGCGGAATCTCAGTTGGAACGCGATTCTAGCAATTTGGCTGGCTTGATTCGCCAGCGGTTGGATATTGCGGCACGCAGCAGTGCTGTGATTCGTGGAACGGGTATTTTTAGTATTCCCACCGAGGGGCGACTCACCAGTAACTTTGGCTATCGGGTGCATCCCATTTTAGGGAAACGGCGGTTCCATGCTGGGATTGATTTTGGAGCACCGCAGGGCACCACCATTCGCGCTGCGGATACGGGTGTGGTCATTTATGCGGGGTGGTATGGAGGCTACGGGCGCTCGGTCATTATCGATCACGGCAATCGGATTTCGACGCTGTATGCTCACTCCAGCCGAATCTTTGTGGCAGAGGGGCAGCGGGTTGAGCGGGGTCAGGCGATCGCCGCCGTTGGGTCAACGGGCTTTTCGACGGGGCCTCATTTGCACTTTGAGGTGCGCCGCAACGGAGAACCCGTCAACCCAATTGATTTCTTTTGAGAAGGGGTTTCTTTCCAAGGGTGGTGAAGTTTTACAAATGGAGGCGATGGCCCTGCGCATTAAGCTTGGAGAAATTTGCTGGAGCGATCGCAATCGCCCCGATCTTGGGGAACTCTAGACCTGCGGTGCTGCAAAGACTTGTGACGGTGCGATCGCTGCATAGGCCCAACCGGGAACTCACTTTGTCCCGAAGGGCTAGCCTTGGAATTGAACAGTAAACTAACGTCAGGTTTGAATCAGCCGAAGCATCCATGGGGGTGTGCGCAACGGGGCACGCACCCATCGCTCTTCTTAGGAACGCGCCGTCTACCCCTGAGAAGAACGCCGAGCCGAGCCGAGACGAACCTTCGATTTAGTTCAGCACTGTTGAACCTGCTCACCAGCCTCAATTCCTGGTAGCCTAAGTGGCAAGCTGGCAAACAAGGCTAGGACTTATGCAGTTGAATGATGGTTGGGACGCTTAGCGCCTCAACCATCATTCAATCCCCGGTTTTTTGGATGAAGTGCGTCAGTCCTAAAGGTGTCAACCAAGCTCGGGAACGAGTTGATCTAAACCAATATGTACCCCCTCTTTTGAACTCTCTCGCTCAAGGAAATCCATGGCTAAAGTTGTCTCAATTCACTCCTATCGAGGTGGCACTGGCAAGTCCAATACTACGGCCAACCTAGCTGCAACTGTTGCACGCCATGGTTATCGGGTTGCCATTGTGGATACCGATATTCAATCTCCGGGAATTCATGTGCTGTTTGGTTTTGATGGAGAGGACATTGAGCGATCGCTCAACGATTACCTATGGGGGCGTCGTCCCATTCGGGAGGTTGCCTACGATGTCACCAGTGCATTGTTAGAACGGGGCACCCCCAACAGCAAAATTTTTCTGGTTCCTTCGAGTGTAAAGGCTGGCGAAATTGCCCGTGTGCTGCGTGAGGGGTACGATGTGGGGCTCCTCAATGATGGCTTTCAAGAGCTTGTTGAGGACTTGGAGCTTGACTACTTATTTATTGACACGCATCCCGGCTTGAATGAAGAGACCCTGCTCTCCATCACCATTTCTGACGTGCTGGTGCTGATTTTGCGTCCTGACCAGCAAGACTATCAGGGCACAGCCGTAACGGTTGATGTGGCCCGCAAGCTGGAAGTGCCCAAGCTGCTGCTGGTTATTAATAAGGCACCCACCGTGTTCAACTTTGATCAACTGCGAGAAAAGGTCCAAGATACCTATGACGCGCAGGTGGCTGGGGTGCTACCCCATTCCGATGAAATGATGGTGCTGGCGAGCAGTGGTGTTTTTGCCATCAAGTATCCCGACAATTCCCTCACCCAAACGATTGAAGCGATCGCCCAGCAGATCATGCGCTAACACAACCTGAGTTTTGGATAAGCTGAAGTGCCCATTTTTGCGTGTGCGACGAGCATGCAAAAATGGGCTTTTCTGAGGTTTGCGCGTCGTGCAAACCTCAGAAAAGCTCTCAACCGAAACTGACGTTAACACAGGTGCTAGGGCGATCGCTTCAATGGTTGGCTGATAAAATTGGCTGAATCGATGAGGCAGGGTCGATTGGGCTAGTAGCCTATCCACGTCCCCGACACCCAACCGCCATTCGTAAGCTGAAGCCAGCCGCCGCTGCTGCGTCCAGTTAGTTCAATGCGGCTGTTATTGCGCAACTCGCCCACAATGAGTCCATTGGGTGCGCTCCGAATCAGCAGTGGACTGCCATTGGTTCGCACAAACGCAACTTGGGCATCCCCTCCCATAGGGGGCTGGCCGCCGCCGCTGCCACCGCCACTTGACGAAACCCATTGGCTAGAAATCCATGTCCCGTTAGTACGCTCGGCCCAGCTGCCGCTAGTGCGACCGGTGAGTTCAACTCGGCTCCCATTTGCCAACACCCCAATCACAGCGCCATTCGGGGCACTTCGCACATTCAGTGGGCTGCCATTGGTTCGCACAAAGGCCGTGCTGACATCGCTGCCAATTGGCGGCTGTGGACCCGGGTTTGGGTTCACCCCAGTTGCAGAAATCCATTGGCTAGAAATCCATGTGCCATTGGTGCGCTCGGCCCAATTCCCGTTGGTGCGGCCTGTTAATTCTACGCGGCTACCGTTGGGTAATCCTCCAACGATAGAGCCACCCGGTGCATTGCGTACGTTCAGTGGGCTGCCATTGGTTCGCACAAAGGCCGTTGTGCGATCTGACCCTTGGGCTGGGGCTGGGGTAGCCTGAGCCACCGGGCTGGGAGATGGCTGTGGCTGGGTCGCTGGGCTAGGGCTAGGCTGAACCTGAGCCACTGGACTGGGGCTAGGCTGAGGCTGGGCAGCCGGAGAAGCTGGTGCAGCTTCCGTGGGTGGCTGGGCCGTTTCCGTTCCGTCAATCGTGACATACTGCGCTGCTAGCCATGTGCCATTGGTGCGCTCAACATACCCATTTTCGTTGCGGCCTGTTAGCTCAACCCGGCTACCGTTGGGCAGGGTTGCAATGCTGGGGCTCGCTTCCGAAGGTTCGCGGCGAACGTTGAGCGGGCCACCTCCCGTGTTAATAATGCCAGTTTGAGCAGTAGGGCTAGGTGCCGCGGCGATCGCCGCCGGGGAGGCAGGGCTCGTTGGCTCTGATTCAGCGGTTTCGGCTGTGGGGCTAGCTGCTGGCTCAGCCGGGGACGCAATTGGCAAGGGTTGTGGTGACGGTTGTGGCGAAGCCTGCGGTGATGGTTGCGGCGAAGGCTCTGGCGAGGAAATGGCCGCGTTGGCCTGTTGGGTTGATGCATCTTCGGCGGAAACTGGATCCGTTTGGATGAACTGAGCCATGACCCAGGTCCCATCGGTGCGCTCTAAATAGCCATTTTGGACATTGCCTGTTAGCTCAACGCGATCGCCATTTTGCAAACGACCCACAATCACGCTGGCATCTGCGGAAGGCTCACGCCGAACATTAAGCGGGTTGCCCATCGTGTTCACATAGCCCACCTGGGCACTGGCCTGAGCCGCCTGCGTGGTTGGTGCTGCAGCCGTGATTGCGGCTTGGCTCGGGGTTGCGGCAGGGCTAGCTTCCGTAACAGGTGCTTCAACGGGCGCTTCAGCAACAGATGCTTCTGCCACGGGAGAAGCGGCCTCAGCAGGAGTTGTGTCTACTTCTTGTGACGCCGACCGCACCAACTGTGCCGAGACCCAAGTCCCATCGGTGCGCTCCAACCAGCCACTCTGCACGCGGCCTGTCAGCTCTATGGGAGTTTCGTTCGGCACTGTCGTGACGACATCTCCTCCGGGTACGCTCCGGATATTCACCAGGCCACCTTGACTGTCGATATAGCCCACGCGGGGCTCGGTCGCCGAAGCAATGATTGGGGTAGGGTCGGCAGGGGCTACATCTTGGGCGATCGCCCCTGCTTCACTTTCTCCTGTATCGGTTGTGTCTGCTGTGGTTTCGATAAACGGTGCATATACCCATGAACCGTCGGTCAGCTCCAGCCAACCGTTTTCATTGGTACCAGTTAGCTCAATAACATCGCCATTCGGCAAGCGATCAATTACCCGACCATTGGGTTCGGATCGCACATTGAGCGGCCCACCGGGAGTTTTGACAATGCCTGTAATGGTGGCTGTCGCTGTACCAGCCCAGCCCAGCACTAACAGCGCCACCAGCACCGAGTGGCACGAAATCCAAGCAGAGCTGGGAATGCCCTGCACAGGCCAAAGCGAAAGACGAATTTCTGGAGCGGGTTCGGTACTTTCGTAGGCGATCGCGCTGTGGATATATGCGAGTGACTCCATTGCTCGTTACCTTAGCGTTTAGGGCAAAAGGGTGAATTATATCGAGAGCTGGCGCTATTGAATTAACCAACTGGTTAGCCAGGCGGTAAGGGGATAGATACCCGTGCCGGGGAGAATCGCCTCTCTCATCCTGGCAGCGACGGATTCTTCGAAAGAACCTAGAGCTGATCAGGCGTATTTATAGATTAGTTTTTGTGAAGGGGATTCGTCTAGTTTTCATTTAAAGATTACGACAGATTTCTCAAACGAGAAACCCGCTTGGGACGGATCTGACATTTTGTGGTCAACTCAGTCTATGTAAACTCGGTCTTTCAGAGCCAAACCCTACAGAATTGGATCATTTTTCGAGGTTGGCTTGATCCGCAGAGTGTGCTTCTCCTAATAGTTTGAAATTACTTTTGTAGATCCTTCTGGCAATAGAAGTGCCTGCCATTTTAGCGCTTTCTTAACTATTGAAAGGCTGAGAACTCATCCACTACAAAACACGAAAAATAGCCGCCATCATGCTGTTTTAGAAATAGAAAATACCAGGGTTGGGGGAAAAGGTTTGGATTTGCATCGAAGAGAACGCCAGGGGTGGATCTTGGTGGATGGCTTAGAAGTGAGGTAGGAAAGCCATGGCCCAACCCCTTGGAAAGGGCGATAGGTTTGGGTCGCCCGCCGCCCGTCCCACCACCCGCCCCACCATGCGAAATATCAACCCTACCCGTTGGCTAAAGCAGCTCCAGCTCGATGACGACAGGACAATGATCGGACGCTTTGGGAGTGTTGAAGCCCACTCCAGGAAAGCGATCGCCTGTGGCTTTGAGGGCGCGCTTGGGCAAACCACGACGCTCTACGATGGGCATGGCGTTGGGGTTGGCATCGGCTAGGGCTTTGGAAATCAGCAAATAATCCAACTGATTGTACTCATCTGCTCCAGCAAAGTAGTGCGTCCATTGGTTGCTTTTGGGTAATCGCTCTAGTACATTTTCAAGCCAGGGTTGGGTGAGCAGAGGAGCCAGCCCCTCTGATGGCATGAAGTCGTTAAAGTCGCCCGCAATCACCCATGAGGCAGACCCTGGATCGGGATGAAAGCGAGATTGAACAATATCCACCACGCGCGAGGCTTGGATCTTGCGGATATGCATTGTTTCTTCTCGCCCCCCATGCATCGATTTAAAGTGATTAACAAAGACGGTCAGGCGCTTGTCATTTGGCAATAGCACATCGACTTCGAGGCAATCGCGCGAAAAGATGAGTTGCCCCTTGGCGTTACGATCGTGCTGGTAGGTGCGGACATAGCCCAAGGGATATCGGCTAATGAGTGCCACATCGATCAGGCGTCGGTCATTCCCTTCGATCAAAATTTGGTAGGGATAGCCTCCTTCGGGCCAGTAGGCTTTGAACTGTCGGAGAAATTGCTTCAGGGTCATCAGGTTTTCAATTTCCTGAAGGGCCAGCACGTCGGCCTGGATGGCACCCATGGCCTGAGCGGTCATGCGGTAGCGATCGCTAAAGGGCAGCATTTGGGTTGCACCCACAGTCCACTGATCTTGTGAACCACCCGCGAGGGAGTAGTCGTCTTTGAACCGCAGTCGAGCAAACAGGTTTTCGGCGTTGAACGTACCAATCCGAACGCGCATACAGGTGGGGGGAGATAAGTTTGAACAGAGGTTCGGTTTCGAAAGTGGGGAGGGAACAGGCGGTTGATGCATGGAGCGATCGCTCCACACTTTTTCAACGGCCCACTCCACGCTATTCCATGAGTAAAAGCGATAATTGCCACAAATTCCACAAATTTTAGTTGTTGAATCTTTTGGGAAAAGCAACTGAAATGCAATCACCGCACGATTGAGCAACGGTTCGCAGAAAACTTTTCACCTCATTGAGATTCCTCCCTATGGCTCCCCTCGTTCTGATCATTGGCAACAAAAATTATTCATCCTGGTCGCTGCGTCCCTGGCTGGCGATGCAGCACTTTGGCGTAGCGTTTGAGGAAGTTCGCATACCGTTAGATACTCCCCAAACCCAAGAGCAACTTCGGCACTATTCGCCATCGCTCAAGGTGCCTGTTCTGCGCCATGGAGAACTGGTGATTTGGGAGTCCATCGCCATTTTGGAATATTTGGCGGAGCTGTTTCCTGAATACTCCTGGTATCCCAAAGACGCCACTGCACGGGCGATCGCGCGCTGTGTTAGTGCTGAAATGCACGCTGGATTTATGCCCCTGCGAACTCATATGCCCATGGATTTTCGCAGTCGCTATCCCGGCCAGGGTCGCACGCCCCAAGTGTTGCAAGATATCGATCGCGTTTGCCAAATTTGGCGAGAGTGCCGCGATCAGTTTGGGGCTCAGGGTTCGTTTTTGTTTGGAGAGCTTGGCATTGCCGATGCGATGTATGCACCAGTCGTAACTCGGTTTCTTACCTATGGCGTAGAGTTGGATGCGACGTGTCAGGACTATGCAGAGGCCATGCTGGCGCTGCCTGCCATGCAAACCTGGCTTGCCGCTGCCGAGGCCGAGGTAGAAGTAATTCACCATTAAACGTCGTAAGATCCAGACTCGAAAGCTATGGACACATCTTTTAAGATCGGGGTGATGTGGATGGAGATGTCCCATGGCTGAGCCGCAATTTGACCAAGCTCAAAATGTTGCGTCTGAAGATATGCGATCGCCTGTGGTAGCACCAACAGGAACCGAGGCGGCTGATGTGCGGCCTGAACTGGACGTTGCCCCAAGGCCCTCCCAAACGGATACCCCAGCCGAAATTGCAGAAGCTGCCAACTCAGCCACCGCCAACCCTGCTATCCCCAATTCCGCTACCACTTCACCATCTGGTGGGTCACCATCTAGCGGGTCATCTGCCTTGGTTTCCACTCCAAAATCGAGCAATCCCTTTTCTTGGGCATGGAATGGAGCGATGAGCCAGGTCAGCAAGCTGTTGCCCATTGAGTCGGTTTCCAGCCAGATTGTGCAATGGTTTACGGTGAGCGAAGACCAGGTGGCGGAAATTTTGCAGACGGTGCGGCAAAATTTGCCCACGACAGAGGCCCTTTTGATTGGCAAACCGCAGGCGGGCAAAAGCTCGATTGTACGGGGGTTGACAGGCGTTTCTGCGGAAATTGTGGGGCAGGGCTTCAAACCCCATACTCAGCATACGCAGCGCTACTCCTATCCCAATGCAGATGTGCCGCTGCTGGTGTTTACCGACACCGTGGGCTTGGGAGATGTCAACCGCGATACCGAGGCCATTTTGCAGGAGTTAACGGCAGAGTTAAGGTCTGAATGCCAAGGGGCACGGGTGCTCATCCTGACGGTGAAAGTTACTGACTTTGCCGTGGATAGTTTGAAGGCGATCGCAGCGGGATTGCGCAAACAGTTTCCTAGTATTCCCTGCTTGTTGGTGGCGACGTGCGCCCACGAGCTGTATCCTTCCCTCAACGACAATCATCCCGACTATCCGCCTCAGTTTGACAAGGTGCAGCGAGCGTTTGCTGCCCTGCAAGAGACGTTCAAGGGGTTGTGCGATCGCGCGGTTCTCATCGACTTTACTTTGGAAGAAGACGGCTATGACCCAGTGTTCTACGGCCTGGATGCTTTTCGGGACGTGCTAGCCGATCTGCTCCCCGAGGCGGAATCTCGCGCCATCCATCGTTTGATTGACGAGCAGGATGGCATTGGTGACCAGTTGGGCAACCTGTATCGGGATGTGGGCCGCCGCTACATTTCGGCGTTTGCCGTCATTGCAGCAACCTTGGCGGCAGTACCCTTGCCCTTTGCCACCATGCCCGTTTTAACTGCATTGCAAATTTCTATGGTTTCCGTGCTGGGCAAGCTGTATGGGCAGGTGCTGACGCCATCCCAGGCGGGTGGAGTGGTAAGTGCGATCGCGGGTGGATTTTTGGCCCAGGCGATCGGGCGAGAGCTGATCAAGTTTTTGCCTGGATTTGGCAGTGTGATTGCAGCGTCGTGGGCGGCGGCTTACACCTGGGCATTAGGAGAGGGCGCATGTGCTTACTTTGGCGACCTCATGGGCGGCAAGAAACCAGACCCGCAAAAAATTCAAGCTGTGATGGATGAGGCATTCAAAGCGGCCAAAGAACGCTTCAAAGGTGGCGTTAGTTCATAAGTTCATAGGTGCTAACGTTTTCGCTGGAGCTTGGATTGGACTTTGCTCCAAGTTTTGCTGAGCGATCGCTGCATCAACACCAGTGGGGTGAGCGGTGGAATGGGATATTGGGCGATCGCCTTTTGGTCGAAGAAGAGATTGATGTCATTGAGGATGACGGAAAAGCGCTGAACAATATTCGCAGTGCGGTATTCCTCGAACAGGCTGTTGGGAATGTCAAACGTGTGGCCCGACTTGACAACATGGAGGATGCGCTGCACGTCGAAATCTCGGGAATAGCCCGCAATTTTATAGCAGTTAAAGCCCGGATCGAGATAGTCTGATAAGCCACCATTAACGCTAGAAAACACCTGACAGCCACAGGCCATTGCCTCCATGGGTTGCAGCCCAAAACCCTCGCTAACCCGCTGAATGGCCCAGTATTCTGCTGAGTCGTACAAATACACCTTGGCGCGGTTAAACAAGGCTGGCAAATTGTCCACAAACGAATCCACAACGAACACATTGCAGTGTTGTTTTAATTCTGGAATGAGTTCGTTCAGTAAGTAATGAGATGATTTGCGTACTTGCACCAGGACATCAATATCTCGATTCAGGTTTTGATTTGTGAATTCGTCCGAGATTTGGTTCGGCAAGTAATATAGCAGCGAATGTGGCGCAATCTGTCCCCAGTATCCCAAGGTGTTGCGGCTAACCGTGATGATGGGAATACTCGGTGGAATCTGAAAGCCGTATCCTGCGCTGTGCGCATGGTATACCACGGGATATCCCTTGAGCCGTGCGGCCAGTTTGGGAATATCGAATCCCCAGCTGATCACGAAAATGGCGCGATCGCTCGTATCTTTCTGCAATACATCATTCAAAAACGGCGTGTTTGGTTCTCGTTGGCGATAGGTTACCGCTTCAGCCTGACAGATTTGCTGGGCGAGTGTGAGGGTTTTTAACTCGGCAAACAGCCCGCCACAGGCAAACTTGCCACCTAGCCCAGGAACCAGAAAGTACAGTTTTCGCATGGGATTTGCATTGCTCGTCTCGTTCAATAGCCTACCCGATGTGGGCGATCGCTGAGTGATATCTGACGTGGCATCCCCTCGACATCAGTCTCGCATTGCGCGAGGCTAGAAGCAGCAAACAGCCACCGGAGGGAAACAGATGGATCGCGAATGGCTCATGTTTTTGGCTGGGGCAGGCGCACTCATTGGGTATCTAATTATTTCAGCCAAAACAGAGATGTTTACCCGGTGGCCCTGGAACAAGGATTAACCCAGGCGATGGCTAGTTCGCAAATAACTCATCAATGTTGTTGCGATAGGTGAATGCTTCCTCTGTGCAAGCTGCGTCTGTGCATTCTCTTGCGTTTATTTGAAACGCGCGATCGCCCGTCCACTCAAAGCTATTCACATCAACCGTCATGGGAATTTCGTCTGACAGTGCGGTGCGCCCCGTTTCCAAATCCAGCGCCACCATCCAAGTCGAGCCCTCCATCGACTCTACAAATAGGGCATAGCGTTCATCTGCCGACCATTGTACCCATTCCAGGCCGCCGTACTTGGCGATCGCCACTTGCTGAGCCGTTTGTGCGTTGCGGTCGATCTCATACACGGCCCAGCACAGTCCGGCACTGTCGCACGCTTTGACAATTTGATATTGGGCCGAGGGCGACGGTGGCGACACAATGAGCTGTTGGGCATAGCTCACCGTATTGTCGCTGCTGTAGCTCACCGGAATTTCCTCTAGCAGCACCGTATCGGCTGCATCCCCCATCTGCAACTGCCCATCTTGGGTAAAGGTGAGGCTGTAGGCCATCTCTCCAGGGGCGATCGCCACCCAGGGCGACGCATCCTCATCTGAGGGCGTGCTTGCTGCCGAAACGCTAGGCGATGGAGACACCGCCGGGGCATTGGATGGCGATTGGACTTGAGAACAGCCGCCCAACACCAACCCACTACATATCAAACTCAGCGGCATCCACCGCTTGATAACAAACCGCATCATAGGAACTCCTGATTTCGACAACCCATTCGTTTGTGACCTGCTTGGCGATAATGTTGCGATCGCCTGCTGAGAGCACCCTGCCACAGCGGTACCCGCTATCGTGCGTCAACACCAGAACTTCGGTTTGCCCACTGACTGCAATGAACCGGGTGTATAGCTTGAGTAACTACACCAATCGTTAAAAGAATTCCGCAACTCCGCCCAAGTTTTCTCAACCTCTGGTAAAAGATTTTTCATGAGCTGCTAACAGACCTGGGGTTTGCTACGTCACTTGAGCGCCAGGTCAGGGATAGGGGAGTGGCCGATGAGCGATCGCCGAGCGGCCTGATCCAGATAGTGCTGAGCCGAGTTGCATCGCACTCAACCGTTTCCCAAAGCGGGCCTACAAGCACCGCACTAGAATAGTGAACATTAGATTTTTTCTTTCCCGTTCTCTTCATTAACGTCATCCATCAATGCCGCAGTCACACGTTTTCTTGGATTCTGAAAATGGTCGCTCCTTTGAATTGCCCGGAGCCAAACCTCACTACAATCCCGATCGTCCGGGGCAGGTTCAACATATTGCGCTGGATCTAGCGCTCGATATTCCCAACCAGCGCTACAGCGGCACCTGCACCATCCGTCTCAATCCGGTGCGTAGCGGTATCGATTGCCTCACGCTCGATGCCGTCAACCTCACCATCGACTCGGTCAAAGTTGGCAAGAACAAACAACCCTTTGACTACGACGGAGAGCAGCTCCACATTCATCTCAAAGACGCAACCCAAAGTGGCAACGTGCTAGAACTGGCGATCGCCTACGCCAACGACAATCCCCAGCGCGGCCTCTACTTTATTGCCCCCAACGAGCACTATCCCGACAAACCCGTGCAAGTGTGGACTCAGGGCGAAGATGAAGACTCCCGCTTTTGGTTTCCCTGCTTTGACTACCCAGGCCAACTCGCCACCAGCGAAATTCGCGCCCGGGTGCCCAAGCAACTCCTCGCCATTTCCAACGGCGAACTCATCGAAACCATCGAAGACGGCGACGACAAGATCTACCACTGGTTTCAGCGGGAGGTGCATCCCACCTACCTGATGACGCTGGCCGTGGGCGACTTTGCCGAACTGCGCGACGACTGGAACGGCAAACCCGTCACCTATTACGTGGAAAAAGGGCGCGAGCACGAAGCCAAGCTCAGCATGGGCAAAACGCCCCACATGATTGAGTTCTTTAGCAAAACCTTTGGGTACGAGTATCCGTTTCCCAAGTACGCCCAGGTGTGTGTGGATGACTTCATCTTTGGCGGCATGGAAAACACCTCCACCACGCTGCTGACCGATCGCTGCCTCATTGACGATCGCGCCGCCATTGACAACCGGGGCACCGAAGCGCTGGTGGCCCATGAACTGGCTCACCAGTGGTTTGGCGACTTGGTGGTGATCAAGCATTGGAGCCACGCCTGGATTAAAGAAGGCATGGCTTCCTATTCGGAGGTGCTGTGGACGGATCATGAGTACGGCGCAGATGATGCCGCCTACTACCGCCTCAACGAGGCCCGCAGCTACATTTCCGAAGATAGCGGTCGGTACCGTCGCCCCATTGTCACCCACATCTACCGGGAAGCGATCGAGCTTTACGATCGCCACCTGTACGAAAAAGGCGCTTGCGTCTACCATATGATTCGCCGTGAGCTGGGTGATGAACAGTTCTTTGCGACGGTTCACACGTTTGTGAACGACAATGCTCACAAAACGGTTGAAACGGTTGATCTGCTGCGGGCGATCGAAAAAGCCACCGGACGCAACCTGCAATTTCTGTTTGATCAGTATGTGTATCGAGGTGGTCACCCCGACTACAAAGTGGCCTACTCCTGGGATGGCGACAGCAAACTAGCCAAAGTCACCATTACCCAAAACCAGGCCAAAGATGGTGATACTCCGCTGTCCAAAGGCTTGTTTGACCTGAAAATTCCTGTTGGATTTGGCTATGTGGAAGAGGACAAGTTCCAAAAGCTCAAGGAATTCACCGTTCGGGTGCACGAAAAAGAGCAAACCTTCTACTTCCCATTGAAGGAGAAGCCCCAATTCGTGAGCTTTGATGTGGGCAACCACATTCTTAAAACCGTGACGCTGGAGCTGCCTGTCGGGGAACTGAAAGCCCAACTTGCCCATGACCCCGATCCGGTTTCTCGCATCTGCGCGGCGATCGCCCTTGCTAAAAAAGGAACCCTCGAAACCGTTAAAGCCTTGAGCCATGCCCTGACCCACGATCCGTTTTGGGGGGTACGCGCCGAAGTGGCGGGTCAGCTCGCTAGCATCAAGCTCGACCAAGCCTGCACCGCTCTGGTGGATGGCCTCAAGGAGAAAGATGCCCGTGTTCGGCGTGCCATTCTGGATGCGTTGGGCCAGGTTAAAACCCAGGCCAGTTACAAAGCGCTCAAATCCGTGGTGGAAATTGGCGACCCTAGCTATTACGCCGAAGCTGCCGCCATGCGATCGCTCGCCGCCATTGCCACTACTCCCATCAACGGCAAATCCAAAGAAGAAAAGGTGATCAAGCTGCTCAAAGGCGTGTTGGAAAGCCGCGCCGGATGGAACGAAGCCATTCGCAGTGGGGCGATCGCCGGACTCAGCCGATTCAAGTCTTCCGAAGCTGCCTTGAATATTATTCTGGAGTACACCGCAGTGGGTGTGCCCCAACCCCTGCGCCTTGCTGCCGTGCGAGCATTGGGTGCCATCTCCACCGGACAAACCAGCGCCAACCTAGATCGCATTCTCGATCGCCTGAGTGACCTGGCTGATGAAGCCTTCTTCCTCACCCAAGTTTCGGTTGTTAGCGCGTTGGGTCAAATGGAAACCACGCGTGCCGCCAGCATTCTGCAATCCCTGAGCGATCGCACCCCCGATGGTCGCGTTCGCCGCATTGCCGAAGAAGCCGTCCAGCGCGTCCTCAAAAATGCCGGACAAGACAAAGCCGTGAAAAAACTACAGGAGGAACTCGACCAACTCAAAAAAGACAACCAAGACCTTCGCAGTCGTCTTGAACATCTCGAAGCCAAAGCCAAGAGCTAGCGTCCTTTCCAAACCTCAACGCTCAAATCGTGCCACAAAGCCTATTTGAGCGTTGGTTAAACCACCGCATGGCACGTCGCTGAGGGGGAGCGGTGCCCCAGCCCAATCCGATACCCTTTGCCACCTCACCCACCCCAAACATGGGCATTGGTTGTTCACCCCTTATGGAGGGTTTTTAGAGGACGTGTTTCGTCTCCTGAGAAGCGGGGAACGGGGAGAAGTCCTCCAGGTGAAGAATTCAACCCAACTCACTCGTCCCCTCCCAACCCACCCTCCTGGCTAGACACCTTAAAAAACACCCGATATGACACCCACATCCGACCCCCAACACACTCTTGCCGTTGACATTGGCGGTAGCGGCATTAAAGTTATGGTGCTTGACCCCGCAGGGACCCCCATTGCCTCACGCGATCGCACCGAAACCCCCAACCCTGCCACCCCCGCCGCCGTGATTCAAGCGATCGTTAGCCTTGCCCAGGGCAAAACTTACGATCGGGTATCCGTTGGTTTTCCGGGGGTTGTGCGCTATGGCATTACCGAAACGGCGGTAAACCTGCATCCCACCTGGGTTGGCTTCGATCTGGCAACGGCTCTGATTGACAAGCTGGAATCTCCTGTTCGGGTGATCAACGATGCTGATATGCAAGGGCTGGGCGCGATGGCCGGAACTGGCCTAGAACTGGTGATTACCCTTGGTACAGGGGTTGGTTCGGCCATGTTTCTCAACGGCCAACTAATTCCCAACTTGGAGTTGGGCCACCACGAATTTCGCAAAGGCGAAACCTACGAGCAGCAGCTTGGGCGCAATGCCATGGATATGACGGGCAAGAAAAAGTGGAACGATCGCCTAGAAAAAGCGATCGTCCAACTCGATCGAGTCTTTAACTATGACTGCCTATACCTTGGCGGCGGCAACGCCAAAGAAATCAACATCAAGCTGCCGAAGCGGGTGCAGGTGGTGCCCAATGTTGCCGGGTTGCTGGGCGGTATTGCCCTTTGGCGAGAATAGGGCGATCGCTCAGCTCCCGTTGTGCATTCACGTCACCTTCCACCGTACTGAAAAATTGAAAAAGCGACTCAGAAACTGATGTATTCCATCCATTTCTAAGTCGCTGATTCTAAGTCGCTGAATTGTGCGTGAAGCTTGGCTACGGCTTAGTGTCCATTTCTTCGGTAGTTTCTAGCACATCACTGGGTACCGCATTCTCATCCACTTTGGGAACTGCAGGTTTCACCGGTGTAGGCTCGGCCTTCATCGAGGCCGCAGGCGCAGAAGATGACACACTTGGCTTGGGAGCTTCTTCCTCAACGGGCTGAGGTAAACCCAGCTGTTCGCGGGCTTGAGCCAGTGCAAAAGCAGCCCCATTGCTGAACGCAGATGCAAGAGTTTTGCCCGTTTCGGACGCGATGCGATCGGTGCTGGGTTTTTCAATATTTTCGATCCAGTTGCGGGTATTGCTCCCCAAGCGAATCGAATTCTTCCAAAACCAATCAAACAACACGAGCGTTAGGCAAAGGACCAACCACAGCAATAGCCCCACTTCTTGAATAATGTTCCAGGTGAGCTTGCCCGTTTGGCCGTAGGTTTTAGCGGTTTCAGGATCTGTCAAAGTGTTCCAAACTTTGCTTGCCTGGTTGGAAATCTGAGTGCTCATGAGTTCTTCGCCGCAATTGCTTGGGAATACGTTGGATCAGACTTGTATGGTCATCGTCGAAGTTAGTATATCTTTCCTTCATATCCCTGGCTAGAACCTATGGTTGAGATTTCTCGACGAGGGCGGTTTGGTGCTATCACGGCTGTCATGGCGATCGCCGCGATTGGGGTCATTGGATTGTCGCTGGCAGGCTATGCTGGCGAGGTTCACTTTTTGCTCGATCTCACCTCTCACTTCAAGCTGCAGTACTGGCTCATGAGCCTGGTATGCAGCATCTTTTTTGCCCTAAGCCGACGGTGGCGCTGGCTGGCGATTGCTCTGGTGGGCGTGGTGCTCAACGGTGTGCTGATCGCTCCGTGGTACTTGCCCGTGGCCCAGGCTGCCGCCCCAACCTTGGAAGCTCCACTGCGGGTGATGGTAGCCAATGTGCTTGCAAAAAACCAGCAGCCCGATCGCCTGCTCGACTTGGTGCGATCGCAACAGCCCGATCTGCTGATCACGGTAGAGATGAATGCCCGCTGGATTCAGGATCTACAGCCTCTCGCTGCAGACTATCCTTACTCAATTCAATCGCCCCATGCTGCTCGTTTTGGCATTGTGGTGTACAGCAAAACGCCCCTACAGGTTCTACCGATGGAACCGATTGTGCCTCGCCGCGATTATTACCTGGCTGCTCGCTGGCAGGTGAAAAATCGGAACTTGGTGGCGATCGCCATGCATCCTCCACCGCCGCTCTACGCGCGCTATGCCGCCCGCCGCAACCAAACCCTGGCAACCGTTGCCAACCATGTGCAAGCGCTGCACGCCCAAGGCGAAACGGTAATTGTTGGCGGAGACCTCAACATTACCCCGTGGTCTAGCTATTACCGCCAGTTCGAACTGACGGCCAAGCTCGTCAACAGCCGCTGGGGATTTGGCATTTTGCCCACGTGGCCTTTTGGGCGATCGCTGTTTTCCATTCCCATTGACCATGTGCTGGCTAGCCCCACGCTGCGCGCCACCCAAACCGTGATTGGCCCAAATATTGGCTCCGATCATCGACCAGTTATTGTGGAGTATCGCTAGCGCTCGTCTGAAATGGGCATAGGTCAGCTTGAAGCTAACGATCAGCACACCACCATCAATCCACCGCTTGCCTGAATCGGTTTTTGAATGTGGGGATGGTGCTGCCGAACTGTTGCTGTCGAACTGTTGCTGTCGAACTGTTGAGCATACTGATGGATAAGGTGAAAGCTGGCCCGTGGCGATCGCGCCTTGCTGCCGTTACATTTGCAGGATTTTTCCTCTGGATTTTGATATTGGCCTATCAGGGCAACTTGCCCCCGCAGCTTGAGCAATTTCCCAACCATGACAAACTCGGTCACGTCGTTTTATACGGGTTGGGTGCGTTTTTGGGTCATCGAGTGCTGCATCGGCACCGGGTGCGGTTGGGGCCATGGGTGCTGCCCTGGTGGATTTTGGCATTTAGCACGTTTACGGTGGTGGAAGAGTTGATTCAGTCGCAATCGCCCCACCGCAGCCTGGATGCGCTAGACCTGGTGTGTAGTGGAGTCGGCATTTGGTTGGGCTACTGGCTGGCTGAGCGATCGCTGCGGTAGGCTGGTATCTGTTTGCAAGGGCTCAGGCTGTTGGCCGAGTAGCCAGTAGGTTCGCATGGTGCCGCGACCCTTCACGGCAATTTCGCCCCGGAGTTCAAACCGATAGCGATGCTGAAGGCAGTCATAAACCGACTGCGTAACCTGGATGCGTCCTGGCTCACCTTGCGACTCCATGCGGCTGGCAATGTTGACCGTGTCGCCCCACAGGTCGTAGATGAATTTGCGCGTGCCAATGACCCCAGCGACCACACTGCCTGTGTGAATGCCCACCCGAATTTGCAATTGCGTGCTTGCTTGCTGATTAAACGAGTCCATCCATTGCTGCATGCTTAGGGCCATGCTGGCGATCGCCTCGGTATGGTGCGGATGGGGACTGGGCAAGCCACCCACCACCATGTAGGCATCGCCAATGGTTTTAATTTTTTCCAGCCCGTAGCGAGTCGTTAAATCATCAAAGCCCGAAAAAATCTGATTCAACAGCTGCACCAAATCACACGCCGGAATTTGGCTAGAAAATTCCGTAAACCCTGCAATATCGGCAAATAAGATGGTGGTTTCTTCGAACTGATCGGCAATGTAATCTTCGCTGCTGAGCCCCAGCCGATCGCTCTGAAGCTTGAGTCGAGTGGCGATCGCTTCTGGCAAAACATTGAGCAATAGCTGCTCGGCCCGTTCGCGCTCGCGGCGGTTGTCAGCTTCGGCTTGTTTGCGTGCGGCGATCGCCCCACTCACCTGCCGCACCATATCTTGAAAGGCCAACACCACATCGCCTAGCTCATCCTGCCGGGTCACAGGGGTCGCGAGAAAGCGATCGCTGGCCTCCCTGTCTTCCAGGGCATCGCCCACCCTGCGCAAATCGTTTCGCAGGCGCACAATCGGCGAAATGACCAGCGGCCCCAACACCACCACCGTTCCCAACGTAACAAATAAACCAATAATGGCTACCAAACCCGCAATGCGTGCAATGAAGGCGATCGTTTCCCGATCCACCGCAGCACTATCGTGACGGATGATTAGGGCATACTCCTCGTAGCCCAGCGGCAGTGGGATTTCGGCATCGTAGCGTGCCCCTTGGGCTGTGTTGTAGCGCTGGGTGCGCCGTCGCTTTGGTGGATGATTCTGTGCGCGATCGCCCCCAACCGAGGGCATCATCATCGGCGGCTCTTGCCCCAGCACACCAATGACAGCGCCATTGCGGTATAGCGCGCCGCCCAAAATTTTGGCATGGGAATTGGGATATTGGATGAGGGCTGTCAGCGCGCTCAGCAGTTCTGCTTCAGATAACGGAGTCCGCTCACGCCAGCTCAGGGCTTCTACCTTGGCCGAGGTGATAGCGTGTACGGTGGTTAACACCTCTTGCTGACGACGATAAACCGACGGAATGAGGATGACCGTTTCGATCGCCACAATGTTGAGAAACACCCACAGTACAATGCGGCGCGATAACCGGGCTGCCAGCAATCGAGGAAACTGTTTCAGCCGATGAACGACAGACTGGCGCGGCGACCTGGGGGAATGGTTGCTCTTGAGCAAGGCAGGTTCCTCAATTCAAGTTCCTCAATACCAACAGAACCGACGTGCTTTGTACAGTATCCGAATGGTTTGGAATGAGTGGCTGTCGGCGAAGCCCACGACCTATCGCCAGCGGCGTCACTCTTCAGGAGGTTCATTCCTCCAAGCAAACTCTGCAAATGCGATGCAGTCTCAGCATTCCCACGGAACCTGCATCAAGATGCACTTGGCAGCGGAATTTCTAAACTCCGCCACAAGTACCAGGAGGCGATGGTGCAATAGGGCGTCCAGCGATCGCCATAGGCCAGCACCGCTTTTTTGTTGGGCAGGTCGGGAAGCTGGTATACGCGGCGAATGCCCGCCCGAATGCCCAAATCGTCTGCTGGCAATACATTCAGCCGATGGAGCCAAAAAATCAACAGCATTTGCGCGGTCCAGCGACCAATTCCTTTGACCTGGGTCACTGTTTGAATGATGGCATCATCCTCCATGTGCTCCAGCGCCTCCAAGGTCGGCAGACCATTCAGTGTATGAAAGGCCAAATCTTTGACGTACAGCACTTTGGCGCGAGACAACCCCACTCCGCGCAGGGCGTCATCTGCGGTTTCTAGCACGGCTTCTGGTGTGGGAATTTGATGGGGATACAGCGCTACAAACCGCTTGTGAATGCTAGCTGCGGCTTTGCCGGATAGCTGCTGATAGATGATGGATTCCGACAAAGCCTCGAATAGAGTGCCGATTGGCCGCTCGTGAAACAAGGTACAGTCGCCTACCTGCTGCATCACTTGTCCCAGCACAGGGTCTGCCAGCGTTAACGTGGCGATCGCGTCTGAATAGTCCATCGGGCAATTTCCCTTCGTCTCCACGATTGAGCCAGCCAAATCGAGCGAAACACAAGAATCAATATAGTACAAATTTATTATCTAAAGGCGAATAGAACTCGTTGCGGAGTGTTTTGCGCCGGGCGCAGCATCCGTTTTCAAGGAATTTCAAAATAAAGTTGTCATTCTCTGTCATTCTTCGTTATAGTGATAAAGCACAACGCGGGATAGAGCAGTCTGGTAGCTCGTCGGGCTCATAACCCGAAGGTCAGTGGTTCAAATCCACTTCCCGCCACCAAGTCCCAAAACCCCTCATCAGTTCACTGGTGGGGGGTTTTGCTATGGACTAGCTTTATGGGCTAGTTCGTATGAATTGATTCGGTTTTGTCTGCCCATGTCATTTGCACACTTTGTTACAGATTGTAGTCGTTCGGTTTCTTGCACTGGGGAAGAGCCGCGATCGCTAGATACAATGATCTCTGGGCGGGAAGTCCGGGCAGTCTTTGGGCAGTAGCAAGGGAAAATGACATGGAACTGGGGCTAAAGCAACCGATTTTGATAGGTGGATTGGGGCTCACGGCGGGTGCAGTTCTGTTGAATTGGGTGCATCCCGGTACTGTGCACCTCAGCGACACGGTGACCTGGGGCATGATGGCCATGGGTGGCCTGTGGTGGCTGCGTCAGCGCCGGAGTTCCTCGCCTTTGGATGTGAAGGCGATCGCCCAACCGCTCGATCGCACCGCCGTAGAAGTGGCCCTGACCCATGTTGAACGGCTGATTCAGCAGGTGCAGGACGAGTTGCCCCAGGCTAATGGTGCCGTGGAAGGCGAGCAAAATATTGCCTTGGTGCAGCCTTGGCACGATCGGGCGGCGGCACTCAAATCTGACCTTGATCGCACGGCTCTACGCGTGGCGGTGGTGGGGCAGCAGTCTACGGGTAAAACCGCCCTGACTCAACTGTTGGCGCGCACCTGGCAAACGACCCTGGCAGAGCCTGTAGAACTCATTGATGGCGCGATCGCCCCAACACCTGAGCCCGACTCTGCTGCAGATTCATTGATGGGGGCCGACCTTGTACTGTTTGTGACGAATGGCGACCTCACCGACAGCGAACTGCAAATGCTGCGAGAGTTCGTTAGCTGCAAATATCGCATCCTAATTGCTTTCAACAAACAAGACCACTATTTGCCAGAAGAACGTCCCCTGGTGCTGCAACAGGTTCGAGAGCGTGTGATGGGGCTGTTGCCGATTCAGGATGTGGTGGCGGTAGCTGCGGCTCCTACTGCGTACAAAGTGCGGCAACACCTGGCTGATGGCACTGTGCAAGAACGCATGGAGCAACCGAACCCTGATATCGCGGCTTTGACAGAGCGGCTGACTGGAGCGGTCATGGGCGATCGCCAACGGCTTGTTCTCAATACGGTGATGCGCCAGCTCGATGGGCTGAAGGCAGATATCCTGGCCGAACTCAACCAGCGCCGTCGCGATCGCGCCATGCCGATGATCGATCAAGCCCAGTGGATTGCCGCCGCCGCCGCCTTCGCCACCCCCATTCCCAATTTGGATTTGTTGGCGACTGCTGCGGTGAATGCCCAGCTCGTCATGGATTTGGGTAGCCTGTACAAGCAGCGCCTGAGCCTGGATCACGCCAAAACCATCGCCGCTAGTCTGGCCGAAGTGATGATCAAGCTGGAACTGGTAGAGCTTTCGTCGCAAGCCATTATGCCCCTGCTGAAAAGCCACGCCCTCACCTATGTGGCTGGTGGCACCCTCCAGGGCATCAGTGCTGCCTACCTTACCCGCATTGCTGGATTGGGGCTGGTGGACTACTTCCAGGAGCAAAGCCAAACGGTGGGTGAGGCCACCGATGCGCCCCTCAATCTGGATCGCCTCACGCATACCATCAAGGCGGTGTTTCAGGCCAACCAGCGCACCGCTTTTGTGCAGAATTTGGTGACGCAGGGCCTCCAGCGTTTAGCTCCGGCTCAAAAGTCACCCCTGCCCAACGTCGAGGCTTCTGCCTAGCCCCGCGGTTCAACAAACTGTTGCGGATCCAGTGCCTGGGGAACTGCCCCCATGAATGATGAAATTTGGGTCAGCCTGTTTCGACAGGCTGACCCTTTTGTAGAGCTACGCCTACCCAACTCGCGTTTACACTAGAAAAATCCGGCATGGTTCAGGGCTGCCAAAGCTCAAATTTTGCAAAGCTCAAATTGTGGATTGGTCAGGACTGACGAAGCTGAATGATGTTTGGAGCGCTTAGCGCTCCAAACATCATTCAGCCCCTGGTTTTTCGGATGAAGTGCGTAGGTCCGATTAGTTTTGGCAACCTTTGTGCATTTTCCATGCCCGTTGCAAGGTCAAAACAGTGTCAGCAAGCACTGTCAACTGCCAAGCCTTGTTGCACCATAAGATTAATTGCCCATCGATGAGTTCATGAGGAGTTAGGTAGGGTGAACGCAGCAGAGCAAGCAACCGGATTGGAACTCGCGACCAAAATTGCCTCGGTGGTGAGCCTGTTTAAATCGCAGTTTCCCGATGCTCGTGCCGATCTAAAACCCTGGGCCAACGACCCCGACACCCGCGAACTGATTGACCCTGACTCGATTGATATTGGCTTTCACCTACCGGGCTGGAGTCCGCGCTACCAGTGCCGCTCCATGCTGGTTCAAATTCGCTTTTTTGATGATGAGCTGGAGAGCGATCGCCGCGTCATTGGCGTAGAGGTGGTGGGCTTTAGCCACCAGGGTGAGCAGTGGCGTCTTTCAACCATCGATGATTGGCATATTGTTGGCAGCAAGCAACCCATCGATGAAATTGGCGACAAGCTGAAACAATTTTGCCGACAAATGTTTGAACTGTTCAACGGAAAAGGCAGCGACGCCAAAAATTAAATTCTGGACTATCAACTTTTGAACTGCCGATCTTGAACTAAGTCAGCAGCCGTTGTTAAACATAAAACCCAAAGCTCCGTGCCTCTCGCGGGCGGCACGGAGCTTTGAGGTTTTAATGGTGTCGAGGTACTTACCAAACCTGAATTTTGGATAAGCTGAAGTGCCCATTTCTGAGTGCGCATCGCGCACGCAGAAATGGGCTTTTCTGAGGTTTGCGCGTCGCGCAAACCTCAGAAAAGCTCTTAACCGAAACTGATGTTTACCAACTTTAGGGCGGCGGCTGTTGTCTCCCTTAAACACTGAGCTTGCCTGTGCACAACAGCCCAAGGTTTTGGGACGCTGACGACGTTCACCAGCTCTGAACCCATCTGACCGCAACAACGGGTATGAGACCTCGTAATCCATGGCCATTCTTATCGTTCCGATTGAGGGAAATCGACTCAACCATTAAACAATCATCACAAAAGGTTCCATTCCGAAATCAGTGCCATAGGATGAATGCGAAGTTTCAACTCATGACAAAAAATCCGGGCACAAAGGTTCGCGGCATGAGTCTTATGAGTGGTAGGTCTATCGCATGAGTTACTGGGTATCCCAAATGATGAAAGCAACCATTTCTCTATTACTTGCTCCTGCTGCCTTGGCAACTGTCATTGTCCCTGTTCAGGCTCAGCAAATTTCCATGCCAACGGAAACAATCTTGATTGCCCAAGGGTCTGATCCAGTAAGTGTTGCACAAGATTTCATCAACAAGCTTGGACAACGGCAGTTTGCAACAGCAGTTCAAGAATATGATGCGATCGCTCAGGATGTGAGCACTCAAAGTATTCAGCAATATTGGAATGATATTTTGGCCACTAGTGGCGCATTTCAACAAATTATTGATGCGCAATTGATTGCCCAAAGCGGTCCAGAAGCCGTGGTGTTAGTGTCTTGCCAGTTTGAGCGCGATCGCCGCGATTTGTTTGTGTTATTGGCCGATGATGGTGTGACCAGTTTTAATGTTGTCGAATAGGTTGAGTGTTTCATTATCATGTGAACGGACCCCATTCTTGATAACCCCCTATCCATCACAAACTTAGAGAATGGGGGTCGGCAACCCACTTCTCAAATGGTCTCAACTCCCCAATAATCTGTTCCCTACAGGACTCACACGGTTTTTTATGAAAGGCTTAACTCGTGGTCTGACGACCCTGGCAGTGGTTGCCTTGGGTGCATTGTCTACCTCTAATTTGAATGTTTCTGCGGCAACCTTTGGTCAGCAAGAGGTTGATCAAAGTCGCTTTGTTACCTTCTCGTCGACCGGCATTACCAGACGCAGCCTCATCATTGTTGAACAGGTGTCGGATGCGCGCCCGTGCTGGTCGGTGGATGAAACAACGACTCCAGCCACTGTTGATCCACTGCTACTCACGTTTGACTTTACTGGTATTTGCAGTCGCTCTACCGATCGCAACGGCTATTCCATTCGGGTGAATGGAGAAGACTTGGGTCTGGCCTATACCTTGCGGGTGGTCGAGCGCGATGGTGACTTGGTATTGGTGGGGGAACCCAGCAGTAGCTCTCAGCCCCGCCTCGACATTGGTCGGGCGGGTGGTGTGTCCAACAGCTTTGCCAAGCTCAATTTAAATCCGGGCTGGCGATTGACCAAGCGTACCTTTGGCGATCGCGTCTTGGGTCACGTCTATCTCACCTACGAAGGTGTCTTTCCACCTCCGGGCACTCCTACCCCCAGCCCATCGCCCAGTCCATCTCCGTCGCCCAGCCCTTCCCCATCGCCTAGTCCCTCTCCCAGTCCATCGCCCAGCCCAACGCCGGGACCCAGCTTTACCGATATTTCGCGCGATATTTATCGTCAACAAATTCAGCAAGCTGTTGCGATTGGATTCATTGCCGGCTTCCCCGACAATACCTTCCGTCCCACTGGCACGCTAACCCGTGAACAGCTTGTCTCCATGATTTTGGATGCATTAGTGCGAGCCCCGAATGTCAACTTGCAGCTACCCACGCAAGCGTCGGGCAATCCCTTCTCGGATGTGAATGCTGCTCGCTGGAGTGCCGCCAAGATTCAGTTTGCTCGCGATAACAACATCGTGGCGGGCTATCAAGATGGCACCTTCCGGCCCGATCAGCCCGTGACCCGCGCTGAGTTGATGGCCGTGGTGAAGCGGGCCGCTCAGTATGCTCAAACCCGACGCGGCTCATCGAACGTGCTGCTGCCAACTCAGCAGGCCTTCAACTTTACCGATATTCAGGGTCACTGGGCTCAGTCTGTCATTCTGGAAATGTCGAGCTACTGTGGTGTGGCCTCTCCGCTCAATGAGCAAGGCACCCAGTTTTCGCCTAGTGGTCCAGCGTTGCGCAACTATGCAGCAGCGGCCACCTTACGCATGTTGGATTGTTTACAGCTACCCCAGTAAGTTCCGAACTCAACCAGTTCGATGTAAAAAGCGAGGGAATGGCCAATTCCGTCATTCCCCAAGCCCCTTTAAAGGCCCCAGCCATGCCCCGGTGTTGAGCGTTTGACAGGTTCTTCACAGGCTAACTGGGGTGCTTTTTGTGGAGGGTATCGGGGGGCTGTCGGGTGTCTGTCAAAACTAACCACTTGAGCCGGACTTACGCAGTTGAATGATTTATAGAGCGCTTAGCGCTCTATAAATCATTCAACCCCCTGGTTCTTCGGATGAAGTACGTCAGTCCTATTGAGGTTGAGTTCGGTGATCGCGCGCTCGTTTCTGGCGGCGATCGGCAACAATAGAAATGATGGACGACCAACATTGACATGGCAAATCCTGCATCGAGCGAGATGAATCGACCCGAGGCTGCGCGACCAGATGTGACCCGTGCTGTGGGTGGCACAGGCGGCATCATTCCTCTGGGGATGCAAGACATTCACTACCAGCGGGCGCGAACGAGCCTAAAGCAGGTGGTCAACCGCTATCGTCAACTGCTGCGATCGCCGCGTCAAAGTAATGGCATCGAATTGCAAGCCGCACTGAAGACCGAATTAAACCAAGTTTCTAGTGCGCTGGACAAGCTGAATGCGAATTTGGTGCGCGTGGCGGTATTTGGGTTGGTGAGTCGGGGCAAGTCTGCGGTTGTGAATGCGCTCATTGGTCAAAAGGTGTTGCCCACTGGCCCTATCAACGGGGTGACCCAATATCCCCGGTCGGTTTACTGGTCCTTGGACTTGGGCGAACCGATTACTGTGGAGCTGATCGACACGCCGGGATTGGATGAAGTGGGCGGACAGTCGCGGGCGGCGATGGCGCTAGATGTGGCCCACGCCGCCGATTTAATTTTGTTTGTTGTAGCAGGCGACATTACCCGCACGGAATATCATGCGCTATCGGAGTTGCAGGCCGAGCACAAGCCAATTCTGGTGGTTTTTAACAAGATGGATCTCTATCCCGATCGCGATCGCCAGGCAATCTATCACAAACTACAAGAGTTGTTTGCCAACGGTGGCACCCAAACGCGCCCCTTTTTCAAGCCAGAAGATATTGTGATGGTGGCTGCAGAACCTTCGCCGTTGCAGGTGCGGGTGGAATGGGAAGATGGCCGCATCACCCATGAATGGGAGTCGCCTCCTGCGCAGATTGATGAACTGAAGCGATCGCTCATGGCCATCTTGAGCCAGGAAGGAAAGTCGCTGCTGGCCTTGAATGCCCTGCGACAGGCCCGAGAAGCCGAGCAGTCTATTGCCCGCAAATCTATAAAGCTGCAACAGGCTGAAGCTGAAGATTTGATTTGGCAGTTTGCGAAGTGGAAGGCTGCGGCGATCGCCCTCAACCCCATTCCTGTTTTGGATTTGCTGGGCGGCTTTGCTACCGATGTGGTGATGATTCGCATGTTGGCTAAACTTTACGGTCTGCCCATGACCCGCTACGAAGCCACCAAACTCGTGAATGCGATCGTGTGGAGTTCTGGCAGCCTGTTATTTGGTGAACTGGGCAGCGGCTTGCTGTTGGGTGTTGGCAAAGGTGCCTCTGCGATCGCCTCGGCTTTTGACACTGTGAGCGGCTTTATGGCCTATAGTAGCGCTGCGATCGCCCAAGCCACGCTGGCCGGCTATGGTTCCTACCGCGTTGGCAAAGCCGCCCAAGTATACCTGGAGCAAGGCTGCACCTGGGGGCCAGACGGCATCAACACCACCATTCAAGACATCCTTGCCCAAGTGGACGAAGAGACCGTCCTCTACCGCCTCCGCCGCGAAATTTCAGCCAAGAGCTAAAGGTCGCCATGGTAGATAGGGAGTCAGGAGTCGGGGGTAATTTCGTTCTGGGGAGAAACTGGGAAAAGAGCGCTGTGCTGCGGTTAAGCAGGATGGCTCTCTAGCCGTTCAATAATGCCGCCACCCAGCACCACCTCACCGTCATACCAGACAGCTGCCTGTCCCGGAGTGACGCCAAACTGCGGCTCATCAAACACAATGCGGGCGCGATTGCCCTCTAACGGCGCAACCGTTGCCCCAACTGGAGTGGCCCGATAGCGGATCTGCACCTCTGCCCGAATCGGTGTTGAAGGCGGCGCAATGGATACCCAATTTACTCGCTGTACCGAAAACTCTGGTACCAGCATATCAGTGCGATCGCCCACAATCACTTGGTTGCGCCCCGCATCCAGGCCAATCACATAGAGCGGATTTGCCGCCGCAATGCCCAATCCTTTGCGTTGCCCAATCGTGTAGTGGTGAATGCCCGTGTGCCGACCCAGCACCCGCCCATCCTGATCCACAATATCGCCCTCTTTAGGCGCTAAGAATTTATCCAAAAACGCCTGCATCGACCCATGGGCTTCAATCAAGCACAAGTCCTGGCTCTCAGGCTTTTCCGCCGTGTGCAGCCCAAACTCCGTCGCCATCCGTCGCGTTTCGACCTTGGTTTGGTCACCCAGCGGAAACAGCGTATGAGCCAGAATGTCTTGCTCTAGGTCGTACAAGAAATAGGACTGATCCTTACTGCGATCGATCGCCCGCAGCAGTTGATAACGACCTGTTGCCGAATCCTGTTGAATGCGGGCATAGTGTCCCGTCGCAATTTTATCGATGCCCAATTCTTCCTGGGAGTAGCGCAGCATGGGGCCAAACTTGACCGCTTTGTTGCACTGCGAACAAGGCAATGGCGTAATACCATCGCCATAGCCACTCACCAAATAGTCCACAATATATTTTTCAAACACATCGCGGGTATCCACAATGTGGTGCGGTACGCCCATCTCATCGCATAGCCGGGTTGCATCCACCATCCCTTCCGAGCAGCACTGTCCCTTACCCTTCATTAACCAAAGGGTAAGGCCCACTACGTCATATCCTTGCTGATGAAGGGTTGCGGCGGCCACCGAGCTATCTACGCCGCCCGATAGTCCAACGACGACTTTGTTCATGTCTTGGGATGCTGTTCTAGCTTGCAAAAAAAGATTCTATCCTAGGCTAGCACTTGCAACTCGGTGCGTGGCATTGGGTACGGAATGGGGCTACCAAACGGTAGCGCTGGGGGTACGGATGGGGTATGGTTTTGTGCGAACCGAATTGGCGATAGTGGCGATCGCCCAGGCACACAATCCGAACGTGAACTGCTAAAAAGAGCCAGTTACAAAACATGGGGAGTGGTGCCTGTTGCAATCCACTCCCCATAGTTCCTCAAGATTCAATTTAAGCGATTCGTACAATCTTGCGAAACAGCTGCATCCTAAACTTTAGGCTCCAATTCGCAGCAGCTCCACATCAAAGACCAGCGTAGCGTTGGGAGGAATCACGCCACCCGCACCCCGAGCGCCATAGCCCAAGTCGGGGGGAATGATGAGCTGGCGACGACCGCCCACGCGCATGGTGGAAAGGCCCTCATCCCATCCGCGAATCACTTGGCCCACGCCCAGCTTAAAGGAAAAGGGTTGATTGCGCGTGCGAGAGCTATCGAAGGTGGTGCCATCTTCGAGGGTACCCGTGTAGTGCACAATCACGGTTTGCCCTGCTTGCGGCTGGGCACCCGTACCTTCCACCAAATCTACATACTTAAGACCTGAGTCGGTCGTTACAACATTCTGTTGACTTTCTTCCATAGCAGGTATCTCCGTGTCAGTGGGTTCAGCGGCCTGTGCCACCAAGGTTGGGAGCGAAGTCGATTCAGGAGACTGATCCACCTGAGCCTGGAGTGGTGCCGTTTTTGCCAGGTTGCCAGCAACGGCTTCCGATTTGGAGCCTGTCACTTGCAGCACAATCAGCAGAACCGTGCAAACCACCATAACGCCGAAGCTAATGAGAATCTCGCGCACAGCAACAATCCCCAACACTTTAATGAATAAATTTAAGATGACGCCAAATTGCTCTAGCGCAATCTTGGGTGTTCTTGTCTAGTCTATCGCCTTATGCGATCGCCCAAACAGCCTTCTATCGCCACAGTTTATTTTCCAGATCGCGCACTTGGCGCTCTAGGCGATCGAGTCTACCCCGCAGTTCGTCCATTTCGTTTTGGCGTGGAACTCCCAAATCCTGCATCACGTTTTGAATTTGACGCTGAATGATAGCTTCGACACTGGACTGGTCATTTTTGAGCTGTTGCATCAGGTCGTTGACCAATTTGCTAGCCTGTTCGGGATCGAGCCGTCCCTCGCGAACGAGTTGATCGGTGGCTTC
The DNA here is from genome assembly GCF_050565595.1 of Leptolyngbya sp. AN02str. Classification (NCBI taxonomy): domain Bacteria; kingdom Bacillati; phylum Cyanobacteriota; class Cyanophyceae; order Leptolyngbyales; family Leptolyngbyaceae; genus Leptolyngbya; species Leptolyngbya sp. AN02str. The sequence goes on along the minus strand of NZ_JBNXVR010000010.1, from coordinate 78,344 downwards.
TCGCACTTTATCGGCAACGAGTGACGTGGTTCCAATCCCGATCATGAGCAGTTGTCGCAATACGTCGTTATTCATAGAGTTGTTCTCGACATTGAGGGATGGCTAACGTGACGTTTTACAGCACCTTATCGATATCGATAGGCGAAGCAGCATGGTTGGAGCAATCGCCATTCAATTCATCCAGTTGGTTTTGGAGATATCGTTGCATGCTGTCTGTGTGCATACACTCGTTCATTCCACCTACCAACACGACGCACGGAGCGCGCAAGCTCACGACATGTACTCGTTCTTTTTATCGATGGTTTAGCGATGATTGATCACTGCAATCTTAAAGGTTGTTTTTAACGTACAAACCCTATTGTTGCAAATCCACTTCTTTCCGTCTTGGCTCGGTCATGGGCAGAAAACCTCACCTGCTCAGGGATGGTGTGCGGTGTGCTGCACCTCATTATTTACCCCCGGCTAGAAAAATCTATCCATTGAGGCGATTGCAACTTCATAAACCTTCGCTATATTACGAAATGTTGAGAGTGTGACTTGACGCATGGAAATTGAGTGTTTGAGGGTTCGGGTTGATCCCGAGTTGCGCGAAGCCTATATCCGAAAAGACGCAGAAATTTGGACCGAAACATTAGCTCAATATCCAGGCTTTTTAGGAAAAGAGGTGTGGATCAGCCCCGATGATTTGTCGGAAGTAGTGTTGACGGTGCGCTGGGCTTCGTTTGAAGAATGGCAGGCGATTCCCGACGATGTGCTGCAAGCAACAGAAGCGCGCTTTGATGCAGCTGTGGGGGGCAACTACGAATTGGTGGAGTCGTCTCGCTACCAAATTCGTAAATTTGGGGATGTGTAAAGCTCTGGATGCGGCAAGTCGAGGGATGGAAAGAAGTGTTTAGACTAGAGGAGAAGATGCTGCACGCTGCACCGGTTCGCTATGTCTGAGTGTCCCCGCTGTCACCAGCCTGTTGATGTGCAGGCGATCGCCTGTCCCCATTGCCGCACTCCACTCAAGGCCTACGGTCATCCCGGAATGCCGCTGTATCGAGCCACAACGCATCCATACTTGTGTCCATCCTGCGTTTACCACCTGGATGACACTTGCAATTTTCCCAAACGGCCTCAGGCCAAGGAATGTACCCTATATCGTGATGTAGAAGCGATGAGCGTTGCGCCCGCTGTGAAGCAGCGCGGTTCAGCCAGCACTCTCAGCCTCTGGCTCCATCGGCACAAGACGCTGATGATTTTGGCTGGCTTAGTCATTGTGAGCTTGGCGATCGCGCTTTCTCAGCGCTAGCCCCTGCCCTGCTGCGGGGCATTGCCTCAGTTCCTGAAGGCCAATTTATGGCGACACCACGGGATTGAAGAGATCGCCCTTTTATTCCACGTTATTGGTATTCATTCGTTCATCACACCCATTGATAGGAGGTCATGATGCACAGAAGCAGAGCCGCAGGACTGGGATTGGGACTCGTTGCCGCGTTGAGCATTCTCCACGCCCCGTTCAAGACTCAGGCCATTCAGCTGGCAGATGGCACAGTTTACTTTGAGCACGCACCCCGCTTGCTGGATGCCGCGACAAGCAGCCGCACCCCATCCATTGCAGGAGCAACCTACTACTTCACGGTTGAACTGCCAGAGAATGCGGGAGAACCCTTGGGCAAACTTACCCTCACCTCTCCCAACAGTTGGGTAGGGCCACAGCGCATTCGGTTCCGTACTGATGCAACGGTTGCATTTGAGGGAACGTGGCGCGATCGCGGCGATGACATTTCCCTGCGCGATGTCACCGTCGATGAAGAGACTCGCACCATTGAGGTTGCATTTGATCCGCCAGTTGAGCCGGGAACAACCGTGACTGTTGGGTTACGGCCACGGCGCAATCCTCAAGCGGGCGGCACTTACCTGTATCGTGTGCTTGGCTTTCCTGCGGGTGAGCTTGCCCATGGTCAACCCCTTGGCACTGCCCGCATTCAAATCAATGATCCCAGCGATGTGTTTATCCTGAACTATCGCTGGTGGGATTAAAGCTGAGTGCGATCGCTCCCAACCTACTCGGCGATCGCACCCCCACAGGAACTGCCAGCACCCGCCGTACAACCAAAGCAGTGCCGCGCCGTTACAATGTGCCGCTGAGCTAGGGCGTCGGGGTTGAAGTCGCGAATGTGGGGATGGGTTTGGTTGGGCAACTGCACTTCTAGCTCCAGCATTTGGTTAAAGTCGCAATCAAACAAACGACCATCCCACGATACTGAGATGGTGTTGCGGCACATGACTCCGGCGATCGTACTGGGATTAAAGGCATTCACCAGTCGTTCCATATACGCGTCCAAATTGCCCGACTCTTGCAACCATTCCAAAAAGCGAGAAATGGGCATGTTGTTGAGGCAAATCAAGCGATCGAAGGTGACGCCATGGTTTTTGGCGAGTCCGGCTTTCCATTCTGCCTCTAGCTTTTGCTGACCGCTGGCCAAGAACGCCCCCGTGGGATTAGACATCAGCGTTAGTCGTCGCTGGGGATCGCCCTGACCGTATCCAGCCGCATTCAGCCGCTTGAGCGCTTCAATCGATTTTTCAAACGTGCCGCTGCCTCGCTGGGAGTCGGTATTGAACTTGCGGTAGTGAGGCAAGGAGCACACCACTTCTACGCCACGCTCAGCGAACCATTCCGGCAGGTCTTGCAGGGTGGGTAGTAGCAGCACTGTCAGGTTGCAGCGATCAATCACGTGAACACCGCGACGAACGCATTCATCCACTAAGTAGCGAAAGTGCGGATTAAGCTCGGGTGCACCACCCGTGATATCGACGGTGTGAGCCGTGGTTAAATCTAGCGCTCGTAAGCAGGCGTCTACGGTTTCGCGATCCATCATTTCGCGACGATCGGGGCCAGCATCGACATGGCAGTGGCGGCAGGTCATGTTGCACAGCTTGCCAATGTTGATTTGCAAAATCTCTAGCGGCGCGGGTTGAAAGGTGGTCCATCCCTGCTGCTGTATCCGAGCGGCAAAGTCTCCCTGGTTGGGCGGCAGCGCAACGGCATCTAGGCTGGCGATCTGCTGTTGGGGATCGACGAGGGGCGATCGCCGCTGGTAGAGCGAGGTGGTGGGTTTGGGGCCAGCTTCAGGAGTGGTGAGGTGCAGGTTTTGGGCGATCGCGCTTCCGGTCTCGGTCTCAAACATGAACGTCGGTTTCCTTAAGGGCAGAGGGATAGCGCCATGAAGCAGAGCCAGAATCAGGGGATGAATCTGGCTCACACGGCGGCGGCCAAGTTTTAATAGCCTACGGTCTCTTTTCTCACGATAGATGAGGATTTGCTGAAGAGTTAGGATAGATCAGGATTTTGAAGGTGTCGGGAGTGGGTGAGACGGCGCGTTCTACGGCGAGGGGCAGGTCTTGTAGAGAAATGCGATCGCTCACCAGGCTATCTACATCAATGCGCCGATTGAACACAATATCGGCAGAGAGCGCTTGCAGTTTGAAGGAAGAACTGTAGCTGCCGATCAGGTCAATTTCGCGACGATAGAGAATATTGGGATTGATGGGAATTTCCACCTCATCGGGAAACTCTGCAAAGAACAGGATTTTTCCACCTTTGCGGGTGCAGTCCAGCGCTTGAGTAAAGGCTTTGGCACTGGGAACCGCGAGCAGCGTGGTATCCACACCCAGCCCATTGGTGAGGTCGTGGATTTTGGCAGTCAGCTCGGGATCGGTCGCGTTGAGGGCGGCTTCGGCTCCCAACTGTTTGGCTTTCTCCAGCCGAGAGGGAATCAGGTCGGTGGCGATCGCCCGCCCCCCAAAGTACTTCACCAGCATCACAAACATGAGCCCGATTGGCCCCGCCCCGGTGACGAGTACGGTTTGCCCTGGCTGCACCTGCGCCTTTTTTACCGCTTTGAGGCAGCAGTTGGTGGGTTCCACAAAGCTAGCCTGCTCAAAGGTGACCCCATCGGGAATTTCGAGCAGGCCGCCATGCTGCACAATGTGGCTCGGCACCTTCACATACTCGGCAAAGCCGCCACCGCTGGGCGCAAACCCTGCCGTGGTGGAAATGTTTTTGTACACATCGCACATGGAGTAGTTTTCGTTGAGGCAGTAGGCGCAGTGCATACAGGGAATGTGGTGCAGCACCACCACCCGCTGGCCCACCTGCCAATCCCGCACGGCAGAGCCCACCTGGGCAATCACGCCCGCCGTTTCATGTCCAAAAATGCGCGGCGGCTCGTATAGGGGATACAGGATCTTTTTAATATCCGACTGGCACAGACCGACGACGCGCACCTGCACTAGCACCTCATCCTCGGCCAGTTCTGGCACGGGCACGTCTTCGTAGCTGAGCTGCTTGACCCCGCGAAATACCTGCGCTTTCATTGCGATCGCCCCCTCTCTGCTGTGCACGGCTGACTGTTTTCTGGCTATTGCCATTGATTCTATCGCCTGCCATTGCCAGAAATTGCGAGAAACGGGGCGTTGCCTTGTCTAATCCGTTCATGGCTGTTTGAGGGTTGGCCCATTGCGCCAACCCTCAAACAGCATCCAAAGCGGACGTTAATCCAAGAACCAGCCCAGTCGATTGGTGGGTTCCACCAAAATAATCACATGCATCAATACATAGATGGCAATGGGCAGAAAGCGATAAAGCGCGATCGCCTTCGGTTCCGTTTTGCTCCAATAGCGCCAGTGAAACAGCAGCGTGAGCGCCGTCAAGATACACCACGGCAGCCAACTCAGCAGCATTAGGCCGAACCCTATGCCTGCAAACTCTACCCACCTGTAGTAGGTCGGGTCATCCTGCCCAAACAGGTACGGGTCGTTGATATAGGCTTGAGGGAATTGGCCCAAAATCTGAGCTGCCCGCGCTGTCATGCCCACCAGCCCTATCAAAAACAGAGTGGGCATGACAGCTAATCCCCAATGCACCAGCGTCAATCCTCGACGCACCGCCATCGGTGCAACCCATGTTTGCATCGCCCATCCCCTCCTCAAAACATGGTTTCAGCATTCCCATTCGAGCAAGTGGTGAATGCAGGACGGAAGAATAGAGTCATGCCTGCCAGAACGCTACAGCAAATTCAGCGGCTCAATATCGAGGCTAAGGCCCACGGTGTTGGGCACGCGCGATCGCAGGTCAGCCAGATCCAGCGCCCACTCCGTCCCCTCGGTGAGGGAACGCTTCAGCAGCAGGTGCCAACGGTAGCGCCCCGCCACACGGGCGATCGCCGCTGGGGCGGGTCCCAATACCTCGCAGGTGGGCAGGATCTGGGTGATGTGGGCTTTGAGGGCGATCGCCGCGTCGCGCACCGCTGCCAGATCCATACTGCTGAGGCGAATGACCGCCATGTGGCTAAAGGGTGGGTAGCCTAGCTCGGCCCGCTGCTGGAGTTCCGTTGCGGCAAAGGGTTCATATTCGTGCCGCTGTACCGCTTCAATTACCGGATGCTCGGGCGTGTAGGTTTGCAAAATGACCCGACCGGGTTCTTCGCCGCGTCCAGCCCGACCCGCCACCTGTACCAAAGTTTGAAACGCCCGCTCCCCGGCGCGGTAATCCGACAGATACAGCAACCCATCTGCCGCAACAATGCCCACCAGCGTCACCTGGGGCAAATCGATGCCCTTGGCCAACATTTGCGTACCCACCAGCAGATCGGCCTCACCATTGGCAAAGCGGCTGAGCAACGTGCGATGTGCCCCCTTGTGGCGAGTGGTGTCGCTGTCAAACCGGATGCAGCGTAAATCGGGGACTTGCTGCGCGAGTTCTTGCATCACCCGCTGGGTGCCACTGCCAAAATTTTTGAGATAGGGCGATGCGCAAGCCGGACACTCCCTGGGATGGGGCTGCCAAAAGCCGCAGTAGTGGCATCGCAGCGAGGCGGTACCATCCGCCTGCACCTGGTGATAGGTGAGGGAAATATCGCAGTGGGGGCACAGCATGACATGGCCGCAGTCTCGACAGGAGACAAACGTGCTGTGGCCGCGTCGATGGATGAATAAAATGCCCTGCTGCTGGCGATCGCGCAAATCTAAAATGGCTTCTTGCAGCGTCCGGCTAAAAATGGAGCGATTGCCCTGTCGCAGTTCCTGCCTCATATCCACGGTTTCGATCGGGGGCAACGGGCGCGCGTGAATGCGATCGGGGAGCGATAGGTACTGAAGTCTCCCCTCGGCAGATGGCAGCGGTGTGGGGGTTGGATGGTTTTGTGAATCCTCGATTGCCAGATTCACCGCTGCCAGATTCACCGCTGCCAGATTCACTGCATTGGGATGGGCCTGCATCCAGGTTTCTAAGGCGGGTGTTGCAGACCCCAACACCAATGGACAATCGGCCCGCTCGGCTCGCCACTGGGCTACCGTGCGAGCGTGGTACGTGGGCGCAGGCTGATCTTGCTTAAAGCTACTGTCGTGTTCCTCATCAAGGATGATTAGCCCTACGTCACGCAGGGGCGCAAACACCGCCGACCGGGTGCCAATCACAATGCGAGGGGAACCCTCTAGCATGTGCCGCCAGGTATCGTAACGTTCCCCATCGGAGAGGGCACTGTGGTACACCAGCACCCGCTGCCCAAACCGCGCCCGAAATCGGTCGGTGAGCTGGGGCGTGAGGCCAATTTCGGGCACCAAGACCAGGGCCGATCTTCCCTGTTGCAGCACGGGAGCGATCGCTTGCAGATACACCTCTGTTTTGCCTGATCCGGTAACGCCATGGAGCAAAAACGCCTGGTGGCCCTGAGCCTGGGCGATCGCATCCACTGCCTGTTGCTGAGCCAAGGTGAGCCCACGGGGCGGCGAAGAGGCCGCGGTCGTGGGAGTGGCCTCCATGCGCAGCACCTCTCGCGGTTGCACCACCACTGCGCCCTTCTGTTCCAGGGTCTTGATCAGGCTAGAGCTAACTCGGCATGTTTGCAACAGCTCTTGTAGCCACAGCTCGCCACCGCGACGGCGCAGTACGTCCACCACTTCGCGTTGGCGATCGCTCAGCTCTAGAGGAACGCCCGCCTGCACCAACGTGACGGCCTGCCGCTGTTTGGGCCGTACCGGAGTTGGTGGTTCTAAATAGCTCTCGACCCAGCCCAACTGCTGCAATTGTCGCAATGCCGCTGCCGCGCCGCGCACCTGCCGCTGGATATATTGCCAGGTGTAGTGCCCCGTTTTGCTGCGCTGAAGTAACTGCAACACCTGCCCTGCAGCCGGGGTCAGTGCCAGGAGGGAGTCAGGGTTGGCAGGGGGCGCCAACTCGGTCAGGCGAATTCGACGCTGCGATCGCCCTAATAGGCCCGGAGGTAGGGCTGCCTTAACCACCAGCATGAGCGGGGTGCAGTAGTAGGCCGCAACCCGCTGTAACACCTCCCAGTATCCGGAGGGAAAGAAGCCGCGCATCACAAGGGCCTCAACCGGACGAATCGTGGTTGGATCTAGGGTTGGCGGCAGCGTTGGGCAATATTGCAGCACCAGACCGCCCACCTGCTGCGCCCCAAACGGCACGCTCACAATATCTCCTGGGGCGATCGCCAGCTCCGGCGGTACTCGGTAGGTATAAGGCCCTTGTGCGCCAACACAATCGACTAATACCTCAATCCAGGTTGGCTGAGCACTCCAATGGCCTGTTGGTTCTGCTGCGTGGTTGGCCAATTGCTGAAACCCATCTGCGATCGCCACCATTGTGTCCTTAATTACGATGTGCAACTTGTGCAACGCGCGAGAGCATTGGCCAAACCCTGAAATCGGCCGGATCTTTCCTAGTTTAGCGGGTGCTTCGGCTTATCCAGAACCACCCTTCATCTGTGTTGGGTGATGGCTGCTCGGCAGGTGCAGCCTCCAGACGATCCAGCAGCCCATCAGCCTCAAAATCATGCTTCCTGGAAGCCGACTGCTAGCAACGGACTTTCTACGCCTTTGGGCAGACTTTTGTTCGAGCGGGATTGCGTGAAAGAGGCGGCAATTTCACAAGACATCAATCTGTTTAGTCAGGTCGGTTTATGACATCACTCGCCCCCCTTTTCTCGAAGGTCTCAAGTTTGATTGATCGATTCAGGAACCGATTCGGGGCGATCGGCTGGCCAAACCACGTTTAAATCTGCCCGATGATGATCCATCACATCGGGACAAAAAGTCGGCTCAGACAAGCTTCTAGCAGTTTAAAGACAAGTCATCTCACCCAGATCTAGCCTGACTCGGCATCATTTTGCCAGAGCGAACCGTCTTGTTTCTAAATGGCTCGAACAAAAGAAATTGATCGATCGCATCGATAGATGACCAAGCTATAACCCCAAAAACTTTCTCGAATCATCCTGCTTGATCGTGGCTTGTTTTCATTCGTGATGGATTTACGTTAAGGAATGGTACAAGTTCCTTGAAATTTGGGATTGCTGTAGTAAAGTCTTCGTCATCTCATCTTGGTTGGAGCCGCACTCGCGATTTCTGATCTGAAGAGAATCTGAGGGAGATCGCTTTTAGGAAATGATGGCGATCGCATCATCCATTCACCGACTCATCCATCAATCGGTCGCCCAATCAACCGCGAACCTCATTCTGAATCTATGGATTGATCTCGACCCGGATTTTTTTCATGAGATCGGAGCGGTAGCGGAGGAAATGCTGAAAGGGTTGCTGGCAGATCAACAGCAGTTGATCAGTCAAAGATCGAAACCACAGGTAACCAGATCGACGGGTGGGATCCTTGATTTCACTTAGGGTGTGTAAGGCATTTCCATAATTTTCTCTGAAGGGTTTGCTAAAAGGTAAAAAGCATTCTATAAAGTATTTGGTATTTCTGAAATATGGCAAAACTTGCCTGACTTATTAGTTTTTCACAAAAGATTTCATAGCCTTTCAACTCTATTCGGCGAATTATCTTGAATTAGAGTTTAAACTCGCCAGTTTTCCACAGGCTTCTCCACTCAGTCCCACCCTCTTGGCCCGACCTATGACAGCGCGATTTCATGACAATTCTGAACAGGTAGATTACAGCTTAACGATGGATGCCGTGAGTGACTTTGCTGGCGTTGCGGCTCCGGTAGATCCGTTCTTTGAGCCGGATGGATTTCATGAGGCCGATTTGGGATTGAGCGATCGCGACCTTGATGAAATGGAAACTGGGGCCGACGAAATTGATTTATTAGAAGATATGGTGTCGGACTCATCCGCGGTGGAGTCATCGGAAGAGCCCGATCCAGATGTGGTGGATGAGATTGAGGAACTTGCGGCTAGCTATTCTCCTGGCTATCGCAAAACCGCTTCGGATGATGCGGTAGGAGCCTTCTTTAAGGAAATGGCCCGCTATCCTCTGCTGCGTCCGGGTGAGGAAATTGAGCTGGCGCGAGAGGTGAAGTTTTTGGTGGCGGTGGATCACCTGCGCGATCGCCTGCGCAAAGAGCTGAGTCGCATTCCCACCAAGGCAGATATTGCGGCTGCCCTTCACTTGACCGAGCGCCAGCTCGATCAAAAGCTGCACCGCAGCCGCACCGCTAAGCGCAAAATGATTCGCTCAAATTTGCGGTTGGTGGTTTCCATTGCCAAGCGCTACCTCAATCGGGGGGTACCGTTCCTGGATTTGATTCAAGAAGGGGCATTGGGGCTGAATCGCGCCACCGAAAAATTTGACCCTGATAAGGGCTATAAGTTTTCCACCTATGCGTACTGGTGGATTCGTCAGGGAATTACCCGCACCATTGCCAACGATGCGCGCACCATTCGGCTCCCGATTCATATTGTGGAGAAGCTCAACAAGCTGAAGAAGGCGCATCGAGAACTGCGGCGTGAGCTGAACCGCAACCCGACGGAAGAGGAAATGGCCAAGGCGCTGGATATGCCGCTTGACCAACTGCGCAACTTGCAGCAAGTGCGGCGGCGATCGCTCTCGCTCAACCACCGTGTGGGCAAAGGTGAAGACACTGAACTGATGGAGTTGCTGGAAGACCAGAGCACGCGATCGCCCGAAGTGCAGCTAGGCGAGGCGATGATGCGCCAGGAAATTTACACCGTGCTGAGCGATGTGCTGACAGAGCGCGAAAAAGACATTATTGCCTTGCGTTACGGATTAGTCACGGGCGAAACTCACACGTTGGAAGAGGTGGGTGGTCTGTTCAATTTGTCGCGTGAGCGGGTTCGCCAAATTCAAACTAAGGCAATGCGCAAGCTACGGCGGCCCCAGGTTGCGGCTCGACTGCGCAGCTGGCTGCGTTAGCAGTTGGGGCCGAGGGCCAGCACTTGAGGGGCTTGGACGTTGGAGATGCAAGCGATCGCTTGCATCTTTTTGATTGAGCGAATCGATAGATGGGGCGATCGCTTGTCCGTTAGACTGGGGCTCTGGAACCGCAGCCATCAAGCGGTCATTGTTTCTCTAGATCTTTTGTTCCTCCAAAATTTGTATGACTCAGCTCGCAACCTCGCCCGTAACCTTGCGCTCTGCCACACCAGCCGACGCTCCTGCCCTATTTGGACTGATCTACGAACTCGCTGAATATGAAAAGCTGACCCACGAAGTGACCGGTAGCGCCGAAGAATTGGCCGCCCATCTAGCCAGCCACACCCATCCCAACGGGTCCATTCAGCGGCCCCTGGTTGAAGCAATTTTGGCGGAAGTAGAGGATAACGTTGTTGGGTTTGCGCTCTTTTTTAACAACTACTCAACCTTCCTCACCCGGAGTGGCTTGTATTTAGAAGATTTATTTGTGCAACCCAGTTATCGCGGGTTGGGCATTGGTAAAGCACTGCTGAGCCACCTGGGCAAAATTGCGCTGGAGCGGGGCTACGGTCGCGTGGAGTGGAGTGTGCTGGACTGGAACGAACCGGCGATCGGCTTTTATCAACGCATGGGAGCCGATGTGCTGACCGAATGGCATACCTGTCGCGTGACAGGGGAGGCGATCGCCCGCTTAGCTGCTCATGCCCCAACGGCCAAATAGGCCCAGGTTTCTGGATGAATACCAGACGAATGCTAGATGAATGCCAGAATCGCCAACAGCCCCGAAATTAGAACGCTCAAAGAATGTTGCATTCTACTGCCAAACCCTGAGCGATCGCCGTAAACTGCTTAAATAAGCCTTCACACGGCTTACCTCCGCAACATTTTGCGATTTTGTTTTGCGATTTTAGGATGATGGCGAATACTATGCCGAGAACCATTTGGGTCAATGAGCAAATCGATCCCTCCGGGTTGGTGTATACCTGTATCGCATGCTGCAATCAGGATCAGGCCGAAGCATGTCATGACTCATTCGAGAGCAACCTGACTGACGACCAAAAGGCATCGGGATGGGTTGCCCGAATGCGCATCGTCGAGTCGTGGGATGACGTTCCTGTTAATGCTCTCAAACTCGACTAATCAACTCTAGGGGCCTCGATGAGACTCCACTTCACATTAGAACTGGACTTACGCATTGGTGTTGTGGGTCACCCTACCCACAACACCAACACACCAGATTTAGTGGGCTTGCGTAAGTCCTGCAAAAGATATTTGGACGATATCGTGGGTTCGTATGTCGCAAGGTCGCAAAACCTGCCCACGTCCTCCTGTTTATCGCTGGGTTGGAGTCAAAGCCCATGCAATGGTAGGGCTCAAAAACATGGGCGATCGCACTCCCCTGACAGTGCACCCTGCCCTTCTGGCAACCCTCGTGGCGCTGTTGTAGCCATAATAAATGATTGATATCGCGGAGGCTTTTCCCGTCTCCGCGATATCAATCATCTGTAACCTACTAGAACCTACTGGATGCGGGCACCATCCTCATTAGTTCTGGTCCCGGTTGGCGCGTCGCACAATCCAATAGCTAATGGCAAGGGACAAAATCGCCACCCCAAGGCCAATCAGTTCTAGTCCAGTTGCCTGTTTGGAATCGAAGATAATAATTTTTCGGGCGACGGCAATGAGCGAGGTCACAATCACCAGTTCTACCTGCACAACATGCTTTTTTAGGTAAGCGGTGATATTTTCTAAAACCTCCATCGCAATCAGGACGTTCAGAAACAGCCCAAAAATTTCAATGAGAGTGGTGGAAAAGAAGCCATAGGGTTCTGAGCTCAATTCTTGGAGCAGAAACCGACCCAGATCGACAATCGCCACAATAATGACGACGATCATGGCCACAGACAAAGCCTTGGCAAATAAAGTTTCTAGATGCTTTAAACCGTTGGAAAACGACTCATCGCTACTAAAGGATGACCATAACCTAGACCAAAAATTTCGCGATCTCATATCCCTAGTGCACTCTTTCCCCCCAATAGCTTATCGGCTAACGTTCAGTGCGTCTGCATTCAAATCGATATTCTTTTCTTTAGATGCGATAGAGGGTGACCCAGAAATTGGCTGAACGCAACGGTCAACCTCTGGCACGGGTTCCAAATTCCCTAATGGAGTGATCACTCCCGGCGGCCACTGAGCGGCTTGCCTGGGTGTGATCACAGATTTGCCTCTGCTGGTTGAGCTGGATTGGAGGCTGAACATCCTGTCCGGTCAGGGCTCTTGAGCTTTTTATCGTTGATTGACAAGGGGCGATCGCCCCATCATCTGGCCTCCCAGTTTTGCTGCACATAAGCCTGGAGGACAACCACAGCGGTAGACTTGAAAATAGGCTCAATACAACTATCGTGTATCTGGGCTGCACGAGCTCATACAACAGGGTTTGGGCTGTGCTGTGACGTTTTTGGATGAGTGAAGATGGTGGATGCGCTCGTAATTGGCTCTGGCCCAGCAGGGGTAATCATTGCAGCGGCTCTGTGCGATCGCGGCCTGTGTGTTCACGGCTTAACCCCCACCGATCCCAATGAATCTTGGCCCAATACCTATGGCATTTGGGTAGATGAGCTAGAACCGTTGGGGCTTACGCAGCTGCTTAGCCATCGTTGGAAAGATTGCGTCATGTACGCGGGGCCAAAAAGGTTAGAACTCCCGCGCGAATACGGGTTGCTTGATAAAGAGAAGATGCGATCGCACTTTTTGGCTCAATGTCAGCAAGGCCACATGGTATGGCATCGGGGCAAAGCGGCCAACATCACGCAAGATGCCACCCATACCTGTGTCACCACCACCGATGGAACTCAGCTCAACGCCAAAATCGTGATTGATACCAGCGGCCACTTCCCCGCATTGGTGCAGCGCGACCACAAATCCGATATCGCATTTCAAGCGGCCTATGGCATTGTGGGGCGCTTTTCATCGCCGCCGATTGCGCCTCACCAGTTTGTCTTTATGGATTTTCGCTCCGATCATCTGACAGACAGTGAGCGACAAGAGCCTCCAACGTTTTTGTATGCGATGGATTTGGGAGATGGCATCTTTTTTGTGGAAGAAACGTCTCTGGCCAACTATCCTGCAATTCCCTTTGATGTGTTGGAGCGGCGGTTACATCAGCGGTTGGCGTTTTACAACATTCGGGTTTTGGAAGAACATCACGTAGAGCGCTGCCTGTTTCCCATGAATGTGCCGATGCCGACATTTGAGCAACCGGCGGTGGGGTTTGGTGGTGCGGCCAGCATGGTGCACCCGGCCTCGGGCTATATGGTGGGCTCGCTGCTGCGGCGTGCTCCTGGGCTGGCCGATGCGATCGCCCAATCGCTCCCATCGACTGACTCTCCTCAGGAGTTGTCTCGTGTGGCGTGGCGGGCGTTGTGGCCGTCGGAACGGCTGCGCAAGCGAGATCTGTATCTGTTTGGGCTAGAGAATTTGATGCAGTTTGAGGAAGCGCAGATACATCAGTTCTTTGCCTCATTTTTCCACTTGTCGTTGACCCAGTGGTCGGGCTTTTTGGCGGATACGCTGTCGATGCCGGAATTGATCCAGGCCATGATTTTGCTGTTTGGCAAAACCACCAACGATGTGCGCAAGGAGTTTTTGCGGTCTGCTTGGGCAGAGCGATCGCTCCTTTGGCAAGCGCTGGTGGCTGCCAAGTGATAGCCAGAGTTAGGGTTTGAGCGATCGCGCCCCGCCATTGAGGCTGGCCGCATCCAAATTCAAAAACGGCACCGCCCCATTGCCGCCCAGCACCTGCGGAAACTTGCCATCCCATTTTTCGATCGCTTGTTTTTGCAACAATTCTGCCGTTAGGGTTTCGCGCAGGAGTCGTTGGGCTTCGGCCTGTCCCTTGGCTCGGTTAATCGTGGCTTCGGCCTCTTGCTCGGCTTCGCGCGCGACGTAGACCGCTCGTTGGGCGCGCTGTTCGGCAATTTGCTTTTCTTCCACCGCACGCGAAAACTCTGCCGAAAAGTTGAGATCCACCACACTGGTATCCAGCACAATAATGCCGTACTTGTCGAGGCGCGTTCCCAATGCTTCGTCAAAGTCTTGCTTCAGCTCTTCCCGCTTGGTAATGGCTTCTTCCACTGTGCGGCGGGCGGCGGCCACCTTAAAGGATTCCTGCGTTTGGGGCGCAATGATTTTGGCCACAATGTTTTGCAGAGTGCCCTGAGTCCGGCGAATGGTTACCACTTCCATGGGATCAAGCCGAAAGTTGATGGCAAAGCTCGCCTCAAGCTGCTGCAAATCCTTGGTGGAACTTTGGGCAGGCACCTCAAACTTTTGCACGGTGACATCGTACACATCCACTTTGGCAATGAGCGGTGGCTTAAAGTGAACCCCCTCCAACAGCGCACCATCGCGGGCCTTGCCCAACAAGCTCAGCACCCCTGCCTCACCCGGATTGATAATGACAAAGGAGTTGAGCCCAATCAAAACCACCAATCCAACCAATGCCAACGCCAGTAGCGATCGCAAATTTAACTGCTCGTCCATCTTCGGTTCCTCGTTCCAAATTGACCACCCAGGCTCATCGACTGTAGCCCATCCCCATGGGGATTTCCGGGAAGGTTCAGTATTTTTCTAGAAAACCCGTTTAGAGGACAGCCGATAAATGCACGTCCCACGATCTGGGACTCTGCCCCACCCAAGACATGCTCAACCGACCGACTGCGTAGCCAGCCAGCTACCGGAGCGCTGGTAAAAGTACGACTAGACAAGTAAAGATGAAATCAGTATTTTTGTACTATCTTGCCACAGTAGCATGACCATCCTCTCGCCAGGAGAACTCTCATGGCAAAGTCCCGCAAGTTAGATGAGCTGACTGCCGCGTTGGCCGAGGTCCGTCACGATCCCTTTAGCAACGCAGCAACCAACACGGTGCGTCGGGTATTGCAAAGCCCTTATGGAACCGCGATCGCCCAAGCCACGCGCTTCATTGCCCAGTACGAATTGACCGATTTTATTCCCGAATTGGTGAGCACTTTTGAGCGTTGCATGCTGAACGGAGCCAAGACCGATCCCAACTGTTTGGCCAAGGAGGGGGTGGTCGATGCGCTCTATCGCTTGAATTATGGATTGCACATTGGAGATGAGAGCGTGTTTTTGCAGGGGATTCACCATGTGCAGATGGAGCCCGTATGGGGCGGGCAAATGGACACGGCGGCAAAGCTGCGTGGCATTTGCGCCATGGGTTTGGTGAGAATGAATTACCCCGATGTGCTGACGGAGTTGGCCGATCTGTTGGCCGATGCTGAGTCTCCGGCTCGCATTGCCGCTGCCCGTGCGATCGCCTATTCGGGACACCCCAGTGGAGTGGCCTTGCTGCGGTTGCGATCACGCATTGGGGACGAGCCAACGGTGATTTCAGAATGTCTGACGGCTTTGTTGACCCTTGATCCCCAGGGTTCGCTGTCATTTGTTGCTAGCTTTTTGCAGCACCCAGAGCCACAAACACAGGAACTGACTGCTCTGGTGCTGGGCGAGTCTCGCCTGCCACAAGCTTTGGGGCTACTCCAGCACTGGTGGAGCCACACCACCGAACCCGAGTTGCGCCAAACTGCTCTGCTGGCGATCGCCACCCTGCGATATCCCGATGCCATTCAATTTTTGCTGGGGTTGCTCAGCGATAGCCCCCCAACCCAAGCCAACGAAGCCCTGGCTGCCCTCAAAATCTATGAACATGATCCGGTCTTGTGGCAAGAGGTAAGCAATCGCGTGTCCCCCCGGACAGATCTGCCTCCATCCCCAGCCTGAATCAGCGGATGGGCTCATCATTCGACACTGTTGCACCATGAGATGGGTTGGAATCCCGCAGAAGACCCTGGAAGCGATCGCGCTAACGCTATGCTGAAAGATGTTCCATCCGTTGCACGGGCAGCTTAGTGTATGACAGCGCCATCAATTCAGTGGTATCCGGGGCACATTGCCAAGGCCGAGCGCAATCTGCTGGAGCAACTCAAAAAAGTAGATGTGGTGTTGGAAGTGCGCGATGCCCGAATTCCGCTGACAACCCAACATCCTCAGATTCCGCAATGGATTGGCAACAAGGAACGGGTGCTGATCTTGAATCGGGTGGATATGATCCCCGTGTCCTGGCGCGATCGCTGGAAAGCCTGGTTTGAAGCCCACGACGAATCCCCAATCTTTACTAATGCCAACCAGGGCGGCGGCATGAATGATGTGACCAAAGCCGCCCGAATTGTGGGCGATCGCCTCAATCAACGACGGCGCGAGCGGGGCATGTTGCCCCGGCCTGTACGAGCAGTCGTGATTGGCTTTCCCAATGTGGGCAAGTCGGCGTTGATCAACCGATTGGTGAAGCGGCGCGTGGTGGAGAGTGCGCGGAAGGCTGGCGTCACTCGGCAACTGCGCTGGGTGCGCATTTCCGACACGCTGGAACTGTTGGATGCACCGGGTGTACTGCCCTCGAAGCTGACCAATCAGGACAATGCACTAAAACTGGCCATTTGCGATGACATTGGGGAGGCTGCTTACGATAATCAGCGGGTCACGGCTGCGTTTGTTGAGCTGTTAAAAGATCTACAGTCCCAAGTTCCCGAAGGGGTGGAAGCATTGCGATCGCGCTATAGTCTTGATCCCAGCCTTTACACTGGCGAAAGTTACTTGGAAATCTTGGCTGAGCAACGGCACCAAGGTGATATTGAGCGTACAGCGCGCGAAATTCTCACTGATTTTCGCAAAGGTACTCTGGGAGCGATTCCCCTGGAGCTTCCACCTCAGGCATCCTGAGCATTTCCCCATCAGCTTTCTGGATCTGGTGTTGTGGGTAGGGTGCGTCGCACCCTACCCACAACACCAGATCCAGTGGGCTTGCGTAAGTCCTGTGAATATCAAATCTTGCTGAAGATCAAATCACCGGGGGCGATCGCCCCAGAGGACGGAATCACAAAGGTTTGAATGATCGATCCTGCCAGGGGTGAAACAGCAGTTCACCCCTAATTGCCGTCTCAAATACTGTCAGGACTTACGCAGTTGAATGATTTTTAGTATGAAGTGCGTAAGTCCTAACTGTGTCAAAATGTTTGGTTTTTGAAACTGTTTGTAACAGATTTCGTCGTTCTCTCAATAGATGCAGTATTTCTTAATTTCAATCTCTATAGTGTCAAAAATAGTTGGGTAAAATCATAGTTTGGTTGGATGGTTTGGCAGTCAAATCGATTCCGACCGCGTGCAGCCGATGTACAACTGACTGTGCCACGCTTGGCATCTCTTCGTGTTTTCTGTTATTCCTGTGAATGAGTTGCTTCAATTCCCAATCGCAACGGGCGATCGTTCACAATCTCTGCTGTTTAAATTCTTCAAGTCATCCTACTTCAGCTAGAGAAATCATTGACGCATTACCGCTAGCATGGTCTACAGCATGCATTTTTCAACTGATGAGTCTGATGGAAACTCACAATGTGGGATCGAGAACATCCTAGCTATGCATGCAATACAGCTTTTTTAACAATGTAGTTTTGGGTCATTTTTGCACAGCAAATGAGCAGTGAAATGATCTGTTCGTGCCTGACGTGTGTGTCTGTGACACCACCGTTCATATTTGCAATTTCCTATCCACTGGTTCAGGTTAACCCTGCATGACTTCTCACGCTTTTGATCCCCAGCAATCCAATCTCGTAGGAATGGCTGAAGGAGTGATTGATCCCCAAGATCACGCTCTGCATCAAACCGCTCTTCAAACGGCCAATTCCCGCACTCTGGCAACCGGGGTTTGTGTTGCAGTCCACGGCCATTTCTATCAGCCACCTCGCGAAAATCCTTACCTCAATGCCATTGAGCGCCAGCCCAGTGCTGCGCCGTTTCATAATTGGAATGAGCGCATTCACCATGAGTGCTATCGACCGAATGCGTTTGCGCGGGTGCTGAATGACCACGGCGAACTCTTGGGAGTGGTCAACAATTTTGAATACTTCAGCTTCAACATTGGGCCAACGCTCATGAGCTGGTTGGAGCAGTACGATCCCGAAGTGTATCAACGAATTTTGGAAGCCGATCGCACTAGCTGTGAACGGTTGGATGGGCATGGCAATGCGATCGCCCAAGTGTACAACCACATCATCATGCCGCTGGCCAACAAGCGCGACAAATATACCCAGATTCGTTGGGGTGCCGCAGACTTTCGGGCTCGGTTTGGTCGTGATCCCGAGGGCATGTGGCTGGCAGAAACCGCTGTGGATTACCCAACTCTGCGGGCCTTGGTGGATGAAGGCATTCGCTTCACCATTCTGGCTCCGTCCCAGGCTCAGCGGTGTCGTCCCATTCCCACCGACGAGCATCCCGATCCCGAATGGCTTGAAGTCGGGGGCAGCCAAATTGATCCTATTCAGCCCTACCGCTGCTTTTTGCCGGAGGGTGACTACATCGATATCTTTTTCTACGACGGGCCTATCTCCCGAGACATGGGCTTTGGCGAGGTGCTTTCCAGCTCTCACAATTTCGTTGCAAGGTTGGGGCAGGCTGTTCGTGGCGATCGCCGTCCGGCGCAGCTTGTTTCGGTCGCGACCGATGGCGAAACCTTTGGGCATCACAAGGGTGGCACCGAAAAAGCTCTGGCCTATGCCTTTACCCATGCCTTTCCGCAACATGGCTGGACGGTCACGAACTTTGCCCACTACCTCAGCCAAAATTCTCCGACCTGGGAAGTCATGCTGAAGCCGGTGACGGCCTGGAGCTGTGCCCATGGTGTGGGTCGCTGGCAAGATGACTGCGGGTGCGGTGGCGGTGGCCTGTGGCATCAACAGTGGCGGCGACCGCTGCGTTTGGCACTGGACTGGCTACGCGATGAGCTGGCGACCATTTTTGAAGCTGAGGGACGTCACTTTTTCAATGATCTCTGGCGAGCTCGGGATGAATACATTGAGGTGATTGGCGATCGCTCCCTTAGCAGCATTAACCGCTTTTTGGCACGCCACCAGACCCGCAAGCTCAACCATGCCGAGCAAGTAGATGCCCTGCGGCTGCTAGAAATGCAGCGCCATGCTTTGCTCATGTACACCAGCTGCGGTTGGTTCTTTGAAGAAGTGTCGCGGCCTGAGGGAACCCAAATTCTGCGATATGCGGCGCGGGCGCTAGAGCTTGCCGAAGATGTGGCCGGAGTCCGGTTAGAGCATACCTTTGTTGATAAGCTGCGATCGATTCCCAGCAATGTCGATATCTTTGGCCACGGGGCCGAGCTGTGGCAGCGGCAAGTTGTCTCGTCTCGCATCTCCCTAGAGCAGGTGGCCGCACACTACGCCATTAGCTCCCTGTTCGATTCCTTCCCAACCGAGCATCCGGTCTATTGCTACCTGGCGCAACGGTTGGATCATCAGCTTCGCCGCATTGGGGCACTAACCCTGTCGGTGGGGCAGTTACAGCTCACCTCGGAGGTGACCCGCGAAACCGTGTATTTGGTATTTGCAGTGCTGCACATGGGTGGTTGGGATTTCCACTGTTGTATTCAGCCGTTTGCAGGGCGTCGCCACTATGCCCAAATCAAAGAGGAGCTGTTTGAATCGTTGCAGTTGGCCAGCGCCGCGCAGGTCATCTTGGCGATGAATCGAGTGTTTGGTGAGCAATCTTTCAGTCTGCAATCGCTCTTTCCCGAAGAGCGCCATCGCATTATGCGGTTGCTGAGCCACGAGACTCTGACTCGGTTGGATCAACTGTATACCCAGGTCTATCGCGATAACTATGGCGTGTTGATGGCCTTCCATCGGGATGGGCTGAAGGTTCCGCAAGAACTTCAGGTTGCCGCCGAAATTGCCATTAGTCATCGCGTGACGGTTGCCCTGCAAGCTCTGGAGCGGGAGACGAGCGATTTGCCGCAAAGTGATGGGGCTGGCCATGTGCCAGAGAGCTGGCAACTGTGGGACGGTCAACTCACCGAGCTAGAGGCGATCGCTGCCGAAGCACAGCAACTCCACTGCCACATTCGGATGCCTGAAATTCGGCAAGCATTGGAGCGGTTGATTGGGCGATCGCTATGGAATGTGCTGTATCGGGTGAGCGAAGATGTGTTGGAGCCAGATACTGCCCAAACCATGGTGACCTTTGTGGAACGGTTGATCCGCATTGGGCAACAGCTGAATGTGGGGCTTCAGAGCGATCGCGCTCAAGAGCAATACCTCAAGCACCTGCACAGCACGCTGTTGCCCCGCATGCAGTCTCAACAGATTGCCGCAGCGACGACCCAGCATTTGCTTAGGCTGGGCCGTGTCTTGGCAATTGATGTTAGCCCTTGGGTCGCATAGGGCTGCGGCGAGCTGCCAGAGATGGCGATCGCATCGTGGGCATGGTGGCTGCAATCGGTTCAGCCACCGCAACTGTTCCTCGATTGGGTCGGTTCTGGTCAGGGTTCACCCTGTCATGCTCGGCTAGAGTGTGATCTGCGATCGCCACTCCCTGTGGACGGCACACACCGGCATCACAGTTCAGCCCAAGCTGATGCCACACCAACGTGGGCACCACATGGCCCCGCTGCCCTAACTGTTCTTGGTTCAGCACGCGCGACTCCCAAAACGAGCGCGGCGACTCGTGAAAGGGCAATTGGCGAGCCCCCGGCACCCCATAGCACCCAAACGTTTTGCGATATTCTTCCGAATCCAGCAGAGCCGTAATCATCTTGTGAGGACCATGACGTAGCAACAGGTCGCAATACTCCCGCATTTCGGCCTGATCGCGCGGGGCACGTCCCATAAAATGCTTGAAGCTGCGCTCAATAAACTTGAGGTTTGACGCAGAAAAGTAAAACGTATTTAGATACACATTGGAGTGACCCAGCTCCTTCAAAAAGCGCCGAACGCCAATTTTATCGGCCAAAAAGTCTTTTTCGGCTTTGGCTAGGGTACGACGCTCGTGGCTGTAGGGCTGCCGCTCCAGCACTTGGGCATACATTTGATGCAATATGCTCTTGCGTTCTTCAAGGGTTAATTTGCGATGAACAGTCAATACCGTTGCAGCGTTCATGAGATGGCTCCTCTATGAGCATGAGCGAGATAAGCGTGAGCGAATATCCATTCACTGAACGAACTGGAGAGCATGGGCATCAGCCAAACTTCGCATCAGTTCGCATCACAAGGTGGCGATCGCCCAGTTGCGATCGCATCAAGTATGGGAACCCAAAATGACATAGACCCTTGGGGTTGATGTCAGTGGGTTGTCAGCAGAGATATCAAAGGATCGCGATCGCAACAGAAAACGGAGCGATGGTTGGGCAGACCGCTTGCATGCAGATCTCATTCAGATTTAGCGGCTGACCCTAGGCATTCTGATTCTGGTGATCTGGCTCAGCGATTTAAATTTCAGTCACCTAAGCGAAGATGCTAGCTGGAAGGGCGATCGCCCCCTATTAGGCATGCGATTGTAGGGTCAGAATGACATTTTCTAGATAGGGCCGAATCAGCGAGCTGTTGCTGGTTGGCAATTGTGCGGTCACCGCATCCTGCAGGTAGCGGTAGGCAGTGGCGCAGTGATTATTTTGCTTATAGGCCAGCAGAATCGTATCCAGCCACGACATCATTTGCTCGGTAAAAAAGACCTCATCATCTCGCAAAATGGAGAGCGCAATGTAGCGTAGCACTTCCCCCATATCGTACTGACAGCGAGCCTTGTGCTTTTGAATAACTTCAGGGTGCACTTGGGCCATTTTGGTCAGCGCTTGGGTCACAAAATCCGCACTGCGATCGCGCAGATTGCGATAGGTTTCGAGCCGGGCGCTGTAGCTTTGAGAGTATTGTTCTAGCGCTTGCAACGCTTCTGCATCCAAGTAGGTTCCATCTGCTTCGCGGAGCTTGTCATCTAGCGTGTGATTGAGAGCATGCATAGTTTTACCTGAAATAACAACACGACTGGCTGACTTCGTTTCAATTCCCGCCTGGATCAACAACCTGGTAGAGGGGCGCAATCCCATTTAAACTTGCAGCAACTGAGTGCTATGGCATTCCGAAGCGAGCAATGGGAGGTGCCAAGCCCGGAGTACCCAAGTGAGGCAGCAGGGTGAACTAATAACAGCACAAAGATAAGGGAACCGAGTGGCCACAAAGGTTGCGGGTGGCCTAAGGAGAGAATGGAATCGAGACTAGGACTCACGCCTCTCTTGCCGATTCTCCCCTTAAACGTAGACTGCCCGATGGTGCGTACTGCGTCCCAGACTGATGTATTTCTTAATACAGGCTAGGTTCCGATACACGGCGATTGCCACGTGGCTACCCTCAAACTGTTGAAGTTCGGCTCTCTCAGCCGGGGATTGAATGATGGTTGGGGCGCTCAGCGCCCCAACCATCATTCAACTGCACATAAGTCCTGACTTGGTGGGCTTGCATAAGCTCTGAGGATGTGAAATATTGCAAAGCATTGCGCGGTTAGGAAACGATCGTGGGCGTGTTTCTTCAGGCTTATCAGTATGGAATCGACCATGGAGATGAGCTATTTCAATCGCTGAATCAACACCTTGGGTTGGTGGCTGTACCGCTCATGATTGGCATGGTTGCGGGGTTGCCGTTGGGGCTGTGGAGCGCGCGATCGCGCTCTGCCTCGGCGGTGTTTATCAACAGCTTTAATGCCCTGCGAGTGATTCCCAGTTTGGCTATCCTGTTTCTGGCGATTCCTTATTTTGGGCTGAGTTTTCGGTCTGCGGCGATCGCCCTTACCCTATTGGTCATGCCCCCAATTCTGATTAGCACCGACGTTGCCTTTCGCAGTATTGATCCCTTAATTCGCGAAGCCGCCTATGGCATGGGCATGAGCGCGGGCCAGGTACTCCGCATGATCGAAATTCCCCTTGCTCTCCCTGTCATTATTGCGGGCATTAAAACTGCCACTGTAGAAGTCATTGCCAGTGCCACACTCGCTGCATTTATTGGGGCGGGTGGGCTAGGAACCTTTATCGTGCGCGGTTTTGCCCTATACGATAATGCTATTTTGCTGGTTGGGGCCATTCCGGTTGCGGCGCTGGCCCTGCTTGCCGAGGTCGGGCTAAGTACGGTGCAACGCGTTGTTCAGCCGCCTCGCTAATGCGCTGACCCAGCTTTACTCGCTCAAACTTACTCGCTCAACCCTGGGTTGGCGAAAACTGCACTCTAGGCGCATCCGGCTCATAAGTCTCAATTACAGATGCGATCGCTTGCACCTGCTCTGCGTACTCCTTGTCTGTCAGCACGGTCTGCCCATGGGTCAATCGGGTTGTTGCCACATCCTGTAGCCCAATCCAGGAGCGACAACCACCATACTCATTGCGATAGGGAATCGTGCAAGGGGATGGCAACGCATGAACGCGTAGCAGCAAGACATAGAGCGGTTGTTTGGGTTTCCATTTCAGGCGATCGCTCACAAAGGTATTGTTCCAAAGATGAAACGGCTCTAGCGCTGCTACCGTCTCGGCTCCCTGCAACTGAAACAGATGGCTCACCTCTGCCCATGCCGTAAGCGTGACCTCCCTAGGATGCCACCCCGATTCAACGGGGGTGATTCGCGCTTGGTAGGCTGGTTTCACCAAGTGGGGCTGTTGATGCTCGTAGGTGGGATATAGCACCACCTGCTGGTGCTGCACCGCAAACCTTCCGCGCTCTTCTTTGATGCCACCCTTGCGCAGCAACAAAATCATGTCTCCATGCATCAAGGCTTCTATGGCGATCGCCCATTCTTTGAGAGCCGGTATCAGTGTTGAGGTCACGCTACCATCGGGCTGATTTTGAGCTTGCATAGGCCGATTCATAGATTTTAAATAATGTGTCCTATTAGCTATTCCCGATATTAGCTGGCTAGATTAGGATTGTCGGGAGACTGAAATATGGTCTTAGCTTATAACAGTCATAAGCAACCCGATTCATTGATGACATTCAACAATTGAACCAATGATGAGTTACGAAGCTACTAATCACGTTTCACCTGAACTTCAAGAAACTCTCGATAAAATTGCAGGCCTAACCGGCGATCGCAAAGACGAATTTATCGACTTACTCAATAGTGAGCATCCAAGCATTAGCCGACGTGTTGAAGACGCCTACTCTCGCTGTATTTGGTGGGAAGGCTGCTACTACTGCCAAGACGAAAATCGCAAATGGCAACGCGTGAAGTGCTTCATGTAGCATATTCGCGCTCTGCGCTCGTGACTCAATGAGCTACCCTTCAAACCTACCTGTCCGTCGCAAGATTCCAAAGTAATAGACCTTCAGGGTTGATATTGTTGCGCTGTATGTGGGGTAGAACACAACACATCTGGCTGCTGCCAGCGCCGTTAGATGTGGGACAGTTTTGAAGGCAGCCTTGCCATCCTCAAAACTGTCCGAATCAAAATGGCTATCGCGATAAACAACATGAGTTGTGGATAATCTGAAGTACCCATTTTTGCGCGCGTAACGCGCACGCAAAAATGGTCTTTTCTCAGGTTTGCGCGCCGCGCAAACCTGAGAAAAGCCTTTAACCTAAACTGACGTTAAATACCTCTAGATTGTGTGGACTTACGTCCATGGAATTAAGCGCGGCGATAAACCTATCGCCGCGCTTAATTCCATGTTGTTGTGTTCTCAGAGCTGTCACACCGACCATGCGATGGCTCTACCAGCTGTCAGGAGAGCCCATCGCATTGAACGAAGTCAAATATTCGTCAAACCTATTGACCGTTGTTATTGCGCTGACCCAACACTTGCGACTTTAGGGAATTAAAATCTTCTGACAGCTCTTTGCGGTTCGAGGCTTTGAGCAAATAGCGATAAATAAACCAGGCCGAGTAGCCAATCCCGATCAGCTCAAACGAGGGAGCCAGCAATGGAATGTCGTTGATAGATCCCAAAATTGCGAGCGTTAGCTTTACGGCAACAATGGCACCGGCAATTAGGCCAATCGTCACGATGGGCCGACGATATTCCCCAAAAAAGCTGGTCACGTACTCTGGCAAATCAGCCAGCAGTGCGGTTGCCTTGTCGGTAATTTGCTTCCACTGCTCGCCCGCTTGGCTGTCGGATGAAAAGGTACTCACGGTACCGGGCTCTTCACTTATGAAATCAGCAGAGGTTGTTTCTTGTTTAACTTCGGGTTCCATAGCAATACCTTTGAGTGACAGCTTAAATGGAAGGTTCTAGATAGGCTTACTGAATAACTCACGTTATCAACAGTAGGATAACGGTTGCGTGTAATTTTGTCTAAAAAATGTTTTCTGTTTTGTAACGCTGATGTAACGTTTATAAAGCAGCCGCCTGCAAGATATTCCTACATGCCAACTCGCTCATTGAAGACAGACATAACCTGGAAAATCCATGGCTTTCCAAAGAAAAATCTGAGAGCTGATAGAGTCTGAAGATGGGTTTTTAGCCTGTAAACGGAGTCTTTAAACTGCTCTACAAACCCGCTGATTGCATTTAGAATACACACAAAGCAGGAATGGGAGTAGGAATTGTTGTTGGATGCAACAAGCCATTCCGTTAGCCATCATAACGGCTAGCTCAAATGTTGCTTTCCGCCAAAAGCATGACTTTGTTCCTGTTTATTCAATCGATGGCTCTAACTTTGATACAAAGCTTTTATCAATCAACCGTTCGCAGTCTTTGCGTGGCGATCAACTTTGCATGCAATCCTACACGCATGCCAGCATGGATCAGCTAAATCTGTATCAATCTGTTGTGGAGCCGTAAGAGTGACGGCTGCCGCCACTCAAATGAGGCTAGCCGAGTCAAGCTGGATTTTCCCAAAATAATAAAAAAGCCACACCATGGTGCGGCTTTGAAGGAGCATAGTTTTGTTTGTGTAACGAAGGAAATCTCGAACTGAAATTTCAGGCTGGATGTGGCCCAAACGTGCGATCGCCGTTGATTAGTCCACCAAACTTAAGAGGCCATGACGTAATCCATAGAAGATTCGCTCGATGGTAGCGAGAACATCATCACTGACCGTGTGATAAGCCGTCAGTGACACAATGAGTCGATACTCATCGGAGTGGCTAATTTGACGCGAGTCTAGGACTGCGCAAACCAGATCTTCGAGGGGAACGCCAGGACCAGAACTCAGGGGCTGCATCATGAAAAGGGGTTGTTTCTCTCTAATCACAGTATCGGAGGAGTCCCGGTTTTTTTGAGTGATAATGATCGAGCGAAATTGTGATCTTTTCTGGCCTATGAAGTGACGCACATCACCAATGAGATGGTCATTTTCGACGCTCTTCCCAAAAAGCTTGGCTCACGACCCACTATCCAACCGCGTTAGTTCTAAACCCATCAAAAACGATCGCCCTACTCACATTGGGTAGGGCGATCGCTATGTTCATCACCAGGATTGAGACAGTTAACTAATCTCACTCACAGGATCGTTAGATCTCCTGCACGCATGGTTCGTTGAAGCCTGAACTGTAGCGCGGCTTCACTCTACAGTTCAGGCAGGAGGTTTACAGGAGATTTAATTAAGGAGCAAGGGCATTGCCACGCAGCAAGCTACCAATGGTCTTTGCCGTAATCTTGAGCTGAGTGAGGGGATTGGCGGGCACCACCGTTTTGTACAGGTAGCTGTCAAAGGTCAGCTTTTGTACATCAATGTCGGCGCACATTTCCACAAAAGCCTCGCGAGTGGCATCCGAGCGGTAGAATACCCGCTGTAGAATATCGAGCACCAAATAGGTTGCGCCGTAGGTTTTATCCCACCGTTTGATGTAGACTTTGAGGTCTTCTTCGGTAACCGGGCGCTGGCCCTTGTTGGTGAGTTCTACAATCGTTTCTGCACACATCCGGCCTGACTTAGCCGCAAAGTAGATGCCTTCGCCCGATGACTTGGTGACATAGCCAGCAGCATCGCCGACTAGCGCCACACGACCCACCACCCGACGCGGACGAGGATGCTCAGGAATGGGGTGTGCTTCTACCTTGATGATTTCGCCACCTTCCAGCTTTTTGGCTGCACGGGCGCGAATGCCAGCCTGCAAGTCCTTGATCTTGGACTTGTTGACCTTCATGGTGCCGGTGCCAACCGCAACGTGGTCATATTTGGGGAAGACCCAGGCGTAAAAATCGGGCGACACATCGTTGCCCACATACATTTCGGCCAGTTCTTCGTAATAGTCCATTCCAGACTTGGGCAGGCGAATGCGCTCCTGGAAAGCGATCGCATAGTTGTAGTCGCCTGCGTCAATGGCCTTGGCAATTCGAGAGTTGGCGCCATCGGCTCCAATCACCGCATCCACTTGCAGGCTCTTCATTTCGCCCTCTACGCTGCCGTCCGAGTGATCGGCATAGTGCAGAGTGTAGGGGTCGGTGCTGGTTTTGGGAATATCCAGTGCATACACCGTACCGTTGATGAGATGAGCGCCAAGCTTGGCCGCGCGATCGCGCAAAAAGCCATCCAGCACTTCACGACGGCACATGCCGATATATTCGTCATCCTTTAAGGTGCTGCCAATGTTGACCTCGATATTAGAAGGCGAGATCATCTTCATCTTGCGCACACGGCGATCGATGATTTCGGGCGGCAGATCAAACTCGCTCACCATGCAAAGGGGAATGGCCCCACCGCAGGGTTTAGCATTATCTAATTTTCGTTCGATTAAATAGGTTTCGATACCCGCTTTTGCTAACGTCTCGGCAGCGGAAGAACCTGCCGGACCAGACCCAACTACAGCAACCCTCAGAACCAAAGGTCTTCTCCCATCTCTAAGACGCGTTACGGATCGCATCCTATCACGGAGATTTGCTCGTATTTACGCCATTTCAGAGGATGTGACCGAAATGTTAAACAGTGTAATTTTCTGTTACATTTCAGCGGGACTTTTTTGCTTCAACTTCGAATTTTCTCTATCTATTCGCCTTTCTGAATCTGGTGGTGGATGGACATTTGCCGGGATGAGGTCGGTTGTGAGCGAGCACTTTCGACGCTGTCCTCGCTCGGAATTCGGGATGGGGGAGCATGGCAGAATCGAAGACAAGGAACGACACATGTCCTTTTGTTTCATTCTGCTGTGAGGCTCACGTCATTTACTGAGCGATCGCCAACTTCTCATCGCCCAAATCCATCACCCCCTGTTGCTACTCATGCCGCCTACCCAAGAAAAAGCTCCAAAAAGGCGATCGCGCCGTCGTATCGATCGGCAGAAACGCCCCCTTGTCATGGGTGCAATGGTGGGTGGGCTCATTGGTATGCTGGCGCTGGTGGGAATGTTGGTTAAGTCTGCAGTGGCACCAAACTTAAACCTGCCAGCGCGATCGCCGAGTACTCAACCCAGTAGCCAACCCCACCTGCAGCTTGGCGCTTAGATGTGAAACGCCCAGATGCGCAACGCTGGTCGGGAATTATTTATAGATGCCTACTCAACCGCAATGGACAGAGCGGCCGCCGGAGCCGTCAAATTGGGAACTGGAATTTTGGATTGATCCACCTCTGAGGCAGATGGGTTGATCGGCTTTGGCGATGGAGTAGATGAAACAGGTGGAGTCGGAGTTGATGTGTTCGGCTGCACAGGTCGCGTAGGGATGACTTCAGGAGCCGGAGCGACTGCGGCGGGAGATGGCGTTGCAGTGGGCACCACAGAGGGAGGGGCTTCGCGAATTTGGGGTGCGGGCCGCAGCGATCGCTCCAAGGTCGGCTCGGTGGGAAGTTCGCTTGGAGCTACAGGGCGATCGCTCGGTAGATTGGTGCTGGGCGTAGTTTTGGGTTCCGGCTTCAGTTTAGAAACTGATTCCATCGCTTCCGATGCTTTCTGGCGAAGTTGGTTAAAGAACCGATTGCGAGGCGTGGGTGCTACTGAGGGAGATGGCTGCACGAGAGGTGCAGGGTTAGGTTCAACCTTAGGTTCTGCCTGGGTTTCCTCTTCTACAAGAGAAGGGTCAGAGGGCGATCGCTCTTGGGGCTTCGGTTCAGCGGATTTGGATTTGACCGATGGAGATGCTGTTGGACGGACGGGCAGCGGGGCGATCGCGGGTGCGGGTGCTTCGATCGGCTGGTCGGCTTCGGTTGCCTTGGGTTTGGGGGTTTCTTCGGCTTCCGCATCTGGTTTTGCGATACCCGGTTTTGCCATATTTGGCTTCATAGATGGGGGAGGTGCAATCCCTGTTGGGATCGCAGCGGGAACGGGTTCAGCTGGAATGGGCTCAGCCGGAATGGGTACTACAGGGACTCTGCGCGATCGCAGTTGAGACTTGGATTCTCCCGCAGGTTCGGGCTCACCAGTTTGCTCCTCGGCAACTCCTCGACGGAAGCGGTTCAGCAATCCTTTGCCACCTTCCGGTTTTGGCTTTGCCCTGGGGGCAACTGCGGGCGATGGGCTTGCTTTAGGTGTAGGTGTAGTGTCCTCGGCAGCATCGGTGGCCGGAGACGGAACTTTGCTGGAACCCGGAGATGGGCTGGGCAAGGATGCAGGAACCCTGGGTGCCGGGGAAGGTTCGGGGCTAGGTGTTCTTGCCGGAGTTGGGTTGGGTGTTGGCGAGGATGGTGCGGTGGATTCTGGATCTGCTGACTTGGCCGCAGGGGTCACCGTGGGGATGAGAGTTGGCGTGGCGGCAGGAATTGGCGACTCGGGCCGCGGACTCGGAGATGGCGTGGCCGATGGAGTCGAAATTGGAGTTGGGGTGGGCTTGGGTTCCGGCGGTGCGGGAATGTAGTTGGGATCTACGATGCCTTTTGCTGCGGCTGCGGTGAGTTCGCCTCGCACCAAGCGTGACAAAGTATCTCTGCCGCCGGGCTCGTAGCTCACAATGCGTACCGTGTTGTTGAATACGTTGGCGATCGCACTGCCATCTTCATCCAACAGTTCTAGCTGCACCCAGTTTTTGCCCCGGTCAAATCCCTTGAGATAAATGGGTTGCCACTCATCAAACACAAAGCTTTGGCCGTTGACCGTGGCGCGAATGCGCCAATCTTTGATGGCATCATCCGATCGCTGTTGGGCGATCAAGTGCAGTGGCACATTTGTCAGATAAAAATCGAGCATGATGGGCTCGGCCCCATAGCTACCCTGCGGACGGCTATAGGTAATCAACGGCTGCTTCGCATCGGGATTATAGTTGGGAGTTTTGGTAAAGACATGGAAGGTGACTTGAGCGTAAGCCCCCTCATTCTTAAATAGTTCGTGCCAGGGCCGAGAGGCGATCGCGCGAATCGTATGGGTACCCGGAGCCAAATCGGCTAAGACCAGCGATTCGTCGGCATCATAAACTGCCTGATAGGGCTGATCATCAAGCCAAACATGTAGGTGAGGCCCCAATCCAAACTCTTTACTTTTAAATAGAGGCAGATCGCGAACCTGGAAGCGAACGGTGACGCGATCATCTTTAATCAGCTCGTTGGCTTTGGGCGATAGGATTTTGACCTGAGGCTGGTACACCTCTAATTCTTGCCGCAGCTCTTGAATGACTGCTGGGGGCGATACTTCAGAAATACTGCCCGCCAGTGATGCTTGGGCACCAGGTGCTACATTCGACACTTTTGTGGGCCGTTTTACACTGCTACCACATCCAACCATGCTCACACTCAGCACCCCAATCAGCACCAACGCCACCAGTCGCTGAGCTAGTCGTGGCCATGTTCTTAACGGCTTATCAAAACCCAACACCAGATTTACTCCTTTGTGATCGCCACCAGCGCGAAACCACTCCATGGGAACTATATCGGAAAAAGGAAGACCCTAAGCGGTTGCAGCCAGGAAGCATCGAAGAGTCAGCAGAATGTTATGACGAATACATCAATACGGATCAGGATCGAATCGGGAACGGAGCGGGGCGATCGCCCATATCCCATTGCGCTTGCAGCTCGCTCAATGAGTGCGAGCGTCCCAGCCCAGCCAAACCCAACGCATGGAAGCTTTCCCTTTACAACAATAGTCACTTCACCAGCCATCGCCCCTAGACCCCCGATCCATAAACGGGATCAGGTTCAGGTCAAAATGCCGTCGAACCCAGATCTTCAGGGGCGATCGCCCCTATCGGTGCTCCATCGACCGTCAAATATGAGTTGAAAACTAGTTAGAGCAAGAGCTGATTAGGATTTGAGGCCGATCTGTCAAGCAAAATAGTTCGTATCGCTAATTACAAAAAGTAATTGCAATCCATGAATTTACTTATTAGTTTCTAATGTAAATAAACGTAACTATTTCCCAGGTTTCCAGTGCCAACCTGCAAAACAACGGCAATTTTCAACAAGGCCTTAATCTTTCGTTTCATAGCGGGGCGATCGCACAAGTTCGTACAACATGTGTTATCTAAATTCGCAGTTTCCTGAGCTCAAAACCCCAGGATTGGTGCACTTCAGCCCCATCTATAGAGCATGACAACGGATCTTCCGATCGAAGTTTCTATATTGCTTTGTGAGATATGTCGATATGTGAATTTTTTGCAATCAAGCTCGTTTTCTATGTTGTCCATAAGAGTCAAAAAGCAGATCAAATCTCGGTTTGATCATTTTGAATTATTGTTAATCGCCGTTAAACTGAGGTTGTTCACGGCTCTATAATTTCAAGGAACCCACCCAGGTTCGGTAACGGGTTGCTCTTACGGCAGTTGTTCACAACGCTGTAAAGCGATCGCAAAGCCCTCGTCTCAACGACCCAACTCTCATAGGCAATTGCACATGAGAGGATGTGGTGCTCCCCCTGGTTTTTTCGCCTGGTCATCTGATCATCTGCAAGCCATTGATTGAGGTAGAGGGTTTCCAGTTTGTTCTGCAAACACCTGGATTTGGGTTAACTTCGTTTCCTTGTCTAGAGAGAGGAGAGTCTCTAATGACAACTTCCCCACGGGAGCGAGAAGCAAAGGCAAAGGTCGTGGTTGATAAAAACCCGGTGCCCACATCCTTTGAGTTGTGGTCTAAGCCTGGTCATTTCGATCGCACCCTCGCTAAAGGTCCAAAAACCACCGCTTGGATTTGGAACCTTCATGCAGACGCTCACGATTTTGATAGTCATACCAGCGACTTAGAAGACATCTCCCGCAAAATCTTCAGCGCTCACTTTGGTCACCTTGCAGTGATCTTCCTTTGGCTGAGCGGGATGTACTTTCACGGAGCTCGCTTTTCAAACTATGAAGCTTGGCTAAGCAACCCCACAGGTATCAAGCCTAGTGCTCAGGTCGTTTGGCCTATTGTCGGTCAAGAGATTTTGAATGCAGACGTAGGCGGTGGCTTCCACGGAATCCAGATTACTTCTGGTCTGTTTCAGCTCTGGCGCGCCTCCGGTTTTACAAACAGCTATCAGCTCTATGTGACTGCGATCGGTGGATTGGTCATGGCTGGCCTAATGCTGTTCGCCGGTTGGTTCCACTACCACAAGGCCGCTCCCAAGTTGGAGTGGTTCCAGAACGTGGAATCGATGATGAATCACCACCTCGCAGGTTTGCTGGGGCTTGGTTCTCTATCTTGGGCAGGTCACCAAATCCACGTATCTCTGCCAGTTAACACGCTGCTAGATGCAGGAGTTGCGCCTAAAGATATTCCTCTGCCACACGAGTTCATCCTGAACTCCAGCTTGATGGCGGATATCTATCCCAGTTTCGCGAAGGGTCTCACGCCTTTCTTTACCCTCAACTGGGGTGCGTATTCTGACTTCCTAACATTCAAAGGTGGTCTGAACCCGGTTACAGGTGGTCTGTGGCTAACTGATTCGGCTCACCATCACTTGGCGATCGCCGTTCTGTTCATCATCGCTGGCCACATGTATCGCACAAACTGGGGGATCGGCCACAGCATGAAGCAGATCCTTGAAGCACATAAGGGTCCCTTCACTGGCGAAGGTCATAAGGGTTTGTACGAGATCCTCACGACCTCCTGGCATGCCCAGCTGGCTATTAACTTGGCCATGCTCGGCTCACTGAGCATTATTGTGGCTCAGCACATGTATGCCATGCCTCCCTATCCGTACCTTGCTACCGACTATCCAACTCAGCTGTCGCT
This sequence comes from Leptolyngbya sp. AN02str, assembly GCF_050565595.1. Lineage (NCBI taxonomy): Bacteria > Bacillati > Cyanobacteriota > Cyanophyceae > Leptolyngbyales > Leptolyngbyaceae > Leptolyngbya > Leptolyngbya sp. AN02str. The sequence continues at coordinate 45,268 of NZ_JBNXVR010000010.1, read as the reverse complement.
GTTTACCCACCACATGTGGATTGGCGGCTTCTTGATTGTTGGTGCAGGTGCACACGGCGCCATCTTCATGGTGCGCGACTATGACCCGGCCAAGAACGTCAACAACTTGTTGGATCGCGTTCTACGTCACCGGGATGCCATCATCTCTCACTTAAACTGGGTCTGTATCTTCCTGGGCTTCCATAGCTTTGGTCTATACATTCACAACGACACCATGCGTGCCCTCGGTCGCCCTCAGGACATGTTCTCTGACACCGCGATCAAGTTGCAGCCTGTGTTCGCTCAGTGGATTCAAAACATCCACACCCTTGCTCCTGGCGGCACCGCTCCCAATGCTCTAGCTCCTGCTAGCTATGCATTTGGCGGCGATATCGCAGCTGTCGGCGGCAAAGTCGCCATGATGCCGATCGCCCTAGGCACGGCAGACTTCATGGTTCACCACATTCACGCGTTCACAATTCACGTGACCGTTCTCATCTTGTTGAAAGGGGTGTTGTTTGCCCGTAGCTCACGCTTGATTCCCGACAAGGCGAATCTGGGCTTCCGCTTCCCTTGCGATGGTCCCGGTCGGGGCGGCACCTGCCAGGTTTCTGGTTGGGATCACGTCTTCCTGGGTCTGTTCTGGATGTACAACTCCATCTCGGTTGTGATTTTCCACTTCAGCTGGAAGATGCAGTCTGATGTGTGGGGTACCGTTTCGCCCGATGGCACTGTGTCGCACATTACGAACGGCAACTTTGCCCAAAGCGCTATCACCATCAATGGTTGGCTGCGTGACTTCTTGTGGGCGCAAGCCACACAAGTCATCGGCTCCTATGGTTCTGCGCTGTCGGCCTATGGTTTGTTGTTCCTCGGTGCACACTTCGTTTGGGCGTTCAGCCTCATGTTCTTGTTCAGCGGCCGCGGCTACTGGCAGGAACTCATCGAATCCATCGTTTGGGCTCACAACAAGTTGAAGGTTGCCCCAGCAATTCAGCCTCGCGCACTGAGCATTACTCAGGGTCGGGCTGTTGGGGTGGCGCACTACCTCCTGGGTGGAATTGCCACTACGTGGGCATTCTTCCTAGCTCGGATCATTTCAGTAGGATGAGCACGAGGAGATTTCGTTAAGTCATGGCAACTAAGTTTCCAAAATTTAGCCAGGACTTGGCACAAGATCCGACAACAAGACGGATCTGGTACGGGATTGCCACTGCCCACGATTTTGAAAGCCACGATGGCATGACCGAAGAGAAGCTCTATCAAAAGATCTTCGCTTCGCACTTTGGCCATCTAGCAATCATCTTCCTGTGGACTTCGGGCAACCTGTTCCATGTCGCCTGGCAAGGTAACTTCGAGCAGTGGATCCAAGATCCACTCAAGGTTCGTCCCATTGCTCACGCAATTTGGGATCCCCACTTTGGTAAGGCCGCTGTTGATGCGTTTACGCAAGCTGGCGCGTCGAGCCCCGTTAACATCGCTTACTCGGGTGTCTATCACTGGTGGTACACCATCGGGATGCGCACCAATGGCGACCTGTATCAAGGGTCTGTGTTCTTGCTTCTGCTGGCAGCGGTGATGCTGTTTGCTGGCTGGTTGCACCTACAGCCCAAGTTCAGTCCATCTCTTTCCTGGTTCAAGAATGCTGAGTCTCGCCTGAACCACCACTTGGCTGGTTTGTTCGGTGTGAGCTCGCTGGCCTGGACTGGTCACCTTGTTCACGTGGCGATTCCCGAGTCTCGGGGTGTGCATGTGGGCTGGGATAACTTCCTGTCCATGAAGCCTCACCCAGATGGTTTGTTGCCCTTCTTTACTGGCAACTGGGGCGTTTATGCCCAAAATCCCGATGGGTTGAACCATGTGTTTGGTAGTGGTACTGGCGCAGGAACTGCTATCTTGACGTTCCTCGGTGGCTTCCATCCTCAGACTGAGTCTCTCTGGCTGACGGATATGGCTCATCACCACTTGGCGATCGCCGTTCTGTTCATCATTGCGGGTCATATGTACCGCACGAACTTCGGCATTGGCCACACCATCAAGGAAATGCTGGACTCCAAGAAGGGTCTGCTCAGTGCAAAGAGCGAAGGTCAGTTCAACTTGCCTCACCAAGGCTTGTATGAAACGATGAACAACTCGCTGCACTTCCAGCTCGCTTTTGCTCTGGCAGCTCTGGGTGTGATCACCTCCCTGGTGGCTCAGCACATGTATGCCCTGCCGCCCTACGCTTTTATCGCGCAGGATCACACCACTCAGGCCGCTCTCTATACCCATCACCAGTACATTGCTGGATTTATCATGGTGGGTGCGTTTGCTCACGGCGCTATCTTCTTGGTGCGGGATTATGACCCCGTTCAGAACAAGGGCAATGTGCTCGATCGCGTGCTTCAGCACAAAGAGGCCATCATCTCTCACCTGAGCTGGGTGTCTCTGTTTCTGGGCTTCCATACCCTGGGTCTGTATGTTCACAACGATGTGATGCAAGCCTTTGCAACTCCTGAAAAGCAAATCCTGATTGAGCCTGTGTTCGCTCAGTTTGTTCAGGCTGCTTCGGGTAAGGCGCTGTATGGCTTCAACACTTTGTTGTCGAGCCCTGACAGCATTGCAACCACCGCTTGGCCCAATCACGGCAACGTGTGGCTACCCGGTTGGCTCGATGCCATCAACAATGGCTCCAACTCTCTGTTCCTAACCATTGGCCCTGGCGACTTCTTGGTTCACCATGCGATCGCCCTGGGTTTGCACACCACCACCTTGATTCTGGTCAAGGGTGCGTTGGATGCCCGTGGTTCTAAGCTGATGCCCGACAAGAAAGACTTTGGCTACAGCTTCCCTTGCGACGGCCCCGGCCGTGGCGGCACCTGCGACATCTCTGCGTGGGATGCTTTCTACCTCGCCATGTTCTGGATGCTCAACACGATTGGTTGGGTCACCTTCTACTGGCACTGGAAGCACCTGGGCGTATGGAGCGGTAACGTTGCTCAGTTCAACGAAAGCTCTGTGACCATCATGGGCTGGCTGCGGGATTACCTGTGGTTGAACTCTGCTCAGTTGATTAACGGGTACAACCCCTTCGGCATGAACAACCTGTCGGTTTGGGCCTGGATGTTCCTCTTTGGACACCTGGTTTGGGCAACGGGCTTTATGTTCCTCATCAGCTGGCGTGGTTACTGGCAAGAGTTGATCGAAACGTTGGTATGGGCACATGAGCGCACTCCTTTGGCCAACTTGGTCGTTTGGAAGGACAAGCCTGTTGCCATGTCCATCGTTCAGGGTCGCTTAGTTGGTTTGGCTCACTTCACGGTGGGTTACATTCTGACCTATGCTGCATTCCTGATAGCATCAACCTCCAGCCGATTTGGCTAACCATGGTTGATTGAGACCTAAAGAAACTCCCCTGTTTTCGAATGGGGGAGTTTTTTTGATCTCGAATCGCGTCGCGCACATAAAAAATGGGTGTTTTGGAAGGTGATGCGCTGTGTCGCCTTCCAAAACACCCTAACCAAACCTCAGGTTTTTACAGGCTGTTCAGCGCTGTGAGTGCCTCATCTGCTTGTCGAAATCGTTGCATCAACTCTGGTTCAATCATCTTTTTGAGCCAGTTTGTCCAAGAGGGACTAAAGGATGTGAACTGATCCAGGTCGATACGAAACCCTCGACGAGGCATGGCATCGGGGTTGAAGCCTGTCATGGCGGCAACTAGGGTGACTCCCAGGCTGTAGAGATCGGATGCGGTGACAACGCGGCGACCGATTTGCTCGGGGGGAATGTAACCGTCGGTGCCCACCAGGCTAAAGGTGGTACCTTCGCTAGGTGCAAGCGATTTTACAGAGCCAAAGTCAACTAGGCATACCTGCGATATTCTGGCGGCTGCATGGCTCGAAAGAAGGATGTTGCTGGGTTTAATATCTCGATGGACGATAGGGGGCTTTTGTTGGTGTAGGTGAATTAGAATTTCAAGAATCGATTTTGCGACCTGAATGGCTTCGGCCTCGCTGAGGGTATGCCGTTCATCGATATAAGCCTGTAGCGATTTACCCTCCATGTAGCTTTGAATGAGGGCGAGGGCTTTGCCATCGTTGGGCAGGTCAATTTCAAAATAGCCTAGGTAGCGTGGAGTGGCGGGATGGGCCAGAGCTTGCAGGGTGTCGACTTCACGCTTGAACAGTTTCAAGTCATCGGGCTCCATGTGTTCATCAATGAACAGGAGCTTCAAAATTACAGGAGAATCCGTCATCAGGTCTTGAGCTAGAAGTGTCCAGCGCCCTGACTTTTTCCCTAACTGACGTTCGACCTCGTAGCGATCGCCCAGTATCTGACCTGACATAGTGATTCCTGAAATATGGGAACAGAAGAGTGTACCAACACAGCTTTCACGGATATGAACAGGAGCGATGCCCAATCGGGTGGTTTGCGATTCCTGTTAGTCTGTAACTACAGCCTCTCCATGTTTACTTTTCCCAAACCATTGCGTTCAATCTCACGCATGGATATTGGTTTTCCTAAACATTTAGAAATTATGACATCGTCAACTCAATCGATTCGAGATCAACAACATCCCTTAATCCATGAGTTAGCCAACCGAATTGAAGCGTGTTGGCAACAGTATTTAGATCTATCGCCGTATCATCTTCCCCACGATTTGGGCTATGTGGAGGGTCGGCTTGAGGGAGAAAAGCTAGTGATTGAAAATCACTGCTACCAGGCTCCGCAGTTTCGAAAAATGCATTTAGAGCTGGCCAAGTTGGGAAATGGGTTAGATATCTTGCACTGTGTGATGTTTCCCAATCCCGACTATGCGCTACCGATGTTTGGGTCGGATTTGGTAGGTGGACGTGGGCAAATTAGTATGGCGATCGCCGATCTTTCTCCAACCACTGGCGATCGCACCCTTTCTAGCGACTACCAGCATGAGCTAGATGCATTGCCGGAACTCAGCTTTGGGCAAAATCGGTCGTTCCCCGCCTGGGGCGATATTTTTTCGAGCTACTGTTTGTTTATTCGGCCCCAAAGCGAAGAGGAGCAAACGGCATTTCTCGATCGGGTTGAGCAGTATTTGGCGATTCACTGCCAGCGGGCGATCGCCACACCCCCCACGCCAGAGCGCAGAAGCGAGATTTTGGCAGGGCAGCACCGCTACTGCAACCAACAGCAGCAAAATGACAAAACTCGACGGGTACTTGAAAAAGCCTTTGGTACCGAATGGGCCGATCGCTATATGACCACTGTTTTATTCGATTTGGTAGAAGCTTGATTCATCCCAAAGCCAAATTTGGGCATCGCTCAGCTGTTGCTTAGGAATTGGCACTTCCCAACCTGCAGGCGACGACAGCTGAGCGATGTTTATCTCGAATTTATACAGCTTCGCTTTGCGCGAAAGACTGGCGCTTAATGCCGAAATCTTTTCCCTTAATCTTGATCATCCGACCATCGGGATGATGCCAAACGGTGCCCTCAATGGTGTGCGTCGATAGGTATTCTCGAATTCCGTCGAGGTCCCGTGGCACATCTTCTAGAATGTCTCTTCCATGAGGGACGAGCACATGTTGGTCGTAGCCTTCGGGATTCCCTTACACCTTTGGGCCGAGGAGTTCGTAGGTTCCGTCAGCTTTATCCGTTAGACTGTCGAAACCTTCTCTGAACCATCGATCTTCCAAGCACGTAACCTCGGTTAGGCGCTCTTGCCTCTGTCTTGAAGGACTGGGTTGGCTAGTAATGCTGGATTGGATGGGGCGCAAGACCCACTCACGAGCCTCGTGCTTGGGCGAGTTGCTGGCGCAGTTCATCAGCCTGGTTGGCCAGATCAGACTGGCCCATTTCAACTTGATTGCCAGAGCCGAGCCACTTAAGTTGTACGGTGCCGTTTTCCGCTTCGGAATCGCCCAAGATGAGGCATGCAGCGGCACCGCTGCGAGCGGCGCGTTTGAACTGTTTGCCAAAGGCACTACCGCTCAGGTCTACTTCGACGGCAAAACCCAAACGGCGCAGCGTTTGCGCCACAACAGAGGATTGAGCCTCAGCGCGATCGCCCCGCGACACAACGTAAAAATCGACAGCAGCAGAAGACGTAGGTTGCAATTGCTTGAGCAGTAAAATGAGCCGCTCGATGCCTAAGCCCCAGCCAATGGCAGGTGTATCGGGGCCACCTAGCTGGGCTACCAGCCCATCGTAGCGACCACCACCACACACGGTTGCCTGCGCGCCCAAATCATCCGATTGAATTTCGAAAGCGGTGTGGGTGTAGTAGTCCAGTCCGCGCACCAAGCGGGGATTGATGGCGTAGTCAATGCCCAGGTCAGTTAACCCCTGCTGCACCTGCTCAAATCGCTGCTTCGACTCATCACTCAAGTAATCCAGCAAAACAGGGGCATCTTTTACAATGACTTTGGTGCGTTCGTCTTTGCTGTCTAGAATGCGGAGTGGGTTGCGGGTGAGTCGATCTTGTGAGTCGGCATCCAACTCATTTTTGTATGGGGTAAAGTACGCCACTAGCGCGTCGCGATAATGCTGGCGATCGCTCATCGTGCCAACCGAGTTCAAATCCATTCGCAGATTTTTGAGCCCAAGTGCCTGCAAGAAGTCGCAGGCCAGTGCAATGACCTCAACATCGGCGCGAGGGTCGGCACTGCCCAAAATTTCGACATCTAGCTGGTGAAACTGGCGCTGGCGGCCCGCCTGGGGCCGCTCGTAGCGAAAGACAGGCCCGGTTGCCCACAGCCGCTGCAAACCGCCTGCGTGCAAACTGTGCTCAATCAGCGATCGCACAATTCCTGCTGTAAACTCGGGCCGCAAGGTGATGGATTTATCGCCCCGTGTGGTGAAGGTGTACATTTCCTTGCTCACCACATCGGTGGCTTCGCCAATGCCCCGTTCAAACAGCTCGGTTGCTTCAAAGATGGGGGTGCGAATTTCGCGATAGGCTGCACGCCCCAAAATATCTTGGGCAATCGCCTCAATGTGCTGCCAGTAGCCTACTTCTTCCGGCAGAATATCCCTCGTTCCACGAATCGCTTGAATTGCGCCCATAGCCTTTTGACACACTCACTACAGCAAGATACAGCCGTGATTCACACAGCCGCCTCTATAAAACTAGGTTAGTCCCCAAACCCTTCACTATACACCCAGGGTCGCCTCTGTAGGGCAATCACTTCTTCCATGCACAAGTTAACCAACGTTCGTTAACCCTGCACTTGCTTTTCGCCTGGGTTAATCCATACAACGCTGCCTACAACATTCTGTAAGTTGCTCCAATGAGCAATTGGGCGATCGCACTCCCTATCAGCGGCAGTGCAGCAGAACTCGAATTGAACTGAGATACAGAACGTGAGTTTTCAGATGCGATTACTGAGTAACTTTTTAAACATAATTACAGGCACAATAGATCTTTTTCACTGAAGAGAATAGATGGGAAAGAGGGCATTGAATCATCAATTCTTATCGTGTAAAAATCTATCGAGAGTGAGAGTAAATCGAACTCATGTTGAACTGATAGATCCTTCAATTCACCTGTCAGCTATAAACTCACGAGAAGCGGCCTCTGCCGATTATTAACTAGGCTCGAATTGTACAAGGGTAAGCCCAAATACAGAGTGCTCTTCCAAAATAGATCGATATAATCGGCACTATTCGGGCAAGTTTTCGGTGCTGAAGAATGTGCTTGAAAATTTGCTCATTAGCTCATTTATAAAGTGCACCATGCCGTGCGATTTGGCAGGGTCATCAAGTACCAAACACGAGTGCCAAGCTGGCTTAATCTACAAATTGCACTGAGCTGTTTTTTTGGTGAACTTCAATTCTCTTTAACTTGAGTGAAACGATGCCCCTTGGCTTGGTCTTTGGACTCTTTTTACAACCATAATTGTGAGTGAGAACCTATGAACATGAACACTTCTATCCTTCGAGTTGGTTTTGCCTTGGCGATTGGCGTTGCGATCGCTCCCCTGCAACCAGCACAGGCTCAAATTCAAGAAGATCCCGCTTTGGATCCCTCGATTGATCCGGCTCCTAGTCAGGTTGACCGCATCCCCTTGCGTGAAGGTGTGCCAGGTCAAGCGGTAGACCCCAATATTTCCTCGGATAATGTGGTGACAACGGCCTACTACATTTGCGAAAACGGCGATACCTTCCGTGCTGAGTATTTCCCCAACTATGCCCGACTATCCTTGGAGCCCGGTGGCGAAGTTTATACCCTGAATCAGGAGCCCTCCGGCTCAGGAATCCGCTACAGCGATAACTCCATCACGCTGTACAGCCAAGAAGAGGAAGCTTTCATCGAAATTGATGGTGATGTTGCCTACGACGATTGTGTTTCTCGCTTTGTGGGACAATCCGAGATTCCTCAAGTTGGTTCTAGCTCGCTATCAACTTTCCCTGGTCAGGGGGTACCGTCTCGTCCCCGATTTAACCGACCCGACCTCAGCTCTCAAAATCGGGTTCAACAATTTCCAGCCCAAACTCCCACCACAAGCCAGTTCCCCGAGCAGCAGCAGGCTCCCGCAGCTCGGCCCGCAGCTCCTGCCGATGAGCCTGTACGTGGTCTCTGGTAAGTAGTAGGGACTGAACGTTGCACGATGCAGCCTTAACTCACTTAACCCACGGAACGCTGTCGGATGCCACGGTATCCGGCAGCGTTTCTCATGTTGCAGTCTGAATATTCCAGCTTGAACATTGCAATCTGAGTGTTGCAATCTTGAGGGAAGCTTTCTGCCTTTGTTTACGTCTTGCTTTTGCTCTTTTGTTGGTCAAGGCTGGCGTACTACGGGGGAGTCGAAGGGCTGGGAATGATGTGTTGCGGGTTTGATCTAGAAAATCCTAATTTAACTGGGGAAAGACTTAGCTGCTTTTGTGTGGGCTTTTTGCACAGCCTCCAAGATGTGTGGAAACTGGCAATGGAGATGGGCATGATAAGAAGGTTGCTCGTTCGGCAATTGTATGCGCAAATCGCTGTGGTGGAATCTGCTGGTTGGGGAGCTGAGTTGGAAACGCATGGTGCGATCGCTCATCTTTATCTATACCTGCTTTGCACTGTATGTTTTCTTTCGAGCAGATAGCATGATTTTTTTGCCGCAGCCCGCTAGTTATCAAGACAGTGACGAAATCCTCAAGATTTCTGTGAGTCCTACCGAGCAAATTTCGGCGATCGATCTCCCCAATCCCACTGCTGCTTATACCGTGCTCTACATTCATGGAAATGCAGAAGATTTGGGGATGATTCGGCCGGTTTTAGAACGGATTCATCAATGGGGGTTTCGAGTTTTTTCCTATGACTATCGAGGTTATGGTACAAGCGATGGTCGGCCTAGCGAACGCAACGCCTATCAAGATGCCGAGGCTGCTTATACCTATCTCACTCAACAGCTCAACATTCCACCCAATCGAATTATTGTGTACGGGCGATCGGTTGGCGGTGGCTCGGCGACCGAATTGGCCACACGGTATCCAGTTGCAGGATTAATTTTGGAGAGTACGTTTACCTCTGCATTTCGGGTGGTGGTGCCATTTCCATTACTTCCGTTTGATAAGTTTCCCAATCTTGCCAAACTATCAGAAGTGAATTGCCCTGTTTTGGTGATTCATGGCAAGGCTGATCAAACGATTCCAATTGAGCATGGTAAAGCTCTGTTTGAATCCGCCAAGGAACCCAAACTGTCTCTTTGGGTTGAAGATGCAGAACATAATGATGTGATGTGGATCGCGGGCGATCGCCATCAACAGGCATTGGCCACCTTTCAAAAGCTCATCCAACAAAATTAATTGAGCGAAGGACACCATTGGTTATTTCAAACTTCAGCAGCTCATCAATGGCTGGTCTCGGATTGGCGATTGAAATAGTGAACCAAAAACGTTAGGCAATAGACCTCCTGAATGAATCGTTGTGTGGCGAAATCGCAACGATTTATGTTTCAAAAGGCCAATTGTGTGAGAGGTCTCATGATTACACCTTGAATGAATTTCCTCCGCTAAGCAAAATTTTCTTTCCTCAGATAGACCTCAGCTGTTCTTGACTCTGACATGCTGAAGGCATGGATGGACACATTATTGATCCGTGGGGTTTTCTATGGCTGGGATGAATCAGTTCAAAACGTTGGCTTTGCTGGCGCTATTGAGTGGACTCATTGTGTTGGCGGGCTATTTGCTAACTGGAAACGAGCAAGGGTTGTACTACGGGCTTGGCTTTGCAGCGCTGAGCAGCTTTGGATCTTGGTACTACTCCGATCGCGCAGCATTAGCCGCGTTTCAAGCTCAGCCCACTTCGCGTGAAGCCGCTCCTGAACTTTTTGATCGCATTGCCAAACTGAGCGATCGCGCCGGGATTCCGATGCCAGCGGTTTATCTCGTGCCATCCGAATCGCCTAATGCTTTTGCTACCGGACGAGACCCCAACCATGCGGCGATCGCCCTCACCGAAGGCATCATTAACCTACTGCCTGCCGATGAGTTGGATGCCGTGATTGCGCACGAACTCACTCATGTGCGCAACCGCGATACCCTTACCCAGGCCGTTGCGGGAACTCTTGCTGGTTCGTTGACCTATTTGGGCCGAATTCTCACGCTGGGAGCGTTGTACTTTCCTGTATCGAGATCGGGACGCCGAGGCAGCAATCCCATCGCCATTTTGTTTTTGCTCGTTGTTGCGCCTTTGGCCGCTGGACTTATCCGCATGGCTATTTCTAGAACCCGAGAATATGCTGCCGATGCTGGGGCCGCCGAGATTACCCAAAATCCGCTGGCGCTTGTGCGGGCTCTAGAAACTCTCGAAGCCACGGGACAAAAAATTCCCATTCACGGCAATCCTGCCTTTTCTCAGATGTTTATCGTGAATCCGCTGTCACGAGAAGGCTTGATGACCCTGTTTATGACGCATCCGCCTACTCAAGACCGCATCCAGCGATTGAAGGAACTTTCCGAGCAGCTAACGGCGGGTGATGTACCTACTGCCCTTAGCCCAAGCGCCTAAGGCCAGGGCCTTGTCCGATACAAAGTGAACCCACCAACGTGAACTGAACCCTTGGAGCACCTAAGTTTTGGATAAGCTTAATCGCCCAATTTTGCGTGCGCGTCGTGCACGCAAAATTGGGCTTTTCTGAGGGTTGCGCGTCGCGCAACCCTCAGAAAAGCTCTTAACCAAAACTGACGTTTGGAGCGAACGATGAGTTCATCCAAGGTTCAGTTTTTTTGTATTTGTGCGTTGGCGAGGAGACATGTATTGGCAATTGGGTTTGCGGGGCCTAGGGCTCTATCCCAATTTTTTGCACAAAGCAGTTTTTGCCCTGTGCTTTTGCTTGATACAACCCCTGGTCTGCTACGGCTATTAGCGTGGCTGGTGAGGTGTTGCGATAGGGCACCACAGTTGCAATACCAAAGCTAAGCGTGATGAAATGGCTAATTTGGGAGCCAGGATGAGGCAGTTGCAGCGCAGCCACACTTGCCTGAATCTCGTTGACAACGGCGATCGCCCCTTCCGCATCGGTATTGGGTAAAACCACCGCAAACTCTTCGCCACCATAGCGAGCCGCCAAATCTGCAGGGCGCTTGCAGGCTTGAATGATGGCGCTAGCAACCTGCCGTAACACGTCATCTCCGGCCAAATGCCCGTAGGTGTCGTTGTACAGCTTGAAGCAATCCACATCACACAGCACCAAAGATAGAGGTGCTTGTTCGCGGGCAAGGCGTTGCCACTCTGCACTGAGGCGATCGTCAAAGCAGCGACGGTTGGCAACTTGGGTTAACCCATCAACCGAGGCTAACCGTTGCAGCTCGTGGTTGGCTGTTTGTAGCTGATGATAAAGCTCTGATTGCTGAATGGCGATCGCTGCTTGGCTTGCCAGTTGGTAAAACAGATTCACCTCTGACTGTTGCCAGTGTCGCGTGTGGCTGCATTGATGCGCAATCAACAATCCCCACAGTTGCTCTTTTTGTAAAATGGGCACCACCAAATTTGCCCGAATGCCCAAGCTTCTGAGCAATTCCACATGGCAGGGCACCAAGTCCGCCGACTCAATATCTTCGATGGCGCGAGTGTTGCCCTGTTGGTAGTAGGTCGCATGGGTCGATTGAAAGCAAGTATCCATCACATGGATGCCCAAAATGGAATCGCAGCCTGCCGCTAGGGATTCGACTGCCACCAAGCCGCTCCAATCCGGCTCAAACCGATAAATCACCACTCGGTCTACTTTGAACAGTTGGCGCACTTCATCCGCCGTTGTTTGCAAAATTTCGTTTAGCTCTAGCGACTGCCGAATGCGCTGGGTTACAGCTGCAACAATGCGTTCGGGCTCGCTTTGATGTTGAACCTGATGGGTAATGGGTTGGGTTGTAGGAGGCGTTTTTACGGCTTGGGCATCAAAATGAGGTGTCACTTTGATGGGCACGTCGCTAGGTTTTGCAATGAGATAGCCCTGAGCGTAGGTTGCACCCCGTGCCCGTAGCCAGTTCAACTCTTCGGTACATTCAATTCCTTCGGCCACCGTTTGAATGTTGAGCTTTTGGGCAATTTCCAGCAATTTTTCGGTAATGGAGGCTTTGTACATGTCTTGATGGACATTGCGAATCAGCTCCATGTCGAGCTTGACGAAGTCGGGCCGGAGTTGGTGCAGCAGGTTCAAGCCCGAATAGCCAGAACCCAAATCATCCAGCGCAACGGCAAAGCCTGCATCTCGGTAATATTTCAGGACGGTTCTTAGGTGATCCAAGTCTTGTGGATTGTCGGACTCGACTACTTCAAACACAACTTGCTCGTGGCGAATGTTGGCTTTGTCTATTGCTTCTACGGTGCTCCGCAAGCAAGAAACCGGGTCGTACAAAGCGGTGGGGGTAAAGTTGACAAAAATGCGCCCGCTAAGCTGATGCTGGCTGGCTTGGGCGATCGCGCTTAATCGGGCGGCCCGATCAACTTGTGGCAACAATCCTGCTTCCATGGCTAATTCAAAGATTGGCCCTGGCATGATCACGTTGCCTTGCTCATCTAGCCCGCGCAGCAACGATTCGTAGCCATAAATCTGTGACGTGTCTTGAATCGAAACAATGGGCTGAAAATGGCTTGTAAAGCGATCGCTGGCCAACATATCGACCAGCCAGTCCGATTGGTTGAACTTAATAAAGCGCTGAAGCGAAGCAATATCGCTAAAATCTTGCAGTTGAGGTTGAACTGCACCACGCACAAACAAAACCTGTGTTTCTCTTAGCTCGCGAGGGGCCACTAGCTCGGCCAAACGGCGAGCCACTTCTTGAGCTTGCCCTGATTTGCAGACAATGCTTAATCCGGGCCGTTCTTGCATCAACTCAAACTTAATCGATGCCTGCTTGAGGAAAGGAAGAACTTTGGTCAATGTGTGAGGAACTGGAAACCAAAGAAACAGCTGACCCGCCTCTCCAGTACGACATCGACCCACCCTATTGCAGGCGCAGGCCTTCGAGAATGACGATCCCATAAACTTAAATTCAAACTTGCTCCGTATTTGAGCTAGTATTCCCATCGAACTGGGCGCACTTATTCACCAGCTACATTTTTGGATAAAACTTCATCGTGTGGTGAATGTCCGCATGAAGTGGTGCAGACTCCGCAACTTAACGGAATACTCAGGATGGCGATCGTACCGTTCCATCGCACCATTCCTGCATCCTGTCTGGTCTGCATATCTGGTCTGCACGTTTGGTCTGCACACCTGGTCTGGAAGCTGGGCGGCGCACCCGACTGTACACAATCTTTACATTGATGCTCGACTTATTCAGCGTCAGAGGAAACCTGCCCATGTTTTGGACTGCAATCATCAACAGCTTGATCTGTTTGCTGGGAGCGATCGGCGGCGGCTTTGTGACGGTGGGTAGCACCATTAGTATTGCAAACATGACGGTGCCATGGGCTCCGATACTGCTGGGTGCTGCATTTTTGGTTCCGGTTATGTTTGTGATTTCGGGAATTGGGGTTTGGATTGCCCTATTGACCCAATACTCCCAACTGATAACGGGTTTAATGGTGCTGCCGTGGGCTTATGCGGTGGTGTTTGTCGCGATGATGCTCATTTCATTTCGCGTGATGCGATAAAAGGAGCAATCGCCAAGGTGACAGCATGGAGCAGGAAAGAGCCTGGAGTAACTATCCCTGAGTGCGATCGCCCTGAGTTACAGATCACCCTGTTCTCTCAGCCTTTCCTCAACCGATCGCCACCCATTCTCGGTGCAAACACCAGTGCCACCTTCGGATAGACTGCACCAATAGTTTTGGCCATCAAACACAACCCCGTCCTGGATGGATGTCAACTCCGACACCGCAGCCCAATCGCCCTCTCCACTCTCGTCGTAATAGCGATACCGATCGCCCACAATCTCTAGGCCTTGGCCGGTTCCACCCAACGCATAAAATCCATCTTGGATTAATGGCGATGCAGTCGGCTCGTAGAGCTCTGCCTCACAAATGGTATTTTCGTCACTACAACCGCGCAAAACTTCGCCATTTTCCGATACAAGAAAGACTCGATCCACCTCAACTTGCAGTCGCTCGCCTTGCGTTAGGGGAATTGGGTTCGCGAAGGAGCCACGATACAAGATGGAGTTGCCTTGAGTTCCGTGCAGTTCGACGGTGGTAGACCCATCGAACTCAAACGTAATGGATTGGCTCGTGCCGCTGCCGCCATAGAAGCTGTAATAGCGAGTGCCAAAGAACGGTGGAGTATCAGCCTGGGATGAGGCATGTTGGCTAGAGGGATGTGCCCCCGCTTCAATCGACCAACCCCACACAACCCGTTCTCGATTGCTGTCAGATCCATTTTGAATGGTGGATACGGCCAACACGTCTCCCGCCGCGTTGATAAATTCGAGGCGGCATGGCCCCAATCCGGTACCAGAGCAGTCTTTCACTTCTTCGTAGCCTAGGTCAACCAATTCCCGCACGGTGGAATCGTTGAGATTGGGAGCGTCTCCGTGGGGGTTGGGCTGCCAGCCTTGCTCAAGGAGCTGCGATCGCGCTTCTTCGTAGGGCATGTTTTCCTGCAGACCCAACTCCTGGGCTGCGGCATCTTTGATTTCGGGGTGTTGGGTTTGTAAGGCGATCGCTCCCGAATTGCTGCTCTGGGGGCTAGAGGCCTGGCTGCTGGGGGTGGCCAAGTTGGAACAGCCGGTAGCGAGCAGCCCAGTCCCGCCAATCAATGCAATAGTCGCAAACCAATTGGGCAACGATTTCCAGGTGTGTGTGGTCATAGCAATGTTGTAAGGCTTGAAGAAGATTGAAGGAGCGCCTGATCCGTAGAGGCGATTCACTCCCAACGACCAACAAACCATGCGTTTGATACCAGTTCGAAGTTGATGAGAGCGGGGTGAATACATCACTGCGAAAATCCATATCATCGCGTCGGTTGAGGTCGCTTCTTCCCTGGATTTAGTCTTCCGTAAATGAAGTGGAAATTCCGCAAAATTCGAGCGCGATTCTACAGCGATGTTACAAAAGTTGCCATGGAAATTATGAGCATGCAACCACTCGTTTTTGCCCCAACTACTCATCCCACTCGTGAGTGATCTCCACCCAACAATCAGCCAAACAATAAAAGGAGAGGGCGATCGCCCTCTCCTTAATCAATTCAAAATTTGCGGGTTAGAAAACCAGGGACGACTAAACAGTTGCTAGCTCAGGCCGCTTGCTGTTGCGAATTCCAGTGATCGCCTCAGCATAATCCTTGGCTCCAAACACAGCAGAACCAGCCACAATTGCATTGGCTCCAGCCTCTAGTACTTGCCAAGTGTTGTTGCCCTTCAAGCCGCCGTCCACCTCAATCCAAGGATCGAGACCGCGCTCATTGCAGATCTCACGCAGCTTGCGAATCTTGGGCAACACCGCAGGAATAAAGCTTTGACCCCCAAACCCAGGGTTGACGCTCATAATCAGCACCAGGTCGCACACTTCCAGAACGTAATCAATGAGCTCTAACGGAGTTGAAGGGTTGAGTACAACGCCAGCTTGCTTACCCAGCTCTTTGATTTGACAAAGGGTGCGATGCAGGTGGGGCGATGCGTTGTGCTCAGCATGAACAGAAATGATGTCAGCACCGGCTTTGGCAAAGTCAGCCACGTACTTTTCGGGCTCCACAATCATCAAATGCACGTCCAAAGGTTTTTGAGTATGAGGACGAATGGCATCTACGATCAGTGGACCAATGGTAATGTTGGGAACGAAGCGCCCGTCCATTACATCCACATGAATCCAATCGGCACCGGCCTGGTCAACCGCCTGAATTTCTTCACCCAGGCGACTAAAATCTGCTGATAGGATAGACGGAGCTATAACGATCGATTTGCTGGGTGAAGCTTGGGTCATAACGTATGATCACTCCTAGTGTCCTGGTCTGGTATCCAGTCTAACAAACAGTGCTGCCTGCGCTCGCATTTCATAGGCACAATTACCCAACAAATTCACTGAAAGTTTAATCTTTGTGGAGAGCTTGCAATGCCCTTACCGCGGTTGACACGTCGGATTGGATGGCTAGGTTTAGGTGTTCTAGCGACGGGAGTTGGTTTACCAGCGCTAGCCCTAGTAGCATCGGTGGGTGAAACGGGTATTGACGCACGACGACTGCAAGCGGCCCCTTACAACTTAACGGGGCAAAAAATTTCGATTGGGCAGGTAGAAATTGGTCGGCCTGCACTGTTTGGGCTAGATAAAACGGCGCAAGAAAACTTTGCGGTGCGGCCTCGACAGCTGTTCTTTCGCGATCGCCATGCTCAGTCCAATCAAAATGTGGATCGTCACGCAGCCAACGTTGCCAGTGTCATGATCAGCAACCACAAGTCCAATACTGGGGTTGCCCCAAATGCCCGGCTATATGCGGCGGCGGCTGGGCTAGAGCGGCAAGGTGGCCAACCGCAGGAATGTTTGGCGTCCCAAACGGTTGCCACCCAGAATGGAGGCGATGTCCGGGCGATTAACTTCAGCTTTGGCGAATCGCTGCTGCAAGATCCCCGTCCCAATGCCGTGCTGGATGGCAATGCCCTGTTGACCCAGTGCATTGACTGGTCCTCGCGGGAGCACAACGTGCTATATGTGATTGCTGGCAACCAGGGCTCCGGTGGCATCCCAATTCCCACCGATCACTTCAACGGCATGACCGTTGCTAACTCGATTGAATTTCAGGGAATGTTTCGCAAGGTGAGTTTTTCTGACTTGGGCAGTGAGCCTGCTCCTCGCCAAGGACGCCCCAGCGAAACGAATGAAGGCCCACGTCGCTCCATTTCGATTGCCGCGCCAGGCACCAAGGTCCGCACGATTAACCCGGATGGAGTGCCCTCCAACCCTCCCCAAACGGGCACCAGCTTTGCGGCACCCCATGTGGTGGCGACTGTTGCGCTGTTGCAAGAATGGGGCGATCGCCAACTATTTGCCACAACGCCCGGATGGGACTTGAACGCACGCCGCCACGAAGTGATGAAAGCAGTGATGATGAACGCTGCCGACAAATTAGAAGATAACGGCAACGGCCTAACATTGGGCATGAGCCGCACAGCGGTGAACCAGCAAAATCAAGATTGGTTAGAGTCGGATGCATTTGCAGATGAGATGAAGCCGCTGGATGCGAACTTGGGCACTGGCCATCTCAATGCCTTTCGCGCATGGCAACAGTTCAGTGCTGGCCAGTGGAAACCTGACTCACCTGTTCCGGCGATTGGGTGGGATTATGGCAGGATTGGCAACGGCAGCGAGGCACCCAGTTATCAGGATTATGTATTTGAACAGCCATTAAAGGCGGGCAGCTACGTTGCAGCCACCCTAACCTGGGATCGATTGGTTGAGCTAGACGATGTGGACGGCAACGGGCAGTACGATATTGGCGATCGCTTCATCGATCGAGGGCTCAATAATCTCGACATTTACCTGATGCGAGCTGAAGACAACGCAATTGAAGCCCGCATTCGTGGCTCCATGAGCGCTGTTGATAGCGTGGAACATATCTTCCATCCAGTGTCTCAAGCTGGGCGCTACAAAATTCGTGTGGTACACCGCAACCAAGCCAATGAACCTGTACAAGACTATGCGATCGCCTGGTGGACTGCCCCAGTGGAATAAGCTATCCGACACTCAACTGCTCGTTAGTCCAGGTGTGGGGTGCTCGCCAGCGGAATGAAAGCCGGGAGATTCGCCGCTTGCCGAAGCCTCGCGCCTACCGAACCGTGACCCCTAAGGAACCTACAGGGTTGCCCGTCGATCGAGACGAGCCGCTTCCTCCAGGGCCATCTTTTCCTGGGCGCGATGGATATACGGCTCTAGCTGTTGCACCTCGCGCCCCAGCAAAATGCTCAGATTTTCGGGACTCATGCCCCGCATGAGCATTTCTACGCACCAACTCGCGCGAGCTTGCTCAACCGCAGGCGGCATACCTTGCGGAGTGATCAGCCCATCAACCCACCGCTGCCATCGTTGACGAATTTCGAACGGGGTCATGCCTGTTTCGCTGTCGGTTAAAAACAGAGCAAACTGGTTGTCGTTGCGGGTTTTTAGCCATTGCATGAGGGGATTGGTGGAATGGGAACCATAGCGCCGCCCCAAAATCCAGGAATTGACCGGAACCTGACGCACCTGACCCGACACCACCTGCAACACCGACTGCTGGTCATCGGTAAAGACGTGCGATCGCCCCAAGCGTGCAATCTCCTCAACGCTTAGCCCCGTAGCAAACAGCACATAAGCCAAGGCAAAGTCTTGCACTCCCTGCTGCTTAGCCTGCCGCAAAATGTCATGCACCATGGGCGATGGTAAATCAATCACTGCTTGCTGTGCAGCCTGATGCGTCGCAAACTCGCCCTCAATCATCCCCGGTTGCACCAATGCGCCATACAAAAACAGCTCCACCAGCGCATCCACAAAGTATTCGCGATCGTGCCACAGTTCATGAAACTCACTCGTAAACTCCAGCACGGCATAGCCCAACAGCAAACTGTTCAACAACCCTGCCAGTTTGTCATTCGGTAAGCGGGTTTGTAAGTGTTCATTACTCAGCACGGCGGCAAGGTATTGAGCCGTATAGCGATTGGCCAACCGCACCCCCCGGCCCAAGGCGCGGCGATTTTCAATCGGATAGTGGCCCGACTCGCCAATGAGCGATCGCACAAATTCCTGGAGCTGCTCTAATGCTTGCAAATGGACAGTGGCATAGTTTTTGAGAACTTGCGACACGCTCGTCATTTGGGTCACTTGCTGCCCCAAAGCTGCCCCCAGCAGAGCCAGAGCATCGGCATCTTCCATCATGGCTAGCAACAGCCCATGCTTATTCCGAAAATGTCGAAATAGAGTGACCTCATTGACCTCAGCCAGGTCAGCAATTTGGCGTGTGGTCGTTTCAGCAACCCCTTGGGCAATGAATAGCTGCGTTGCCGCCTGAATTAGGCGTTGCCGAGTTGAAGTTCGTCGGTTGGACATTGAAGCGAAAATGCAAGTAACACTTGCATAGATATTTCACAAACTGCTACACTTCTAATTGTAAGTAGCACTTGCAATACATCTACTGTAACCAGCTTTCTAATTCAGATGTAAGGAATTTCCCTAAAAAACGGTTAAGGTTTTCGGTTCATACTGCTTCAGAGCCCCAAGCTTAGCTAGCCTACTCTGATTCCCCGAGTACAGTTTTTTAGAGCATTCATTCCGACAGGGCAACGCAGTAGCTGGTGCAAGCGCATCCAATCGAGGAATGTTTATGGCTTTTGGTTCCGCTCCGCCCGTGTCGGACGCGAAAAAACTCCCCCCTATCAGTTTGTACCATGTCTTCTTCTTCGCAGCGTTTCACATCGTTGCCCTGTCTGCACCTTGGTTCTTTTCGTGGTCGGCCCTTGGAGTTGCAATTTTCTTGCACTGGCTTACGGGTAGCATCGGTATTTGCTTGGCCTATCACCGCCTGTTGAGCCATCGCAGCTTTCAAGTGCCCAAGTGGTTGGAATATATTCTGGCTACCATCGGTGCTTTGGCGCTTGAAGGAGGCCCAACCTTCTGGGTTGCGGGGCATCGCGTCCACCACGCATTTACCGAGGACAATGATAAAGATCCCTATTCCGCAAGACGGGGATTTTGGTGGAGCCACATGGATTGGCTACTGCGGCCTGAGCCCAAAACTTTTAACAAGGATGTGTACCAACGCTATGCTCCTGAACTAGCACGCGACCCGTACTACCAATGGCTCGATCGCTACTTTCCGCTGTTGCAAATTCCCCTGGGTCTGTTGCTATTAGCCCTGGGTGGTTGGTCGTTTGTTATTTACGGTTTGGCTGTGCGCACGGTGCTGCTGTGGCACTCTACTTGGTTCATCAACTCAGCCACTCACATGTTTGGCTACCGCACGTTTGAGTCGGAAGATAACTCTCGGAATCTTTGGTGGGCTGCTATTCTGGCCTATGGCGAAGGTTGGCACAATAATCATCACACCTTCCCCAATGTGGCCAAGGCTGGCTACCAATGGTGGGAAATTGATATGACCTGGTGGTCGATTCAAGTGTTGAGGGCGCTGGGGTTGGCAAAGAAGGTTGTGATGCCGCCGCCTCAGGCAAGAGCCAAGATTCGCGGCCTTGCTTCCTGAGTTCAATTTTTCGCTAGAAATTCGAACATCTAAATCGGAAACCTAGACCAGTGGGCTGCATCAGCGCGCTGGTCTTTTTCATCTGGTGCGCCGCGTTTCAAAAAATGAGCCTTTCCTAACCTGATGCCGTAAGGGGTATCAACTGTTTAGGGTTCTCGAGACATGACCAACACCTCGGTGATTTTGCCGCGTCGCTGGGCGTTGGAGTTGATTGCCCGAATGGCTGAGATGGTTTGAATGGGAAAACCCTGGTAAAGTTCTCGGATAAACTCACAGTCAGAATTGGACAGCAGGACTCGCACGCCGCGTGCGGCTAACTCCACAAACACGTCGCGTAGGCGCACCTGATCGGTTTCGGTAAAGGAATAGCGACTGTAAGCCGTAAAGCTGCTGGTTTGGCTGAGGGGCTGGTAGGGCGGATCGAAGTACACAAAGTCGCGATCGCCCACCGCTTCCTGCAATACCTGATCGAACGAACCCTCGATCAGCTCGGCTCGACGTAACGCTCGTGAGGCTGTTCTCAGCAAATCGGGATTGCAAATGCGCGGATTTTTGTAGCTGCCCATGGGCACGTTAAACTGCCCGCGAGAATTTTCGCGGTACAGTCCGTTAAAACAGGTTTTGTTAAGGTAGATAAAGCGGGCGGCGCGTTCCGCAGGGCGTTCAGGTAGGTGAGCCCGGATGAAATAGTAGTACTCTTTGTTATGATTCAGCTCGTGAACACGCAAAGCTTGGATGACGGCTTCGACTTCGCTGCGTACACAACGGTACACGTTCACGAGTTCGGGGTTAATGTCCATTAGGCGCGATCGCCCCGGCAATAGCCAAAAGAAAATGGCCCCACCTCCCACAAATGGCTCGTAGTACGTGTCGTACTCGTGCTCCGCAGGGAAAAAGGGACGATATTGAGCAATGAGCTGCCCTTTGCCCCCAGCCCATTTCAAAAAAGGCCGAGGAGAAATCGGATCAACAATCAGTTGGTGCAAGGGTGGATCTCGTACAATACCTGTGGATAGGTTGGGCGGATCTGTACTAACCGTCGTACTAGCTCCGTGTAGATATTAAGGATAGCTCTACATTTCAGAAGCCATGCAAGATTTTTTTAATAATGTTTCGCGATACCCCCGCTATTTCATTTCGTTTACCCTGGGGGTGCTGTACACCTTTTTGCAGCCGCTCATGCCTTTGTTTGAACGCCGCAGTACGGCGATCGCGGCTGTATTCCTACTTGTGTCAGCGTTTGCGTTTTTGGCCTTTACCCTACGCGCTATGTTGGGATTAGATGCTGTTTAGGGCGGTACGCCTCACCCACCCGTATCCTTTGTAAGTTTTGGATTTGAGCGTCTTGTACGCGGAGAACAGATATGGCAACAGAACGACGAGTCGCCCGAGTGGGTGAACTCATTAAGCGCGAAGTCAGCCAACTGCTGATGAGCGGCATTAAAGACGATCGCGTGCA
Source organism: Leptolyngbya sp. AN02str (assembly GCF_050565595.1). Classification (NCBI taxonomy): domain Bacteria; kingdom Bacillati; phylum Cyanobacteriota; class Cyanophyceae; order Leptolyngbyales; family Leptolyngbyaceae; genus Leptolyngbya; species Leptolyngbya sp. AN02str. The sequence goes on along the minus strand of NZ_JBNXVR010000010.1, from coordinate 23,287 downwards.
GACCGGGATGGTGAGCGTGACGGATGTGGAAGTGGCAGGCGATTTGCAGCATGCCAAAATCTTTGTCAGCATTTACGGCACCGATGAAGCCCGGGAAGAAACCATGGCTGGGCTAAAGTCAGCTACGGGTTATGTCCGCAGTGTGCTGGGCCAACGGATCCGCCTGCGTCGTACGCCGGAGGTGCAGTTTGTGGAAGATCGATCACTGGAACGCGGTACCCGCATGCTGTCGTTGCTGAATCGACTGAGCGAGGAGCGCAAGGAGCGTGGGCTAGATGCGCTGCTGGAGGAATCTGACGATGAAGTGGTGAGCCGTAGTAGCGCTACCGGGGATGCCGAGTGGGATGAAGACGAGGATTGGGATGAGGATGACGACGATTAGGTCATCTAGCTCATTGGTGGTGATGGTTTGAGAGGGGCTGAGAAGTCCTGTACTCCTTGAACGATCCCTGCGATGGGCGATCGCCCCACGTCTTGCCGCTATCACGTCTTGCCACTATTCTGATTTGCGCGTTTCGTCTCATCCCGGCCACTTCTTTTCCCTATGCTGCCCTCAATCGAACAGCTAACCCTGGCCCAACAGGTCGCCCAGCTCATTGTGGTGCGAACATCGGGCTATTTGTTTGATCAGCAAACTCGCTATCCAGCTTGGGAGCCACCGATCGCCACGTTGCAACAGTGGGTGCAAGAGCTGGGAGTGGGCGGCGTAATTGTGTTGGGGGGCAGTGCGGCAGAGCTAGCGCTTAAGACCCAGCAAATGCAAGAATGGGCCACCGTTCCGCTGTTGGTTGCTGCCGATGTGGAGGAGGGAGTGGGGCAGCGGTTTGCAGGGGCAACCTGGTTTCCGCCGCCCATGGCCATTGGGGCGATCGCCCAATCTTCCCAAATGGATGCCCAACAGTATGCCGTAGAGATGGGAGCAGCGATCGCGCAAGAGTCCCTGGCGGTGGGTGTGAACTGGTTGCTGGCTCCCGTGGTGGATGTGAACAACAATCCGCTGAATCCGGTAATTAACGTTCGAGCGTGGGCCGATTCGGCATGGCAGGTGGGTGAGTTGGCGAGTGCGTTTGTCCGGGGGGCGCAGCGACGGACCGTGCTCACCTGTGCCAAGCATTTTCCAGGACATGGCGATACCAGTACCGATTCGCATGTGGAACTGCCGCTGCTGAACCATACCCGCGATCGCCTCAATGCGGTTGAGTTTCCGCCATTTCAAGCGGCGATCGCGGCTGGAGTCGATAGCGTGATGACGGCCCACCTGCTCATACCCGAGCTAGATCCGCACTACCCCGCAACGCTTTCGGATCGCGCCCTAACCGGAATCCTGCGGGAAGAATGGGGGTTTGATGGCCTGATTGTGACGGATGCGTTGATTATGGGGGCGATCGCCCAGCAGTATGGAGCGAATGAAGCGCCGGTGCTGGCATTGGAAGCCGGAGCCGATATTTTGCTCATGCCTGCCGATCCCCAGGGTGCTATTCGCGCCATTTGCGATGCGGTGGAATCTGGACGCATTGCCCCGGAGCGCATTCAAGCCTCGGTAGAGCGCATTTGGCGAGCTAAGCACAAGGTCTGTCAATTAACTATTGTGGGCGACAGCAGCCATGCGTGGGAAACCGTTACGCCAGCCGGGGTAGATGCCAAGCACCTGACCACAGCCTTGGCCCAACCCGAAGCGATCGCCCTGGCACAGTCAATTTTGTGCGATTCGATGCGCCTACATGTGCCCACGGCAGCAACCCCCGTTGCTGCATCGGCAACCTCTGCATTGAGAGAGGTTACGCGAGATGACCCGACCCCGCGCAACGTCATTGTGCTTGATGATGTGCTGAATGCGAGTTATTTGGGCCACCACACGCCAGCGATCGCGCTGCCGCAAACCTACGGCTATAGCCTGCACCTGTGCGATCGTCATGGAGCGCTACAGCCCACGGGCGATGCCCCAACGTTGCTGCAAGTGTTCATTCGAGGCAACCCATTTCGCAGCAATGCTTCGCTGATTCACATAGCCGAAGATTGGCTACACACGCTGCTTGCCGCCAACACCCTGCAAGCCTTGGTGGTTTACGGCAGCCCCTATACGTTTGACATGTTGCGATCGCAGCTTCCTGCCGAGATTCCCTATGTGTTTATGTACGGGCAAATGGAACAGGCTCAGGCGATCGCTCTTCAAACTCTGTTTGATGCATTGACTCATGATCAAACTCGCCAGCTCACAGAATTTGGATTTTAGAGGTGACTCTCAAAGAAGTCTTCCTAGGCAAACGGTTACTTATCCCTGCATGACTCGGTTGTAGAGCACCAAGCAACACATGGGGACAACAACGCAAATTAGAACAATCGGTTCGATATTCATAGGATTTGTTCTACTGCACAAAGTTGGGTCTATCCTCGCGTTTGCACCCTGAATTCAGATCCGAGGGAATGCGGAATCCGACGCGATCGCCTATCTTTCCAGAGTATTTGTACTCAGTCATTTTGAGGATATCTGTTTAAATATCGTTACCCACACTCAATTTTGTGACAAATGGCTTAACAACACGTCAGTTCGGGTAAGGGCTTTTTCAAAGGTCGCGGCTCGCACGACCTTTGAAAAAGCCCAGGTTTGCGTGCGCAATGCGTACGCAAACCTGGGCTTTCCAGCTTATCCCGAATTCACGTTAACAACCGATGCGATAGGCGCAGCGGCGATCGCCCTGTAGCAAATGCTCAACCCGCTCTACCGTGACCGCTGGCCCTAAGACCGCCCGAAATACCTCTAACTCGGCCGAGCATAACCCCTGGCAAGTTTGCGCGGCGGCACAAATGGGGCAATGGTTTTCCACAAGCAGCACGCTGGTCGAGGTATCTGCAACGACCTCGGCCATGTAGCCCTCTTGACTGCGCAGCCGAGCGATCGCCTCGACCTGCTGCTGCCAACCTTCCGTTTGCCCTACCTGCTCCCCGTAGATTTGAATTTGGCGACGCTTGCGCTCGGCAATAATCTTTTCGAGTCCTTCTTTGCCAAAGATGGCTTCCATGCCGCGCAGCAATTCCACCGCTAAATCGGCGTGGCTATCGGGAAAGCAGCTGATCGATTGCTCGGCCAGTTGCCATAGCTTCACCGGACGACCCGCAGAACGGCGCTCCTCGCGGTAGAGAACCCATCCTTCGAGCTTGAGGCGCTGCAAATGCTGACGCACTGCCATGGGCGATACCGACAGCGCTTCTGCCAAATCCGCAGCCGTTTGTGCGCCACCCATTTTGAGCAGATGCAGGATGGCATCTTTAGGAGAATCGGATTTTGGGAGATCGGCGCGATGGGACATGGCAAACTAATAGAATCGCAGAGGACACAAAAGGCGGGAATGCCCCGCTGTGCTCCTTTTAACACGAAGCATCTCAGGTCTTTAGTCTATCCCAATCCTTTAGGCGCTGGCTGACTGGCGATCGCCCAAAATCCTCAACATCTGGCGCTGAGAACGTGACAGGACTTACGCATTTATGTTGTGGGTGGGGTGCGAAGCACCCCACCCACAACATAAACACACCAGATTTAGTGGACTTGCATAAGTCCAGCGTGAATCAGAACTTAAAATAGGCATCCTTTAGCCAAAAGCCAACCGGAACAGACTGACCCTGGCTGCCCACTTTGGCTTCCACCACAAAGGGCCGAGAGGGGGGGGCGGCTGGCGCATTGGGCTGGCTGGGATCGCTAATGGGCGGCATGGGTGCCCATCCCAGTTCGTTAATGCGATTGTTGATGTCGTCGCGCTGCTCTTCGGGCATGTAGTAGCGCTCCAGATCGTACACAATTTGCCAGTTTTGGTAGCGACCTTTAATCGCCACCTGATTGTCTGCTAACCCGGTGGGCAGAGTGCGGCTGACGCGAATGGGCCGCCAGGGAGTGGGGGGCGTGGTTTCGGCTCCGGTGGGAGCTTCCATCACCACGTACAGATCGCGATTGCCATCAAACAGCGATCGCTGCTGCTGGTCTTCTGTCAAACTGGCTTCCACTTCCTTCCAACCCGGCACATCCTTGAGCATTTCTGGGGTGGAAATGTTGTAGCCCAGCGTGACGTAGTATCCCCGAAACACATCATAGGGATCGACGGGCATCGTTTGCAGCACCACCGTTCGCCCTTGAGCATGAACCAGCGATGACTGTACGGGCACAAAGAGAATTAACGCAGCCTGACCCAGCAGCGCCGCCCAAAACATCCAGCGGCGATGTAGGGGCCGACGTGGTGGAGCCGATACAGGCTCCATCTGCCGCGCCGGAGCAACGTTGGGTTGTCCCGGTTGCGAAAGGGGAACAGCGCGAGATTCAGGATTCATAGGACGTTTCCTCCGAAGAAACAGGCGCGATCGCCGCAGGTGTATTGAGATTGCGCACATTACGTTCAAACCATAGGCCAATGGCAATGACCCCCAGCCCACACAGCACAAACGCTAGCGACTTCACCAACAGTCCGGTGTTGTATTCAAAGAAGCGAGACAAGATTGAGATGGCCAACAGCGCAATGCCATCCCAAAAGGCGGCGCGATCGCCCCGTGCCAGCCCCTGCCGAATCAACCCACTGGCTAGCAGAAACACCACCACATTCATCACAAAGGTGGCGATCGCCTGAATGGGGTTGACCATCCAGTGCCAGATAGGTAGCACCGCTAGCACCGCAATCAGCATGGCCATCATGACATCGCGTTCGGTGAGGCCCCAGCGGCCCAGCTTGTGCGCCGGACGCAGCAGCCAAAACCATCCCACCAAAGCCAACACGCCATAAAACACCAAATTGGGATTCAACAACGATGTCCAACCCGTGGTGAACAGCAAACTCATTTGCGTCCCAAAGGGGCGAATGCCTTCGTAGCCCTCGCTCCAGGCCCAGTGAAACGACATGCCGTAGCACAGCAAACCCGCGTAAACCAACACCAAGGCTCGCGCAACAGAACGGAATGGTCGCTCTAGCGGCACAGGCCGACGCAGCAGTTGATACCACAAGCCATCGTCGTAGCTCCACAGCAGCGCGATTGGCAGGGTAAAGGCGATCGCCACCCATATTCCACCTGCATTGTTGTGCGTGCGTCCCAGGTCATAAATCACCATCAGCAGAGACGACACCAGCGCAATCAGGCCCATGCCAAATATCACCCGTGACCGACAGCGATAGGCCAACAGGGTAAACAGTACCCCCGATAGGATGGGCATGTACTGCATCAGCACATTGAACCCACCCAAAATCCCAATCGAGGACAGATCTTGAATGCCAAGCCAGTAGCCCAGCCCCGTTAGGGCGATCGCCAGCACGCCCAGGGGCACGGCACCCAGTGCCATCGCCATCGCTAGCACGCCCAGACCCCACATCAGGCACAGCTCGTAGGGCGAACCGCTGCGGTGATAGAGTTGCCCGCCCAGCGCCAAGTTTGCCCCCAGCAATAGGCCACCCAACAGCAGCAAGCCCTGGCCCAATCGGTTTTGCCACCGCTGTCGGCCACCGTACAGCGTGCTGGGCATTTGCCAAAGCCAATAGCCGATGATGCTCGTGGCAAAGAACAGCGAGATCAACAGAATCATTTTGAACTCGCGGGAAATGGCCTGCCAGTTTGCCGCCACAAAGGTAATCACCCCCAAGCCCAGGAGCAAACTGCCCAGCCCAATCAAAATCACAATGAAGCGATCGCGTGACTGAACATCTAGCGAATCAAGCTGATAGTTTTCGGCAAGCCGCGCATACTGATCGGGGCTAATCAGTCCATCGACTTGCCACTGCTGCGCCTCCTGGCGCAACTGCCGTCGAAATTGGTCGGAAACCATAGATACCGTCCAAAAATGGAATAAATAGTTTGAGAAATGGATGCGTTTGTAACGAGTGGTCGCAACGATAAGAGTTCGTAAGAGTTAGAAATAACCAGCGATCGCCCGGTGGTCGGTTACACCCTACAATCGAGCCCTGCAATCGCATTGAAGAGTTACCACAGGTTGACTCAGGATTCAACATCACCCTGGTGGATATACCCTAACTTACTCCCTCCAACGAGAGAGAGATAGGTTTATGACAGAACCTCAACTGGTAAACCAACTCGCTGGCCTTCAGAAAGGTTTCCAGCCGCCAAGCATTCCTCACCAGAGACCGCAAAAAGCGGTTAGAGCCTAGCTCTAACCGCTGGTGACTTGTTGAATTGCAGACCGTTAAGGTTGGGTGGGTGGCTTGGGGGGCTGGAGCGATCGCATGCCACTTGCTGGATTGGCCGCTCGCGACTGGCTGGGAGGTGGTTCGGGCTGAAGCTGCTTGCGACCATTGCGCACCACCCGCAGCATTTCGCTAAACTGCTGTTCCAAATCGCGCAGCACGCGATCGGCATAGATATCGGCTCCCGCCTGAATGTCTTCACATTCCGCCAGGGCACGTCGCCGCATCTCTTCTAGCTCTTGCTGAGCCTGCCGCCGCATCCGATCAATCTCCATCATGGTTTGATCTTGTGCTTCTTCACACTCGCGCTGCACCCGCTGGCGAATCTGCTTCATTTCCACCTCGGCTTGGCGGATCAAGCCCATCTCATCTAAGATTTGCGCTGCCCGCCGTTCTGCTGCCTCAATAATGTCTTGCGCGTACTGCTCTGCCTCTTGCAAAATTTCTTCTTTATGAATCAGCAGCTTTTTTGCCTCTTCAAAGGCAAGGGGTAAGCCAATTTGCACCAACTCCAACTGCTCCAGCAGCTGATCTTCGTTGATCAGCGTCCGGTTAAAGATGCGTGGACTGTCGAGGATCATCTCCTCCAGCTTTTCCAGTTCACGTTGAATGTCTACTCCACCGACCCTGGGAGCTTCGGTACTGGAGACTTGGCCAGCGATTGCTCCAGCATTGGGGTTGGTTCCATTGCGGTCTGCGGTGATGCGATTGGGGGAGTCTTGGCGTAACATTGGCGGATATCTTTAGCAACGTGTTCGGGGACAAAGTGGTCAACAGGACCACCGAATTTGGCGATTTCTTTGACCAGGCTACTGCTTAAAAAGCTGTACTCGGTTGAGGTTGCCAAAAAAAAGGTTTCAACGTCATCGGCCAGCGTTCTGTTGGTATGGGCCATTTGCAGCTCTTTCTCAAAGTCAGACAACACGCGCAGCCCACGCAATAGAACTCGTGCTCTCTTCATCCTGGCATAAGTCACCGTCAACCCATCAAATCGGTCTACTTCTACGTTAGACAGATGTTGGGTGGACTGTCGAATTTGTTGTATGCGATGCTCCACTGAAAATAATGGCGTTTTGCCTGGGTTGGTCATGATGACGACGATGACCTGCTCAAACAGCCGGCATCCTCGTTCAATAATGTCCAAATGGCCCAGAGTAATCGGATCGAAACTGCCAGGATAAACTGCAATCACGCTCTTCGCAACAAATAATAATGGGTTGATTTAGAGGCGATTATACCGAACACGTCTAGCCTAGTTGCAGGGTTCACACTTGTCAGGAACTCACGGGAGAATAAATGACGGTTTTACAGGCGATTCTCCAACCGCTTGACCCCAGTTTTTTTGGGGGAGTCAGGCCATTATACCGCCAACTTCTTCCTCCTCTGGTTGAGATGTGTTGCGAACAGGTGGGCTGATGAATTTTTGCCAATTGCCAATTCGCAAGCGTGGGCTTTGAACGAGCTGGTTGGCTGGTTTAGTTACTGCTGCACCCTTATTGCTGCACCCACTGTTGAACCTTATCGGGATGGGTGGGAATGGCGGCTGTGAGCACCTCGCAGCCTGTTTCGGTGATGAGTACGTCATCTTCAATGCGAATGCCGCGCACGTCGGCAAATTGGCTGAGGCGATCCCAATCCACGATGTCTTGGTAGGTGTGGCACCGTGCTGGATCGTTTAATAGAGCAGGCACCTGATAGAAGCCGGGTTCGATGGTGACTACCATGCCGGGACGCAGCGGCCGATCGAGGCGCAAATAGCCCAGTCCAAAGCGATCGCTCCGGGTTCTGCCAGTTTCATAGCCAGCAAGATCGCCCAAATCTTCCATGTCGTGTACATCCAGGCCCAGCAGGTGCCCGACTCCATGGGGAAAAAACAGTGCATGGGCATCCATGTCTACTAATTCTTTGGGATCGCCACGCAAAATACCGAGGCCAACCAGACCTTGAGCGATCGCCTCTGCTGCTGCCAGATGGAGATCCCGATACTCGACGCCGGGGCCAGCTAGTGCAATGCAGCGATCGTGTGCTGTTAGAACGACTTCATAGATATCGCGCTGGGTGGAAGAGAATTTGCCTGAAATTGGCCAAGTGCGCGTTACATCCGAGGCCCAACTGCGGGAGGACTCTGCTCCTGCATCGGCCAGGAGCAAGTCGCCTCGCTGGAGGGCGTGGTGATAGTGGCTGTTGTGCAGCACTTCGCCATGAATGGTGACAATGCTGCTGTAGGCTGGGGGCACGTTATGAGCCAGCATCACCTGTTCGATTGCCGCTCGGATATCGGACTCGTGGTTGGCTTTGCGAGTGGCAGCCATGCCCGCTTGGTGAGCCTCGGTGGTGATGGCGATCGCGGCTCGCAGTTCTGCCAGCGCCCACTCGTCATGGCAGAGCCGCAACTCTACAATTGCCTGAGCCAGCGGAAGGTCGATGCCCTGAGGTTGGTTTGCAGGCGCGATCGCCCGATTGAGAATAGAGGATTGGTGCGATCGCTCAGCCTCATTGACAAGGCCCACCGTTGCAGCATCGCCTGCCTTTTCGGACAACGCAGCCAGGGGAAATGCATCATCAGCTCCAATCTCGACTGCAACCTGTTGGCGAGTGGGCATCAACCCATGCCACAGAATATCCGCAGGCGTTGGGTCATCCATGAATAGCGTGAGACGACCATCTTCAAGGCGAATCGCTGCATGTTCTATGGCGAGGCCCGCGAAGTAAAGAAAGTGGCTGCTGGCACGAAAGGGATACGCATTTGCCCGAAAGTTGCGCGACGGACTGCTGCCCGCCCACAAAACCGCAGGCCCAGCCATGTATTCTGCCAATTTTTGTCGCCGTTGCCGCAGCACTTCTCTCATGGGCCGTTTCTTCCCTCGTATACATCTCACAGGTTGGGGCCTACCAGTTCCCTCAAGCTAGATTTGGCGTGTTGGGTGTCGCATACGACACGTCAAACCCGTTTGAGTAAGCCCTGTGTTCAAACGCTAACTCAAGATTGGGCAAGGGCTATCGTCTAATGTCTGGGCGTTAGCCCAGGGGCTCCAGTAATTGGGCTTTAGCATTGGGCTCTATTGGCCTCTAAACTAATTTGGGTTTTCACAAATGGGGACAATGGGTTCAGACTGGAGAATGCTGCGCCAGGTTGCAAAAAGCAGCCCACGCAGCGTACAAAAACAGCCTACAGAAACAGCTCTCGCACGCCTTCGCTCCCAATTTGCACGGCAAGGGCCGCCAGCAAAAAGCCCAACAGCTTCGTGGCGATCACGGCTCCTTCTGCCCCAATCCACTGCTCAATGCGGCTGGCCTGCCGCACAATAATCCACGTCACAGCCATGGCCCCCACAATGCCCAGAACCACACTCAGGTGAGCATCGGGTGCGTCCGACATCATCAGCATGACGGTTGACAGCGTACCGGGGCCAGCCAGCAGTGGCAGTGCCAAGGGCGTAATCGCGACATCGCGCTCCTGCTCCACAATGGGCACATCCAGCCCACCCTGCAACATTTCAATGGCGATTAACAATAGTAAGATGCCGCCTGCCACTCGCAGCGCCCCCATGCTGATGTGCAAATAGTGGAGGATTGGATTGCCCAAGAATGCGAACCCCAGCAGAACCGAGGTCGCTACGACCGTGGCGCGATCGACCACTTGATTAATTTTGGCGGGTTCCATGCCTTTGGTTAAGCCAACCACAATGGGTGCGTTGCCCAGGGCATCGGCCAACACAAACACTGCAACAAACGTTTGTACAAACACCGAAATATTCATGGCGTTGCCTATTTCTTGTGGGCCACGGTGCGCCTATCTATCTAAATCTAATAGGACTTATGCACTTCATCCGAACAACCAAGGGGGTGAATGATTTTTTGAGCGCTTAGCGCTCAAAAAATCATTCACCTGCGTAAGTCCTGTCTAAAAGAGATGGATTTTGCTGAGCCGTAGACTGCTCGCCAAATCTCTCTCACCCTACCATTGTGAATCTTGGCTTGTCCTGCTGCTGTTGGATGAGACGCGATCGCTCCAGTTGGGCTGTGGAGTGCGCCACAAGAATCTCGAGTTTTTAGTTATATTCAACATAATCCGGCAGGTGAATGCTGGCCGCGAACTGGATTTCATCCGTATTCCACCATTGTTTTGAAAGGTGCGGCATGGAATTTGCCCAACGAATGCCAAAACTTTATTGAGTCTTTGCGATCTATTTTTGGTTATTTTTACTATTATTAGAGCAGTCGGTTGTCTCCATGGTCGGTTGAGCGTTTGATGCCAATTGCACATATTGCCCGCCGATTTGGTTGTACTGTTCCGACTAAAGCCAACCTCTTGCTGAAATGCGATCGCTTACCTATGACAGATCAGCCACTCATTTTAGATACCAGCGAGTATGGACTGCTCACCGACCTGTATCAGCTCACTATGGCGGCTTGCTACGTCGGTGAAGGTTTAGAGCAACGGCGCGCCAGCTTTGAGGTGTTTTGTCGCAACACGCCCGATGGCTACGGCTATTTGGTGGCGATGGGCCTAGCGCAAGTGGTGGATTATCTGCAGCACTTTTCCTTTGGAGCGGCGCAAATCTCTAGTTTGAAGGCATCTGGAATTTTTGACCATGCTCCGGATGCGTTTTGGTCTTTGCTGGCCGAGGCTCGCTTTACGGGAGATGTATGGGCGGTGCCTGAAGGAACTGTGGTGTTTCCCAATGAGCCACTGCTGCGAATTGAAGCTCCGCTGTGGCAGGCGCAAATTATCGAAACCTATGCACTGAACGCGCTGAACTATCAAACCCTGATTGCCACTCGCGCTGCACGGCTGCGCGATTTGACCGGCCCCAAAGCCGCATTACTAGAATTTGGGACTCGTCGCGCCTTTAGCCCGCAAGGCTCGATGTGGGCGGCCCGGGCGGCGATCGCCGGAGGCTTAGATGCCACCTCCAATGTGTTGGCCGCTATGAAGCTGGGACGCAAGCCCAGCGGCACCATGGCCCACGCGCTGGTCATGGCTCTGAGTGCCCTAGAAGGTAGCGAACAGCAGGCATTCACCTCATTTCATCGCTATTTCCCCAAGGCTCCCTTGCTGATTGATACCTTCGATTCGGTGGCTGCCGCGCGATCGCTGGCCCAGCGGATTCAGGCTGGAGAACTGGAGCTAGATGGGGTTCGTCTGGATTCCGGCGATTTGGTTGAGTTGTCTAAAGAGGTGCGATCGCTCCTCCCTGGTGTGCCCATCATCGTCAGCGGCGACCTGAACGAAGCGAAAGTGAAAGCCTTGATTGACGCAGGAGCCTGCATCGACGGCTACGGTTTTGGCACCAAGCTGGTCACTGGGGCACCCGTTAACGGTGTGTACAAGCTCGTAGAAATTGACGGCATTCCCACCATGAAAGCCTCCAGCGGTAAATCCACCTACCCAGGCCGCAAGCAAATCTTCCGATCCTTTGCTCCTGATGGCACCTTTGAGGGCGATCGCCTTGGCCTCATGACCGAAGATCCAGCCAATGCCACGCCCTTGCTTGAACTCATCATGCAAGATGGCCAACTCCTCACTCCCCCAGAATCGCTAGACGCGATCGCCCAACGCACCGCCGCCAACGTTCACCAACTGCCTGCCAATTTACGCGCGATCGCCAACCCCCCCACCTACTTCCCCACCATCTCTACTGCTCTCCAAACCCTCACCGACCAAACCCTCCACCGCATCCACAAAACCCCCTAATGATTCTGGATTTTGGGTTTTAGATTTTGGTTGTATTCCGATTCTCGACTCTCTCGCCTAACCCCTAGCCCCTAACTCCTAACCCCTCTCTCCCATGCACATCGCTCTTTTTGGAACTAGCGCCGACCCTCCCACTCTGGCTCACCAGCAAATTTTGGTGTGGCTGTCTTATCACTACGATCAAGTAGCTGTTTGGGCTTCCGACAATCCGTTTAAGTCGCATCAGACGCCGTTGCAGCATCGGACGAACATGTTGCAGCTCTTGATTGATGAGATCGATCCACCTCGGCAAACGATCCAACTGCATCCTGAGTTGAGCAGCCCTAGAGCCCTCATCACCGTGGAACGGGCGCGCGATCGCTGGCCCGATGCCGAGCTGACTTATATCATTGGTTCCGACCTGGTGGCACAACTGCCGCGTTGGTATTGCGTTGAAGAGTTACTGCAACAGGTTAAGCTTTTGGTTGTTCCTCGCCCAGGCTACGTCCTCGATGATGCGGACTTGGGCGAACTGCGGGAGCTTGGGGCAACCGTGGCGATCGCCGACTTTACAGGGTTGCCTGTTTCTTCTAGTGCCTATCGTGGCGACAAAGATCCCGATCTGATTACGCCCCCGGTTCAAGCCTATATTCATCATCAACACTTGTACGAATGCCAGGACGACGCGCCAAAAAGCTTGATGCCCAGCGGGCACTAGCCGATTTTAAGGTTGGAGTGGACAACGTGATCTTTTCCGTTGATACCGACCTCAATCGGCTGATGGTGCTATTGGTCATGCGTGACAAAGAGCCGTATTTGGGCTATTGGTCGCTGCCGGGCACGTTGGTGCGCGAGGGTGAATCGCTAGAGGATGCGGCCTATCGAGTTCTGTCGGAAAAGATTCGCGCCAACAATTTGTACCTCGAACAGCTCTATACCTTTGGTGGGCCAAATCGTGATCCCCGAGAAGCAAAAATGAGCTATGGCGATCGCTATCTTTCTGTTAGCTACTTTGCCCTATTGCGCTTTGCCGATGCGGAACTCATTGCCGATGGCGTGAGTGGCATTGCCTGGTTTCCCATGAGCCAATTGCCCGAATTAGCCTTCGATCATCACGAGATTTTGCAATACGGCTATCGCCGTTTGCGCAATAAGTTGGAATATAGCCCGATCGCTTTTGATGTGTTGCCCGAGCTATTTACCTTGGGCGATTTGTATCAGCTCTACACCACTGTTTTAGGCGAAAATTTCTCGGATTATTCCAACTTTCGATCGCGCTTACTCAAGCTCGGCTTCTTAGCCGATACGGGTGTAAAAGTATCCCGTGGTGCAGGCCGGCCCGCTGCTCTCTACCGCTTCGATGCCGAAGCCTTCGCCCCACTCAAAGATAAACCACTGGTCTTTATTTAGACAAGAAGATATTGGCTCTTGAGGAAATCCAAATACTTATGTCAGATGACATTGAGTTCGATCGAAAAGATTTAGAAGTTTTCAAGATACCAGACCTGAAAACACGGCTTGATACGCTTCAGCATTATTTCTTTCCTAGGCTAGAAAAGCTTCTAGTAAACACTGTAGAACTAATTCAGCAAATCTATGATGTCAATCCTTATGAAAGAATGAGTTTTCAATACACACCAAGCCATCGGAAGGAAGCTAAGAGCTACAAATACTTTGAATGCGTTTGTGTTGGCTTAGGTGGTAGAAGAAACTACGGCAAAAAACTTAAAATCAAGAAACCTAACGGAGAATTCTACTCAATACATCGAGCATCTCTAAATTTTAGAATAGAACCGAATGGACGTATTTATACTATTCTTCATCTCTGCGGCGGATTAGATGCAGCTGTAAACCAGAGGTTCTTTGAGAACTTTCGGTATTTCATTGATCGTAACTGGCTGTTGCTAAATCGTGTTTTTGAGCTGCACTGCATCACACATGGGTTTCGGTTTGACATGCTTAGCTTTAAGCAATCATTTAGCCCAAAGTATTTGCACTTACAGAGTGATTCTTATATAAATCTGTATTCGCCTCATTTCTATTTTCCAACTGATTTGAATTACGGTTTGCAAGAGTTGCAGCTTGCGTTCATTTGTCTATATCCATTACTTGATGCAAGCCTTGATATAGAAGTAGGCCGTAGACCAAAGCTGTCCAAAATGTTGAAACAGTATCTAAGCTGGTACTTTAATGACAGTTCTCCCTATTTGGCTCAATCAGAAAAAGTTTCAACAGAGTTAATAAGTTTTGATTTGCCTGAATTAGATAGCTACACCTTTGTTCGACCTGGATTGTGGTGGTCTGTTTTAGCGCGTGATAAATGGACATGTATGAGCTGTGGTCGCTCTGCGAAAGATGGAATTACGCTACACGTTGATCATATTCTTCCTCGTTCTTTAGGTGGCTCTAATGATATGGAAAATCTTCAAACTCTCTGTTGGAAATGCAATATTGGGAAAAGTAATAAAGACAGCACGAATTTGAGGATTTAATTGCAGTTACGTCTGATTTTTTGTAGTTCTAACTTCATAACTTTATGAAAATTGCGATCGCCCAACTGAATCCGACAATTGGTGACCTAGCTGGTAATGCGCGGCAAATTTTGGATGCGGCGCAGCAGGCGATCGCCCAAGATGCCGCCTTGTTGCTTACTACGGAGTTGTCGCTGTGTGGGTATCCGCCGCGTGATTTGTTAATGCAGCCAAGTTTTCTAGAAGCAATGGCCGGAACGTTGGAGCAGTTGGCCCGCGACTTGCCGCTCCAGTTGGCTGTATTGGTTGGCACCGTTGTGCCCAACGAAAACGCGGCCATTGCCGGAGGCAAGCCGTTGTTCAACTCCACAGCGTTGTTGCAACACGGGCAGATTCAGCAGTATTTTCACAAGCGGCTGTTGCCTACCTACGATGTATTCGACGAAGACCGCTACTTTGAGCCCGGAACTGAAACCAACTGGTTCTACCTGGGCGATCGCACTACTGGGCTCAAAGTTGGCGTCACCATTTGCGAAGACCTGTGGAATGACGAAGCTTTTTGGGGCAAGCGCACCTATCCCACCAACCCGCTGATTGACCTAGCTGCGCAAGGCGTAGACGTAATTGTGAACCTGTCGGCCTCGCCCTACAGCGTGGGCAAACAGGCCGTGCGCGAGGCGATGCTGCGCCACAGTGCGGCCAATTGCCAGGTGCCCATTCTCTACGCCAATCAAGTGGGCGGCAATGATGATCTGCTCTTTGACGGCAGTAGCTTTGGGCTGAATCGCCAGGGGAACGTGGTGTTTCGCGCCAGGGAATTTGAGTCGGATCTGACGGTGGTGGAGTTTGACAAGGAGTTAGGGGATGTGAAGCCGGGGGCGATCGCCCCCGCCATTACCCAGGATGACGAAGAGATTTGGTGTGCGCTGGTGATGGGCGTGCGCGACTATGTGCGCAAGTGCGGCTTCAGCACGGTGGTGCTGGGTTTGAGCGGGGGCATTGACTCAACTCTGGTGGCGGCGATCGCGGCGGCAGCCATTGGCGCAGAAAACGTGCTGGGCGTGCTTATGCCCTCGCCCTACAGCAGCGATCACTCCATTACCGATGCGCTGGATCTGGCTAAGAATCTGGGCATTCGCACCCACACCGTCCCAATCCAGCCGATGATGGAGGGGTTTGATCAGGGACTGGCTCCCATCTTTGCCGGAACGGAGTTTGGCATTGCCGAGGAGAACTTGCAGTCGCGCATTCGCGGCACGTTGCTGATGGCCATTTCCAACAAATTTGGCCATTTGCTCATTACCACGGGCAACAAGTCCGAAATGGCGGTGGGCTACTGCACGCTGTATGGCGACATGAACGGCGGATTGGGGGCGATCGCCGATGTACCCAAAACCCGCGTCTACTCGCTCTGCCGCTGGCTCAACGAAGCGATGCAGTTTCCAAACTTCGCTCTACCTGATGCATTTTGTCTTCGGGCTGTGGCCACGCCCGTGATTCCGCCCCATGTCATCTCCAAACCGCCCAGCGCCGAGTTAAAACCGGGGCAGGTGGATCAGGATTCGCTGCCCGCTTACGAGATTTTGGATGACATTTTGGAGCGGTTTGTGGAGCGCCACGAATCCTTAGCAGATATCATCGCAGCGGGCCATGATGCGGCCACGGTGGAAAAGGTGGTGCGGCTGGTTACGCGAGCCGAGTTCAAGCGCAAGCAGGCTCCTCCTGGCCTCAAAATTACCGATCGCGCCTTTGGTACCGGGTGGCGTGTGCCCATTGCCAGCCGTTGGTTGCCCACTGTCCGGGTTTAGTTTAGCGGCTGCCCAGCCGGATCTGGCATTAGCGAACTTGCAGCCAGCCAAACAGTTGTTCCAGGGTCAGGGCAAGGGTGGCGGCAAATTCGGGAACGGGGAGGCGATCGCCCAATTCCTCAAAAAAGCTGGGCTGTTGGTTAGACGCATAGACCAGCACGAGTTTCTCGTTGGGGTCGATCAGCCACCCCATCTGGGAGCCGTGGCTGAGGCAATGCAGGATGTTGCTGGTCACTCGCATGACGGATTGATCGGGGCTGAGAATTTCGATCGTCCAGTCGGGTTGGGCGTTGAACTGATTGGCGATCGTGCCGTCTGGGTTGGAAGGAATGCGATCCCAGGTGAAGACGGCAATATCCGGAATGATGGAACGCCCACCAAAGGTACAGCGCAGTTCAGGGAGAGCCAGAGCAATGTGCTCGTCTTCGGTCACAGCGTTGATACGAGCGGTAAGTTTCTGCTGAATCCGGCTGTGCTGTCCCTGAGGCATGGGTTTCTGAATCACTTTTCCATCAATAAATTCGCTGGCTGGCTTCGTTTCTGGCAGCTTTAGGAATTCTTCCAGAGAGATGGGTTTAGATGGTGTTTGAACCATAGCGGTGCTGGATTGCTACACCTCCTATTATGCGAGGCGGGAACTGGCCTGACTACCGATTAGCGAATCCCATTTAGATTTCTTGAAAGCTCAGCTCTAAGATCTTTCGGTTCCCGCATATTTGGGATGTCGGCGTTTGCTATAGTGATGCACTGGGCTGGGTTTGGTGCCTTGCCCTTGAGTTGGCTGTGGCAAAGGTTGAGCAGGTAAAAACCAATAAGTTTGGGTTTGTGGAAGAAGCGCTGGCGCAGCGGCGGCGTGATCATTTGCTGCGGGCAGCGGTGCCCTTTGCGCCAGAAGATGCGGTGCGGGGCTGGCGAGGCGATCGCCCTCTCGTCAACTTCAGTTCCAATGATTATTTGGGCTTGTCGAAGCATCCCAGGGTGATTGCGGCGGCTCAGGAAATGACGATGCGCTACGGCACCAGCGCGTCGGCCTCGCGGCTCATCACGGGAACGCTGCCAATTCACCAAGAGCTAGAAGAACGGCTGGCAGCGGCCTGTGGACAGGAAGCGGCCCTGCTGTTTAACTCGGGATTTCAGGCCAATGCGACGATTTTGCCTGCACTGTTGGATGCGTCGTCGGTGGTGCTGTGCGATCGCCTGGTGCATAACAGTATGGTGCAGGGCATGTTGGCCAGCGGAGCACGGCTCATGCGCTACCAGCACAACGATTTGGAGCATTTGGAACGGTTGCTAGACAAGGCTGCTGGGCAAGGCTATAGCCGGATGCTGATTGCCTCGGAAACCGTGTTTAGCATGGATGGCGATCGCAGCGATGTCTCCGCATTGGTGCAGTTGACCCAAACCTACAACGCCATTTTGTACCTGGACGATGCCCATGCGCTGGGCGTGCTGGGCAAAAATGGCGTGGGCTTGGCGGCCCATCAGCCCGGTGTGGACTTGGTAATTGGCACTTTTGGCAAAGCGTTTGGGGCGTTTGGCGCGTTTGTGGCCTGTTCACGAGCCGTACGCGATTACCTGGTGAACTGCTGTCCCGGTTTTATTTACACCACGGCACTGCCGCCGGGAGTCATTGGGGCGATTTCTGCCGCTCTGGAACTGGTGCCCAGCTTGGATGCGGAACGGCAGCGGTTGCATTTTCAGGCGGAGCAGTTGCGTCAGCACATTCGGCAGCTTGGCTACGATACGCGCGGCTCCAGCTCGCAAATTGTGCCGCTGGTGGTAGGCGACGAGGCGCAAGCGCTGCACTTGTCCCACTGGCTAGAAACACAGGGACTGCTGGCCTCTGCGATTCGACCACCAACAGTGCCGCGCGGTACAGCACGGTTGCGGTTTGCCCTGTCGAGCCAGCACACGGGCGAGCAGCTTCAGGCATTAATGCAGGCAATTGAGGAGTGGCATGGTAGAGCAAGCTAGGGTTGTGGCGTACCACGGCTGGGGATTTGATGCGAGCTGCTGGGCGGGCTGGAAAGGACGGTTTGAAGCGGAAAACATGAGCTTTTCTGCCTTCGATCGCGGCTATTTTGGCCAAGCTTACACGCCGAGTGTAGATGACTTAAGAAGCGAACAGCCGCTGATTGTTCTCGCACACTCTTATGGGCTGCATTTGTGTCCGGCTGAAGTGTTGCAGCGGGCTACGTGGTTAGTGATTTTCAGCAGCTTTCAAGAGTTTCATCCATCGGCAGAACGGGAACAGCGGCGATCGCAGCGGGTGCTAAACCAAATGATCCAACGCTATCAAGAAGATCCCGAAACGGTACTCAACACCTTTCACACAAACTGCGGCAGCCCTCATGTTGAGAATCAGCAGATGAATCGTAGCGATCATGAGTTGCTTCTGCAAGATTTGATGCACATGAATACAAACCATTTGAATTTAGATCCATTTGCGCTCATTCCTCAGATTATGATCCTACATGGCGTGAAGGATGCGATCGTGCCCATCTCTCAAGGCCAAGAGTTATTCAAGCAATGTAATCAATTGACTCATTTTGTCGAACATGAGGAAGCAGGGCACGCACTTCCATTCAGCCATCTTGAGGACTGTTGGAATACGTTTAGCAAAATGCGATCGCTCATTCTAAATTAATCCCACTGTACATTTTCGCTGCATGTGTATTTCAACGATTGCTATTACTGAATCTTCCTATAAAGATCATGTTGCTGATCGCTTTGGTCAGGCAACTGACACATACAGCGGATATGCGATCGTACAGTCCGCAGCAGCCCAAACGTTCAGCTATTTGCTGCAACAATACGCCTCAGATCTTCCTATGGGTGAGATTCTGGAAATTGGCTGCGGCACTGGATTTGTCACCCAGACATTGGTAGAACAGTTTCCCCATCATCCGTTGGAAATTACGGATCTTTCTTTGGAGATGTTGGAATGTTGCCAGCGATCGCTCACCATTCCATCCACACGCTCAGATGCTCTCACGTTTTGTCAATTGGATGGCGAATCGGTAACTGGAGAAGAAACGTATGCAGCGATCGTGAGCGGATTTGTTGTGCAATGGTTTGAGCGTCCAGTCGAGAGTTTACATCGGCTCATTCATGCCTTACAACCCGGTGGCGTGTTGCTGGTTTCTTTCCCCACCGATCAAAGTTTTGGAGAGTGGCAAACAGTCTGTGAGGCGTTAGGACTTCCCTATACTGCCAATGCTTTGCCTAATGCAGAAAGGCTTGCTCAATCTCTCACCAGTAATCAAACATGTTGCCAAATCTATGAGCAAACATTTACCGCAGAATACGAGGGCGCGATCGCCTTCTTTAACAGCTTGAAGCAAATTGGGGCAGGGTTGCAGCGATCGCAACAGCAGCTCACCACAGCCCAGATGCGTCAACTTATTCGTTACTGGAACCGTCAAACATCCAGCCAGATTTCGGTTCAGTACCATGTGGCATTTCTAGTCATTCAAAAGCATTAAATTCTTGTTATTCTGATTCATTCGACTATCATGTCATTTCAATTTCCAGATCAATTCTTTGTCACCGGAACCGACACAAATGTGGGTAAAACTGTCGTGTCGGCCATGCTTACGATTGGGTTAAACGGAACTTACTGGAAGCCTGTGCAGTCCGGTCTGGAGCCCATAACCGATACCGAGTACGTGCGCAGCGTGACGCAGCTAGACGAGTCTCATTTCCTACCGGAGCGCTTCCGCCTTACAGAGCCCTTGTCGCCCCACCTCTCTGCCCGATTGGATGGCGTGGAGATTCATCTATCGGATTTTGAGTTGCCGCATGCTGCGCGATCGCCCCTCATCGTCGAGGGTGCGGGTGGCTTGCTGGTTCCCCTCAACGACAAAGACTTGATCATTGATTTGATCCAAAAGTTTCAGCTACCCGTGTGCTTAGTGTCGCGGACTCAGCTAGGAACCATCAACCACACGCTGCTATCCATCCGGCAGTTGCAGCAGGCCAACATCCCCATTCTGGGTGTGATTATGAACGGGCCGTTGAATGAGGAGAACAAGCGGGCGTTCGCGCACTTTGGCCAGATCCCAATTTTGGGCGAACTGGAGCCGTTGGAAGACATTAATCCTGCTACGCTCAGAAGTGCCTTCGAGCGATTGTTTCCCAAAGCCCCCTAAATCCCCCAATTCTGGGGGACTTCCAAACCGATTCCCCAGAATTGGCAGGAGGACAAATCCTGTGACTTCTTTCTAAACAACTTACGTCAAATGCCATGCAACACATTTGGTATCCCTTCACCCAGGCCAAAACTGCGCCCACGCCGCTCAAAGTGAAATCGGCTCAGGGCGTATGGCTAGAGCTGGAATCGGGCGATCGCATCATGGACTGCATCTCTAGCTGGTGGGTCAACCTGCATGGTCATGCTCATCCCGCAATTGCCGAGGCCATTTACCAACAGGCCAAAACGCTGGAGCACGTCATTTTTGCTGGGTTCACTCACGAGCCAGCAGAGCAGTTGGCAGAACGATTGGTACCGCATTTGCCCGGTCAGTTGCAGCGAGTCTTCTTTTCCGATAACGGCTCCACAGCGGTGGAAGTGGCGCTCAAAATGGCGTACCAGTATTGGCGCAACCAGGGGCAACAGCGCACCACCTTCGTTGCGTTTGAAGGCGCATACCACGGTGATACGGTCGGGGCCATGTCGGTGGGAGCGCGATCGCTCTTTTCGGACGTGTTTGCCGATCTGCTGTTTGCGGTGGAGTACGTGCCGTTCCCCGAAACCCATCGAGATGATGCCGAGGTTGAGGCGAAGGAGCAACACGCCCTGGCCGAACTGAAGCGGGTATTGACCCAAACGGGCGATCGCGTTGCGGCGGTGCTGATCGAACCGTTGGTGCAGGGGGCAGGCGGTATGCGCATGTGTCGGCCCGAATTCTTGCAACAGGTGCAGCAGTTAGCGCGGGATGCGGGTGCGCTGCTGATTTGCGATGAGGTGATGACGGGCTTTGGCCGCACAGGAGAATGGTTCGCCAGCCAACGCGCCAACATCACGCCCGACCTGATTTGCCTGTCGAAGGGGTTGACAGGTGGCTTTTTGCCGATGTCCCTCACGGTCTCTACCGAGGCCATCTATGAGGCGTTCTATAGTGACGACCCGACGCACACCTTTTACCACGGCCACAGCTACACCGCCAATCCGCTGGGGTGTGCTGCCGCGATCGCCTCTCTGGATCTCACCCAACAGGCCGAACCCCAGTTTCGTGGACTCGAAGCCAAACACTGGCAGCATCTCGCGGAGCTACAAGACTTGCCCAACGTCACCAACATCCGCGTGACGGGCACCATCGCTGCCCTGGATATTGTGACCCCAGATGCGCCGGGATACCTGAATCAAGTGTCGCGTGTCATTCGGGAAAAGGCGATCGCCCACGGCCTGTTGCTGCGGCCATTGGGCAATGTGCTGTACCTCATGCCGCCCTACTGCATCACTGATGAGGAACTGTCTCTCGTCTACAGCGGTATTCAGACCATATTGAAAGCTATGATTTGAAGTTGCATCCCCAAGGTTTGGCCCTCATCCCCCAACCCCTTCTCCCAGCCTTGGGAGAAGGGGAGCAAGGTTCAAAGTCCCTCTCCCAACCTTGGGAGAGGGATTTGGGGAGAGGGCTACATAAAGGGGAATGCACCCAGATTCGCATTGCCCATCCACGTCCATTTTGGGATTCACCGCGATCGCCCATTGCCGAAGCGCCATCTGTTCAGCCTGCCGCAATTCAAAATCGCCAATCTAAAATCCAAAATGGAACCCATCACCCGTCCACATCGTTAATTCTCATTAAACCCGTGACCTCACTGCATCCCACTCCGGCTCAACCCATCACTTCGGCCAGTTCGGCACCCACCTGGACGACCGAGGCCATTTTGGAATTGCTGCACCGTCCGCTGTTGGATCTGGTGTATGAGGCGCAAACGGTGCATCGGCAGGCCAATCCGAATGGGAATGTGCAGTTGGCCACACTGATGAGTGTGAAGACGGGTGGCTGTGCCGAAAACTGCGCCTACTGCCCTCAGTCGGCCCATTACGACACGTCGGTTGATCCAGAATTCTCTAGGGTGGATTCGGTGCTGGCCCAGGCGAAGCAGGCCAAAGAGATGGGAGCCAGCCGCTTTTGCATGGGTTGGGCCTGGCGCGAAATTCGAGATGGAGCCGCCTTTGACGCCATGCTGTCGATGGTGGAGGGTGTGCGGGAAATGGGCATGGAAGCCTGCGTCACCGCCGGAATGTTGACCGCTCACCAGGCGCAGCGCTTGGCCAACGCCGGACTCACCGCCTACAACCACAACCTGGATACCAGTCCCGAGTTTTACGATCGCATCATTACCACCCGCACCTATAGCGATCGCCTGCAAACGTTGGAGCATGTGCGACAGGTAGGCATTACCGTCTGCTGCGGCGGCATTATTGGCATGGGCGAAACCTGGCGCGATCGCGCTCGGTTATTGGAAATTCTGGCCAACATGAATCCCCATCCCGAGAGTGTGCCCATCAATGCATTGGTGGCTGTAGAAGGCACCCCCCTGGAAGAGCAAACCCCGATTGATCCGTTTGATCTGGTACGTATGTGCGCCACGGCCCGCATCCTCATGCCCACTGCCCGCGTTCGCCTCAGTGCCGGACGCACCCAACTCAGCCGCGAAGCCCAGGCTCTGTGCTTTATGGCCGGAGCCAACTCTATCTTCTATGGCGAAAAGCTGCTTACCACCGGAAACCCTGATGTGGAGAGCGATCGCCAACTCCTTGCTGACTTGGGCATTCCCACTTCTGCCTAACCATCGCTGCATCACCAGCACCAAATTTTTCAACTTTCGATGGATGAGGTCACATGCAGAACGTAAACCAATACTGGCGACAGCTCACTCCAGAGGAGATTAAAGCTGGAAAACATAGACAATTTATCGGTGGTTTGTGGGAAGAGTTAGGGCAACTTCAATTTGATTTCTTAAAAGAAAACGGTCTTTTACCCGAACACCGTCTTTTAGATATGGGCTGTGGTTCATTAAGAGCTGATTTATGAATGAAATCTTAAGCTCCTAATCTTCGAAGCATCAGCCGCAGTAAGGAGCCATAAATCATCGCTTCACTGACCTCTGAATACACCTCATAATCCTTGCTCAACCGCCTGAACC
>NZ_JBNXVR010000062.1:0-26020 GCF_050565595.1 Leptolyngbya sp. AN02str | reverse complement strand
GTTGTGATAAGTTATTTATATGGATAAGTATGCATAGCTTTTTGGTTTACCAAAAAGCTATGCATACTTATCCATATAAATAACTTATCACAACTCTTTATTTAACATACTTATCGATCGCCCCCAAGGATAAGCATGTCACCATTCAGAAATGCAGGAAACGATAAGAAAAGTAAAAGCGATCGCCCGTTTGTGAGGAACGATCGCTGATCCTTGTGAGACCTCGATGCCTGAAATCATTGCTGTGTAATAGTTTTAGGGATTTAGAGGTTTGCACTGCTAAACACTTTGTTGGCGTTGTGCGATCGCAAAAATCAACCTGGGCGATCGCACATCTTGTTCTTGGCGGAAAAGCATCCTTATTTGATAAGATATTCAAATCTATGGTTATCGTCATGAGTTCAAGGTTGTTTTGATATTCTTATCGATCATTGGAAATGCCTGAAAGTATTGCGCTTGCTTGCTTGAAGGTTTTGCAGGATAAGGGTTGCTGTTGACAATATTTGATATGGATAGCTATGATAAGTGGTTGATAGTAAAGATAAATTTGTCTGTTTTGGTTACGGTACTTTGACACGTCTCATTGTTACAGGCAATGGCGATCGCAGTTTAGATTGCGCTATTGCACTTGGGTTTGCCTTTCATGGCTCTGATCGGGTTCATCGTTATTGTTGAGGGCTACCTTTTATGCCTGGTTCCATGTCTGTCTCTGATGACCCAACTCGCGAGGAATTGGTTGCTCGTTTCCGCGATCGCATTGCGTTGGGAGAACGGACGAAGTTGAGTCGTCAGGAACGGTCGGAGTTGGCGCTACACTTTGTCGATCGCTTGGCTCGATGTCAGAGTGAGGAGGAGGCGATCGCGCTGTGTGAGGCTGAAATTAGCCTACTGGAAGAGGGCTATCCGGTTGGGAGTATTGCCAATCAATATCTGCCGGAATGGCGTAAGGTAATTGCCCTGGCGGTGGAGGAGGGCAGACTGCCCAAACAAGAGTTGGAGCCGAATGCGTTTGGGAAGGTCTATGCGCATTGGGGTTTGAAATATTTGCTGTACTCGAATGAGGTACATCGGGCCCTGAAGGAGAAGACGACGGTTGCGAATAATCAAAAGCAGGATGATTTACAGCCAATTCGGGCCAACAGGTTTATTGCGAAGGCGAGGGATCTGTTGGAGGGGGAAACGCCGTATGAGTGGGCGGTGGGGCTATTGGCGGTCACAGGTCGCAGGTTTAGTGAAATTGTGGCAATGGGGGAGTTTAAGTCTACGGCTCATCCCTATGCGATCGCGTTTCGGGGGCAACTGAAGAAGGGGGTTCAAAATCTGGAGGCGGCTCAAACGTTCCTTATCGCGACGTTGATTGAAAGTGATAATGTTCTGTTGGCGCTTGATAAGTTTAGAGCGCATCCCAGAATTCAAGCGTTGGTTGATTTGGAGCCGGATGACATTAATGCACGGCTCAATACGTCGGTGAGGTATTACATCAGGCGGGAGTTTGAGGAGTCGGAGGTGATTCCGGTGTTGAGGGGGGAGAAGGGGGTTTCGGCGCATAATCTACGTGGTTGTTATGCGGAGATTGCGGTGCATTATTTTTGCCCTCCCAATCAGAGCACTCATCGCTTTGTGCAGACGCATTTGGGTCATGTCATTGGGGAACGGGAGTTGGCCAGTCGCAAGAATGCAGGAGCGACGGAGCATTATTTCCATTACCGCTTGATCGGGGCGCAAGGGCAGCAGCTCAATGAGAAGGGCATTTTGTTGGAGCGGTTTGGAGCATTGCCAACAACGGTTGAACCAGGTGAAACAGTCGAAACGGTTGAGTCGGTTGAGGTTGAATCTGAGCAATCGGAGCGGTTGGAATATGCAGTGATTGAGGCGGTACAGGAGCAGCAACCGATGGCGATCGCGCCTTCTCTCAATGCCGCTCGATCTCAGTCCAATCTTGAAGCCTTACAGGAGCAGCAACTCATGGCGATCGCACCTTCTCAGTCTCCAGCACGGAAGTCTCGGACTCATGTGCCGTCTGATCTGATGCATGAGTTGAGGGAGGTGGTGGCGAAGAAGTTGGAGGTCGAGGGGTCTTATGCGGAGGTGTTGGAGGCGGTCATTCAGTTCATGCAGGATGATAAAACTCCGGCGATCGCTTCCTCGATTGAGTCTTTTGGCTCGACTTTTCAGTGGTTTACTCGGGAAATTGAAAGATTGAGGGAGGAGGGGCGATCGCTCACAGCGGAACGGGATCAGGCAAGGGCTGAATTAAAGGAGTTGCAGGAACGGGGGGTGGAGCATGAGGAGTTGGAGGCGTTGAGGAGGGAAAATCAACGGCTGAAGGCAGAGGTGGAGCAGTTTCAACAAGTTAAACGAATGCTGGGGGGGACTGCTGGGGGGACGGGGGAGAACAAGGAGAATGGGGGGGAGGCGATCGCGCCGGCTGCTACTCCAGTGGCTCTGCCTGCTCCTCCAACGAAACAAACATCGGCATCTCTGCCCAGACGGGTTCGAGAGGATAAGCAAGGGGAGCAAGCGTCAGGCAAAATCAGCGTGGCGATTGACCTCATCATGGCTTGGAATGATGACCCAAATCACGACTTTGATAGCAAGTGGTTTATTTCCGTGCCCACCATCCTGGGGGTGATTCGAGGGAGTGGCTTCTCGGCTTCTCAGGGCAAGGTGCAAGATGTCATGAAGCACCGGAAGCAGGACATTGAGGATCATCATCTAAAACATGGCCTTGGTCAACGCCACAACGTTCGCCATGACAAGCCGATTACTGAGGATGTAAGGCTGTAGGTTAGGAAGGGGGGAAGAGTGAGAGGGGGCGATCGCGCTTACAGGAGGTAAGGCAAAATATTTTGTGCTGGGGCGAAGGATAGGGGCGATCAAAACTCATCAATACTCTGATTCATATTTGATCAATGACATAATGAGACTCACGGATTTAGTCGGATGAATCGGGACGGGACTATGGTTTCACTGACGTTGCCACTCGTGCTAGAGATGAATCAGGTTCATCTCACTGATGAGCAGTTCTACCAGCTTTGCCTCAGTAACCCTGATCTGTCCATTGAACGGAGTGCCAAGGGAGCTTTGATTGTTATGTCACCGGTCGGGGGAGAGGGCGGAAGTTATGAGTCGGAGTTCGGTATTGACTTGGGCATCTGGAACCGTCAGTCCAAATTGGGCAAAACCTTCAGTTCTTCCACCTTGTTTAAACTGCCCAATGGAGGCGACCGCTCCCCAGATGCGGCGTGGGTGGAGTTATCTCGATGGCAAGCCCTCTCTCCAGAACAACGGCGCAAATTCCCTCCCATTGCCCCTGACTTTGTCATAGAACTGCGCTCCCCTACCGATGATTTGGAACTGCTGCAAGCAAAGATGCAGGAGTACATAAACGCCGGAGTTCGATTGGGCTGGATGTTCAATCCCCAGGATCAACAAGTCGAAATCTACCGCTACGGACAACCCGAAGAGGTGCGTCAGTTACCCACTGAACTCTCCGGCGAAGACGTTCTGCCAGGTTTTGTGTTGTCCGTAAACCCCTTTGAAGACTGAGGAGAGGAATCTCATCAGCTGCAGCGAAATTGTCCTGTTCGGTCAACAAATTGTAGAACCTGCTGTCTTCACTCCAAGAGCCGCTTCTACCTACGCGATCGCTCTTTCACGCTCAGTCACGTTACGCATATGCCGTCTTGTGATTAACTTTGTGCCAGAGGGGATGAAGCCGTTCTTGTACAATCGCGCTTCCCAAATAGCATTCTTTTCATCCTGACCTGTCACCCCAAATATTTGCCCCTAGGCCAAGACAATAAGCAAGCCACCTGATGGCAACGCTTCGTGCGGATAAATCATCATGCGTTATTTTGTCACTCAAATCTATGGTCACTTCAGGAGGATACAACTGCCGTGAGCACCAGAGATCTATTCCACCAAGCCGTTAGGCGGGGGCTGGAAAAGGAGCAATGGTACATTTCCAGTGACCCTCTTGAACTCGAATGGGAAGAGGTCAAAGTCAAAATTGATTTGGCCGCCGAACGCTTGCTCGCTGCCGAACGGGGAGAGGAAAAAATTGCTGTTGAGATCAAAAGCTTTATCAGCCCATCGCCCATTAGCGATTTCCACACTGCTTTAGGCCAGTTTCTCAACTATAAAATCATGCTAGAGGTTAACCAACCAGATCGACAGCTTTACCTCGCTGTTCCCCTCGACACTTATGAAATCTTCTTTCAAAGCCGCTTTGCCCAGGTCGCTATCAAACGCCACCATCTGAATTTGATTGTCTATAACCCAATCACTGAGGAGATTGTGACATGGATAAACTAGACTATTACCGCACCTGCGTTCAAACTCTCCTGGAGCGCCATAGTCAATCCAACACTCACGATGCAGAGGTTGAAAATATCCTCCTGTTTGACCCGAGCCGTGATCACTACCAACTTATGCGCATCGGTTGGAGAGGCTTATCCCGTGTCTACCACGCCGTTCTCCATTTCGATATTAAAGACGGCAAAATCTGGCTCCAACAAAATACCACCGATATTGATGTTGGACTAGAACTCATCGACATGGGCATCCCCAAGACAGACATCATCCTAGGTCTGCACCCTGCCTACAAGCGTCCCTTCACGGGCTACGGCGTTGCTTAATCCGATCAAAGGCCACCTCCAGAAAGTTGAAATACAATGCAATCGCTCTCAACGATCTAGCATTTGGGGAAAGGGCTAGCGTTGACGGTCATTTATCGCCGATCACAACAAATACCCGTGAGACGCAACGATGAATTTGCTAGGGGCAGGTAGGGTATTAACCGACGAACAGGTCGAAGGCACCTTAGAGGAGAACCCATGAGGTTGAGTGAACTTCCAGGAGCAGAACTGATTCTGCCTGGGCTCGATGATCTGCTCCATGACAATACCGATACGGTTGAGTCATTGCTAATTGCGATCGCAGCTACTCGTCTCACTCAAGCGGGTTTACAGTTCCCCACAGATCGCCTTCCCTCCGAACCTGAACTCGCCCTTTACAATCGGCTTCAAGCTGAACATGATGACCCCTATCCCTATTACAACGCCTTACTCCTTCGCCTCCATCGCTTTTGCAATGCATTTGAAAATTGCTCCCTCACCATACTCGACATCGCTTCCCTCTAGTCAACTTCACCTCGGACTATAAAAAGCGCTCGGGTATCAACTTCAAGATTTCTCGCCCTGCTCGTTCATACAGCGGTATCCACTCCGAAAAAATGCGTGCATATCCGCTGGAACCGGGACGTAGGCGGTTATCCGGGTTATCGATGATGAGCCGCACCGTCGCGACCCGTCGCTGCTCTGTTTTATCTGGCTCAACGTTGTACAGAATGTCTTCCACTCGCGCCGTGTAGGTCTCCAGCTTCGCTTGCCGGGGGCGAAAGGTGACGGGGGCATTCATCTCCACATAATCCAAATCTTCCTCGGGAATCTCCACGTTCGCCGTCAACGACCCCAACTCGGCAATCTGCATCAATGCCGTGTCCGGTCGCAACTCCTGCCCCACTCGCAGGTCTAAATCACTGGTAATCACGGTTCCGCTCGTGGTCGCACGCAGGGTCAAGGTTCCACGCAGCGATCGCAATTCTTGCAGGCGACGAGTGAGCGTCTCAATTATTTGGGTCTGGGCTGACACTTGAACTGCAGCATTGGCAACCTGTTGAGCGGCCACTACCGATGTATCTTGCGTCGCAGCCGCAGCAGCTTCATCCATCGTCACATCTATCAGCTGCCGTTGGGCCAGCCGAACTTGCTCTGCTTTTGCTGCTAGATCCCGCTCCAGATTCCGCTGTTGGATTTGATAACTCTCCAGGGTGGCAGCGATACCGCCCCCTGCTGATGCAGCGCTTCATATCGCTGCACTTGCACCGCCACTTCCTCAATCTGCCCCTCCAGGCGATCGCGCTCCACAACCAATGCCTGTACCTCCGGCGTCAGAACACCCTGTTCCAGTTGGCTCAGCCGGTTCTGCGATCGCGCCTCTGCGGCTTCGGCTCTAGCAGCTGCTTCTAGGACGGTGGCATTGGCACGAACTACTTCTCGTTGGGCCGCCTCGCGCTCCTGCCTGGAGCGAGCCAGCTTCTCTTCCAGCTCGGCAATCTCCCGGTTCAACTGGGGGCTATTCAACTGGGCCAGAACTTGCCCGGGTTGCACCACGTCTCCTGTCTCCACCAGAATCTCACTCACCATTGCAGGCACGGGCGTATGCACCGATTGCCGGGCAGATTGTTTCCACGTCAACTGAACAGTGCCACCTACTTCATAGGGTGTTGGAATCAAACTCACCACTCCCAAACTCGCACAGGCGATCGCCACAATCGCCCAACGCCGATGCCCTCTAGAAGGAGCACTGGTGTCTTCAGAAAGAGCGCGATCGCTCGGTTCTGTTTCATTTGCAGGTGGCTCTGGTGCTGGAGGAACCGCTGCAGGCGATGGACCGGCAGGACGTGGCTTAATTTGCCCAGGAGGCACCACTTGAAATGGGGAAACTCCAGTTGTTGCTCCGGTTGGCAGATGTGCGCTCATTGCGGTGAAGCCTTTAACGAGAGGGTGTGGTTGGCCAAACAAAGTAGTAAATTGCCCATAAAGCCAGCAACAATGCCGCTGTGATGGGAATAGTGGCGAGGATCCAGGCTGCAATCTTGATGATCAACACCCCAAAGACCATCAGCACATACATCAAACTGAACGGGGCATAGGCCGCCAGAATCCAGCGATCGCCCGCTGTCTCATGACTCGGTTGAAGCGTGAATACGTGTTTGTAAAACTCAAAGGACCGCTGCCGCAGGTTATTAATTCCACTCAGCGCGATCGCTAGATAGTACCCGTCAAATTTCGCCAGCGGATTCAGGTTGATGGCGACCGTAACGACAGCCGCCATCATCATCAAATAGGCTGCGGTCCAGAGCCAGCTCCCGGTCGCCGCTCCACTCCACACCCAAAATGCGATCGCCCCCAGCAGCAGTTGACACAATACACCTGCTCCCACAACCAACCCGCGTTGGCGGCGTTTGGGCAGGCGGTACTGGTCGGTGGTGTTGGTGTAGGCGATTGGCATCAATAGCATCAGCATGATCCCAATTTCAGGGACGGTGCCGTTGTACCGTTTCAGCGTGAAGGCATGCGCTAACTCATGTAGCGCAATGACCAGGACCGAGAAAACGATAAAACTGAGAATTAGCGTTGGGGTGAGATGACTGAGAGATTGCTGGGTGGTTAATGCAATATCGCTCTGATGATGCAACACGAATACAGCGGTGAATGCCAGGAAACACAGCAAGGTGATGAAAAACTGTTGTGTCCAGATCCACTGAATGGGCTGGATATGGCGAGTCAACCACTGATCTGGATTGCACAGGGGAACTTTAATATTCAGTAATTGCAACGGAGTCCATTTACCCTGTTTCGGTTTGGGTGGAGACGTTCCTTCGAACATTCCCGTCGCTGTCAATTGCTGAAGTAATGGTTTGACACGATCCCGCCCCTGTTGCTGAGCAATGTCCCTCAAAGGAACATAGCCGAATTGCTCAATTACTCCCTTCGTTTGAGCATCAACTTGAAGAAACGTTAGGTGCTCTGGATTGCGCAGAATCCAATACCCGTCTTCGTGCTCAATCCATTCAACCGTTGGCTTGAGCCGAGGGGTGTAGGGAGGATTTTTGGGAGGTGGTAGGGAGACTGTAGAAGCGTTGGATTGCTCTAAGATACCGAGGTTGATTAGCTTTTGTAGCAGAGTGCCCTGGCCGCTGCGAACCCCACCGAAGGCTTTCATCTGCTGCAGGTGAGTGATGTCACGGGCGGAGGGCACACCTTCGCCATGGAAACCCTCCGCCTCGATGGCCCAAGCGATCGCGATTACAATGACATCATTTTTCAGGTCAAAGGGGCGAGGGGAACGGCTGTTTCCCTGGATGAGGTCATCAACCCCAATCGCGATTGGCGGTCTTCTGCGGTCGGGCAAGAATTATTGGATTATGTCTCGGTTGAGGATGAGCTGCCCATTGAGGAGATACCGGAGGATATATCGACGCCTGAACCTGATGCGGAAGGAGTGGATGAGGATGAGACGCGATCGCCTTCATCCGATGAAGATGAATTGGAAGATGATTCGACCGATGACGATGAATCATCTGAAGGGTCACCTGACAACAGTTCTGAACCCGATGGCTTGAATGAGCCAGAAGATCCAGTGGGTGTTGAGGTTGAGAATCCTCGAGCAAACCAACCGCTGATTGGGGTGATTGATACAGGGGTGTTAGTGGACCATCCCGACCTCGACTACACTCGCATCCTTCTGGGTCAGGATTATGTTGCGGGGGATAGCAATCCTCTGCTCACTCCAGGGGAAGGGAACGGTCACGGAACTCAAGTCGTGCAGGTGATTGGGGCCACTCAAGACAATGGCGTTGGCATCGATGGGCTCAATGATGAGGCTCCGATTTGGGTCAGCCGCGCTGTGGGCTCGGGGCAGTGGGCCAATGCGTTGGTTGAGTTCGTTGATGTTGCTAAGGCATCTGAGCAGCCCAATGCGGTGGTCAATTTGAGCTTTGAGTTGACGCAAACCAATCCTGATGGCTCTGTCTCGGTTCGTCATCACTTCACACAGCCGGAGGTTGAGGCGCTGACCTATGCGCAGCAGTATGGGGTGATTGTCGTCGTGGCAGCCGGGAATGAGGGCGGAATGTCGGCACTGGCTCATGCTTCTCGCGCATTTGACAATGTCATTACGGTGGGGGCCGCAGAGGGAGGCGATCCCGCTCCCTATTCCGCGATTGGCTTTGCCCTCGACCTCCTCGCGCCAGGTCAATTACCGCAGGGTGTAGACGGCATTGAGGGCACTTCGATTGCGGCGGCTCATACCACGGGGGCGGTGTCGCTCGTGTGGGCAGAAAATCCTCAGTTGAGCTATCAACAGGTTATTCACATCCTTAAAGCCTCCGCTTCTGATATCCTCAACCCCGGTTGGGATGCCCTATCAGGGGCAGGTCTCCTCAATCTTCCAGCTGCAATTCAGCTTGCTAAAGAAACACAACCCTCTCAACCCGCAACGCTGCCACAAGCGGGAGCGAGTAGCCTGTCTAGCTTCATCCATGGCTCCTCTATACCGAACGAACGCCCTACCGAAGCAACCTATACGTTTGAGGAAACCGGCCCCTTCTTTACAGGAGACTGGTGGGATGGAACCTCCTCTTACTCTTCAATAGAAACTTCCTTTGACTCCTCAACTGAAACATCCGAAACCGATGGGTACTCCAGCCTCAAAACCTCGAATACGCAGGAAGAAACTCGCAAAACCGAATTTCAACAGTGGAGTGACTACTACGGTAGCAATCCTCAATGGACCATCGAGTCAACCAAAAACTATCGCAAGGAGGAAACCTCAACCGAAAACTCGACCACTACAGGGCCAACAGAAACGACCGGCTTAACCAAAACTGAACGCCTCATTCAAACAACAGAGGAGGAGTTGCTAGAGGATAAGGTTGCCAATACCTGGTCTGGCCCGGTTACTGACACCTCTGACAAGCAAACACAATCCACCTCAACCACCACTTATCAGGGTAACTCCACTGGCTCCAAGACCGCTGAAGAGACGGCTCGCGAACAGTCCTATAAGCAAAGAACCTACGACGGCATTGGGTACACGGAGGTTTTTCGATCTCTCAACTCCGGCGCGACTTCAGAAGCGTCTGGACAAGAGTTTGCCGATGGTTCTACAACTTCTCGCTCTCATGTCTCGAGTCATTCATCTACGAAACACCGCAACACCATCAGTGAGGACGGCTACCACGAAACGTTCCAGGCCGTTGACACCTCAAAGCAGCAGTCTTATTCGTTTACCCGTCACGACACAGATACGGGTTACTCCTGGACAAAAGAGGGTAAAACCACGATTGGCCGACAGGTATACGATGACCAACTCGATGAACACGGAAATCATTTAGACCTCGACTATCTCTATGAGGTTTGGTGGTCTCGCTCCTTCACATTCAACCGAGAATTGGGCATCGGCACTTGGGTCCATTCTGGGGGTTGGCGATCCACCTTGAATGGCGTCTCGAACGGTAGCTCCTATTCCCGCTCTGGAACATCGGGTGAAATCTCTGCCCCAACAGGTTCTCGCCCTCCGCTCCCACCTCTTCCTGACCTCGAACCCGATGCTCCGGCCAACACGGGCAGTGGTGGTGGCGGTGACACTCCTCCAGAACCTCCGATGGAGTACCTGGAGCGCTTCTCCTTCGCCCTCGATAAAACCATTGAGCAACTGGAGGAACCCCTCAAGGCTCAGCTCTCCCAGTTGAAGGACACTTTGATGGCCTCCGCTGAACTCGTCCATGACGGTGAGTTCTACGAACTCGTTGACTCCACCTTCTCTGGTATTTTCTCCGCTGTCCTCAATGCTCAGTCGAAGTCCGATCTCCATTCCGTCGCTGACTCCCTCGCCTGGTTCCTCCAATCTCAACTACAGACCACTCCACCTCCTCAAGCAGGGCAACCTCCTCAGTGGTCCCTTAAGCAACAAGTCTTTCAAACGACCGTCCTCACAGCAGCAAAGCTCGCTCAACTGCCCGTTGAAGATAACGATGACCTCACTAATGAAATCCTCGCACTCGCCGATGCTTACGCTAAACTTAACCCTCAAGAGGCGACTGACGACCTGGGTTTCTTCCTCAATTCACTCTGGGCCGCTGAAGCACGCCAGGAGGTTGAACTTGGAGCAGACGAACTTCAGGATTTCTTTACAAGCGCACAAACTTTAGCTCAGCAGCAAAACACGCTGAAGCTTGCTACCAATCTTCTTAAAGCAACTCAGATCAACGCTGAGGACACCGCAAGCCCGATTCACGATCTAGCCCAGTCCCCTGAGTTCCTGAAAGAGGTGGTTGGATTAGCTGGTGCCTATGGACTACTAGAGCTAACAGGTACTGCACCTTCAACCTTTTTCCTCGAAACCTTACTCAACGCCAGCAGTGATAGTGCGATCTCCCAAGGAGCCGACCAGTTTAGCCAGTTTATTCAAGGCTCTACTGGCATTGGACCCGTTGATCCGTCTCAACTCCTGGAGTTCACCAGCAGTTTGCTGACTGTCGCAGCCCAAGCCTCGGATGACTTAGGACAAGCCCAAAATAAGGAGTTCTTCCATGAACTCACAGGAGTCGGTAGAACCTACCTCGGCTTGCAGCCAGATACTTCCAGCGATACCGATCCAGAGCCGCTTAACTTTTACCTCGATACACTCCTCAAAGACTTGCAAAACCGAGCCATCCTTAAAAACGGTGGAGCCACCTTACAATCCCTCAACCAATTACGGGAAGAAGCAATCGACAAAGCCACAGCCGAGTTCGGTGAAGTAATCTATGGTCTTGCTGATCCTGACCAACGTACCGATGTCATCCAGTTTGGTCAAAATTTGTTGGAGTTATCCGCAAAAACGCTAAAACTCCAACCACAGAAGGACAACCCACAATTCCTACAAGAACTCCTCCGACTCAGTAAACTCTATGGGGCTTTACAGTTCACGGAGCCCCTGCCAGAAACAGCACACGCTTCCTTCCTGCATCAACTGTGGCAAACAGATACAGTGCCAGAAGAGGCCATTCAACACGCTGGAGATTTCTTTGGCGAACTCGGAACCGCGATCTCTATCACCGACATACCGTTGTTTGCACTGCGCATCCTCATCGCTAATGAACAGCGTGCTGTCGTTGCTCAATCCACTTCAGCAAATCCATCTCCTGACTTAACGCTTCAGATCGCTCAACTGGCTAAAGCCTATGCACAACTCGACCCTGATAAAGGCTACGGCAATCCTGTATCTCTTGGTAGTAATCCTGACCCTGCATTATTCCTGGATACCATTTGGAGCACCACAAACGATGCTGATGCACTCGGTAATCTTGCCGAAATTCGAGATGGAGCACTGGAACTCAACAAGTTCCTGATGGGTGATGAAATCCTGAAAGGCTTTGCGCCTGTTGAACAGCCCAAAGTGCTGGAGTTTACGGCCAAGCTGCTACAAGCCGCGAACTTAACAGATCAGCTAGCGGAAAACCAGAAGAATGATCCTAATTTCATTCAAGCGAACTTCATAGATGTCAGCAGAAATTTTGCTCGTATCCATTTACGCTCAGAACAACCATCGGACGCTGTTGGTACTTTTTTGGATACTCTCTGGAATGCATCATTAAACGACAGCATTGCTATTCAACAAGGGGTTGATGAAATTGAAGCGTTTCTTGGAGAAAGGAGCCTTTCAATTGAGTCAATGGAGGATGTGGGCAAAATCCTGCTGGCAGTCGATCTGGCAATTGACAAGCTAGGCGAGGACTACCCACAGGCAGTCCAAGAGATGCTCAGGAGTGTCTTGATCCTGCTAGGGATTGGGTTGGCGATCGCGGCTTTGATTAAAGCACCTTTTGCCGCTGGGGTTGCAGGATTTGTAGCCTTGATAGGCTCAATGTTCGATGCCTTTGCTGTAGGCTTTGCGGGTACTGAAACGCTTCAACATTTAATGGAGTTTTACACTCAGACAATTAACGCAACAGATGCTGCCGAAATTGACCAAGCAGCAGAGACGTTCGTTAGTGTCCTCAAGTCCGGGAGTGAGTTTGTAGCAGCAGTCCTCTCACTGGTCACGATCGGTCAGGCAGGTTGGGCTGAAATGGAGGATGCCCTAAAAAGCTTAGTCAGCCTCACCCGATCGATCGCCGATAAAGTCGGCAGCGTTCTCCTGGCTCCAGCGCTTGAAAGCATCACATCACTGCTCCGGTTGGCACGTAATTCTGTTATGGGCGCTGCTCGTGCAATTGGTACAGTCATTGATGTTGCAGGTCAGCTCATTAACGGGGAAAACTTTATTACCTTCCTCAAGAATGGCTTGCGTCTCCCACATCTACTTGATGTCCTACTTCACCTCGGAGGCAAAAACGATGTCATTGATGTTTTAGTTCAGATTCCCAGACTCCTTGATCTAGTTCTAAACGCAGATACCGTCACAGCAAAAGCGTTAATAGATTTTCTAGAAAGTTTCATGCTCAAATTTAAGGGACTGCCTAGCGCTCAGGGATTCCTCGAGGCGCAACCTAATATCCTTGACCTGATTGTAGGATTGGATGAAGCACCAGAGGCTCTAGCTGTCTTGGACAAGCTTTTAGAAAACTTAGGAGCCGCTCAATTAGAAGGTGAACAAGGCTTTTTCAACTTTGTTGTGAGTGCAGATAGCTCTCAATTATCTAAAACAGTTGAGGCTATTCGACAGTTGAGCTTACCTGACAATTCAGGTCTTTTGCAGATGCTAACATCTCAGAATTCTGGTGTCATAAGGGCAATCCTAGAAACGGATGTTGGACCAGACGTTGTAAATGATTTAGGGAGGCTTATCAACACCTATGACGGAAGTTTAATTGAAACACTGATAGAGCATGTTAAGAAGATGTCAAGTACAGGAGCTAATCAATCAAGGGATATCGCTTTTACGTTGCGTGGATGGGCGATGAGATTAAGCAAGGTTTCTCTTCAAGAAGGAGTCGAGATTCTGGAAGGAGTAAGGGAGGCTGTCCTAATAAGAAGTCAAGTACCTGGAATCGGTCGCGCCTCAAACATTGGAATTGGTGAGTTTTCTGCCTCAATATCAACGAATCCTAATATTCCTGATGAGGTAGTAGAAATTTCAGGAGATAGATTAGTTAGCATTAATGGTCCATTTGCACCTGGAGGTACTTTAAATCTACCAATGGAGCCTGCACGTATTTTTCAAGTTCAAGATTCAAACCGTGTAGATGACTCTGAGGTTAAGATTCTTGAAGAAATTGCTCAGAGGTTGATTGCTAATGGTGCCGAACTTAGGACGGTTACGAACCCAGATGGTACTGTGGTTATGAACTCAGATGGTACTGTAAGAACGGCTTATACGAATGTTGCTGGCAGAATTCAGATCTTTTCGGAGAGAAAGCCATGTGATAGCTGCACTAATCTAATTATGGAACTGTGGAAGAACAAATTTCCAAAGGTTGAAATTGAAAAAGTTATTCACGGTCCACGCTTCTTACCCATCACCAAGAAAAATATTCTTGAAAACCCAGGAGAGGACTTTGACAGCCTACTTGGATACCTGGGAGGAACATAATGTATCTTGACAAAGCAAAATCACGATTCCA
Source organism: Leptolyngbya sp. AN02str (assembly GCF_050565595.1). NCBI lineage: Bacteria > Bacillati > Cyanobacteriota > Cyanophyceae > Leptolyngbyales > Leptolyngbyaceae > Leptolyngbya > Leptolyngbya sp. AN02str. The sequence goes on along the minus strand of NZ_JBNXVR010000062.1, from coordinate 11,844 downwards.
AGAACTTGAGCAGATAAATAGAGATATTTATAAAAACTGTCCTTGTTCACTGGAAGAAGTTGAGCTTTTAGAGCATGATTTGAAGCTGAAGCTGCCTGGGGCATACCGCGAATTTCTTCTATGGTGTGGAAATCGTTGTGGATTTCTTGATTCGGACAGGTATTTCTGGAGTGATGTAAAGGACTCCCACCGTGAATGGCTTGAGGAAGCAATGGAAATTCTCAATCTGCCGATGACCTTAGTTCCCTCAGATGCCATCATATTTTATGTAAATGGGGGATACATTTATGCCTTTATTCGTGCTTCTGAAGGAGATAATCCACCTGTTCACGAGTTTCGGAATGGTCAATTGCTTTGGAATTATGTTGACAGCATTGAGCAATTCTGTCTTGAAAGAATCGAAACTGCATTGAGGCTCGCAAAAGGTCGTTAACGATTCACAGATACTATTCTATGAGCAACTTCACAGACTTTCAGCAAGAGTTCGACAAAGCCGTGAGGCGATACATACAGCAACCAGGAGCTACAGTTAACATCTCCTTCAAGGATGCTAATGGTGAGCCAACGTCTTATACGCAAGCCCTGCCTGACATTTTTAGCCAATGGTTAGAGATTCGCTGTTCATGGGATCGGCGTTCCTTGATCTACAGAGAAGCACTTGACCACATGTTTTCAAAGAACCTCACGCTCTGGCAGTGGGCTGAACGGTATCTCGAAGCACGTTACCCTAACGAAGCGATCCAGGAACTGCAAAAGAGCGGAATGCCAGCAGAAGGGCAAGCTGACTACTGTGCTACCTATGCCAAAGCCCTCAACGTTTTGGGGCGCTACGATGAAGCCGAAGCAATGGCACGTCAAGGACTAACGTTTGACTCAGCCCACAAACGCTGCAGGATTCAGTTAGCCGATGCGCTCCACCTCAAGGGTGAAACCGAAGCCGGACATCAGCTTTACAACGAGATCCTTTACCAGCACATCAGTCAACCTAGCTTAGGGCAAGACAACACCTTCTCATTTGAACAGCGAGTCGGATTTGATGGCAACATCCTACACTCCCCGGTCTATGCCATTAACTTACTAGAACACTCTCCAGACGCAACTGAGGCAACATGGCAATGGGCAGAGGACGAGTTCTACTGGAGTCCCTATTTCCGCTGTCATCATGCTTATCACTTGATCGATCAGGGTGAGGGCTTGCGGGCGTTTGCAAAACTCTTGGCTTTAATCAAGGAAATGCCGTGGGTCAAAGAAGCTGCACTCAACACTATGGCAATTCTTGAGCAGCTTGATCCGGGTGGTCGGCAAAGTTTAGCAGCAGACGATCGCTCCTGGCTAGCGAACTTGATTGCAACTAATGGCTGGAGTACCGATGGAATGAACAATCTCGGTTCCAAACCATTTCGACTCAAGAATTCTGTGGGTGATTAGTGAGCTTAAGATTACTCAGAGCGATCGCAGTGACCTTAAGAAAACAGCACTTGAGCGACGATCGCACTCCGGGCGATTTTCAAAGGCTGTAGTCATAGCAAAGGCACCACTTGCCAGTTCAGCTTATCCAAAGGTAACCTCGACCAGCACTACTACATCACGGCTCTAAAGTAGCGAAGCTGCGATTTGGGTCCATTTAGTTCTCATGAACTACAACAGTGCTGTTAGAAATATCTGTATATGCAACGATCTCATGATGAGTCCCCGAGCATTGAAAGTGATTGGCCTAAATGTGGCCTGAATTGGGATTTTGTAGTACGTCTGAAACGCCCAATTTAGATGAGACTCACAGCGCATGCCATGACTCAAAGAGAGAGGCTGTAATTCCTAGAGAACTAGAGGTTTCCGCATTTTGTTGAGCATCGATTAGTTGCTCCCCGGCGCAGCCAATCTTGCACAATTCCAACCCAGTTGAGGAGCTTTTTGCTCATCCCTAAGAGGATGCTTTAAAGGTCTCGGATATCGTCTACCCTTCCCGTTGCTTTCAAAAATCCTCCATATTCTGAACGCTGACTGGTCTCTCATTGGCATCTTCATCAGCAACCCATTCCTCAAGCTCACAGCAAATCTGCTCAAAAGGCTCCAACGGAATCATGATGCTGTCTGGCGTTTCAACGGTCGGGATATGCCCTTCTCTAATCCACCGCTGGATTACGTTGCTGTTCGTCTGCAACCTGGCGGTAGCTGTGGCGATGGTAGTGACAAAAGTGCTCATGGCGATCGCCTCACATTCCCTTCGCTACTAGCGTTAGGAATCGCCCTTGCACCTCGTCAGCAGCGCCACCAATCTCCCACGTCACCTGATAGCGGTTGTTGCCCAAATACCTATCCACAAATACGCGATCGCCACTGGGCATCCTGCAGCAGTCACCAGGGCTAAACTTGGGGCGCTCAGTTTTGGTGTGGCGAGGGATGGCGATCGCTCCTGGCTAGCAGCAAACCGTTGGGGCACCGAGGGCATGAACGATCTTAGCTTTAACTCAGGAAATTCGTAGGGGAGCAGTGGGTCTAAACTGTATTCACTGCTTCAGCCTAGAAGGTGAATTCCAAGGCCATCCCCAAAATATTTTGCCGATGTTCATGCAGCTTAGGATAACGCCATCCCCTACCAAACCTTCACCATCAGATTAAGCCATGCGATCGCACATCCCCAAACAAACCTGAGATGCCGTTGAATTGCGCTCACACTGAACACTGGAGTTAACCACATCAGAGGCGATCGCGCTCCCGCACCTCTTCCGCAGTCACAACACCATCCCCTGACATCACCCCAAAATATTTTGCAGCGCTCCCCACTCACTTGAACGCGAAGCGAAAGGGGGGAAATCACTCACCTCAAACACACAACCCACACCCACATCAAAAAAATTCGGTAGTGCATCAAATTATAGTGGGCGAGTTAAAGTAGAGGAAGTTCTACTCTAAAACAAGACTGATGGAATGTTTGCTCTGTGGTCATTCCAGCACTCACAAACACGGCAAAGCTCCCAATGGCAGCCAACGTTACTTCTGCCCGCACTGCAAGCAAACCTTCAATGAACGTTTTGACACCTTGTATTATCATCGCCATGTCAAGCCTGAACAGATTCGACAAGTGCTCCAAGCACATAGCGAAGGCAGCAGTCTGAGGGGCATTAGTCGAACCAGTGGACTGGCCTACAATACCGTAGTCAGTATTGTGCGTGCTGACTGGCAGCAGGCACAGTTAGTGCATAACGCGGAAGTTCAATCGGTACCGACGGAGAACGTAAGTGCCGATGAGTGATGGTCATTTGTTTCAAAAAACAGAAACAGTGCCTTCCCCAAGAGCTAGCCGTAGGGGATTGTTGGATTGCAGTTAGTTTAGCCAATTCCAGTGGATTGATTTTGAGCGCAAGGGTTGGGAAACACACCGATGCATTGACTGAGGAATTGGTGGTTAGCAGTGAAGGGAAAACGGCCTGCAAGCGATTCAATAGCGATGGCTGGGGAGGCTATGAGCGTGTGTTACCTCCAGAGATACTTCATCAGATTGGTAAAGATAGAACGCAACGCTTAGAGAGAACCAACGGAATTGTCAGGCAACACACCGGACGATGGCATCTGCAAACAGAATAAGTTTGGCAAGGTGTGGGAACAGACGAAGGTAACAACGCGGTTAGTCATAAGTTACTTCAACTGGGTTTGGCAGCATAGCCGATTCAAGACAACAGCAGCACAGCGAGCGGGATTAGCGCAAAAACCTTGGACTTGGCATGATCTCGTCACCTACCCCACCATTATTTAACGTCAGTTTCGGTTAAGGGCTTTTCTGAAGTTTGCGCGGCGCGCAAACTTCAGAAAAGCCCATTTTTGCGTGCGCAACGCGCACGCAAAAATGGGCACTTCAGCTTATCCAAAACTCAGGTTTATTTAATGCACTACCCGCCCACTATAATTTGATGCACGACCGTTTCACTAACCCGAACCATCGAAGCTCCTCGAGGGAGAGGGGTTTGGGGGATGAGAGCTATTTTTCGACTTCTCAAATATTCTCCGGGGAACTACTGCTATGTAAGTTCTGATTGATCTGGTTCTTTTTCTTAAGGAAAGCTGAAACTTATTGCCAACTCTTGGTTTTATCCCTCCCCCCTGCATTGTTGAATCTTTGAGTGAGGTGATATTGTTCAGCGTCAGTAAGTCTAAATTGCTTGTGATATTTCTTCAAGTTAATAGACCGATGCATTTGCCCTTAATAACCATTCACTATGCACTTGAGTACTAAATTGCCATGCTATGCGATGGGGTTGGCATTGCTAGTGCAAATGATTTCTGCTTGTACCCCTTCAGGCTCTCAACAAACGAGTTCTGCACCTCAGCAAAATGCCCAACAGGCGGGCTCTTCAGAACAAATTGTATTGGCGATCGGCGGTGAAAGTGAGGAAGGATACGATCCCACACTAGGTTGGGGAAGGTATGGATCGCCGCTATTTCACAGCACTTTGCTGAAACGGGATGAGAATCTTGCACTTGTCAACGATCTGGCGACAGACTACAGCATTAGCGAAGATCGCAAAGTGTGGACAGTGAACATTCGACAAGATGCGGTATTTTCTGATGGAGTACCAGTCACCGCAGAGGATGTTGCCTATACCTTTAACAAAGCGGCAGAAAGCGGCGGGTTAACAGATGTGACCGTCCTGCAAGAAGCAGTGGCGATTGACAAAGACACTATTGAATTACGTTTGAAGCAGCCGCAAAGTACTTTTGTAAATCGGCTAGTCACCTTAGGAATTGTGCCCAAGCACGCCCATGGAGCCGAGTACGCCCGTAATCCAATTGGGTCGGGGCCTTACCAATTGGTGCAGTGGGATGAAGGACAACAACTGATTGTAGAAGCCAATCCGAACTACTACGGTGAACCCCCTGCTATTCAACAATTGGTGTTTTTATTTGTAGAAGAAGATGCTGCCTTTGCTGCTGCTAAATCGGGACAGGCCCAGGTGGCAGCCGTTCCCCAATCTTTGGCAGTGCAGCCCGTGGATGGAATGACCCTGTATGACGTTACCAGCGTGGATAATCGGGGCATGATGTTTCCCTTTCCTCAGGGCAATGCTAAAACAACGCCCAATGGCGATCCCGTCGGGAATGATGTGACTGCGGATCTTGCCATTCGACAAGCGATCAATGTGGCGATTGATCGGAGAGCGTTGGTTGAAGGCGTTCTTGAAGGGTATGGTTCTCCGGCTTATGGCCCGGTCAGTGGGTTGGCGTGGGAGCAGCCCGAAGCTGATGTACAGGATGCTGATCCTGACAGAGCTAATCAGATTTTGGCCGACGGGGGGTGGAGTGACAAGAACGGGGATGGAGTGCTTGAAAAAGGTAATTTAACAGCAGAATTTACGCTGCTTTATCCGGCTAGTGACAGTACCCGTCAAGCCCTTGCTCTTTCTGTAGCAGAGATGATCAAGCCAATTGGTATTCGTGTAGATGTGCAGGGCAAAAGCTGGGATGAAATCGGTCCTTTGATGCACAGTAATGCGGTGTTGTTTGGTTGGGGCAGTCATGATCAGACAGAAATGTACAATCTCTACCACAGTAAAGCTGCACAGGGAGATTTTTATAATGCTGGCTACTATGCAAACTCTGAGATTGACAAAATCTTAGATTTAGCGATGGGTGCGCCCACAGAAGAGGAGGCGATCGCCTTCTGGAAAGCTGCACAATGGAACGGTCAACAGGGCTTTACAGCCAAGGGAGATGCCGCCTGGGCATGGCTGGTTAATCTCGATCACACCTACTTTGTGAGTCGCTGCCTGGATATTGGCAATCCGCAAGTGGAACCCCATGGGCATGGATGGCCCATCACTGCTAACATCGCGCAATGGACATGGACATGCGATTAAATCGAATTGCATCATTCACCGTGCGGAAGTTCATCCGTTTGGTTCTGCTGTTGATGGCGGTATCGGTCTTTAGCTTTGTGTTGGTGAGCCTATCGCCTGTTGACCCGATCAATGCTTATGTAGGAGCCGATATGCTGCAAATCGGTCCTGAACAGCGAGAGTTGATCGCTCAACGCTGGGGCTTAGATGAACCAATGACGACTCGCTTTTTTCTCTGGTTGCAGCAGGTATCGATGGGCAATTTGGGAACTTCTATGGTTTTCAATCAACCAGTAGCGACCGTGATTGCCAACCGCTTTCAAGCTTCGTTACAAATGCTGGCGATCGCCTGGTTACTTTCTGGGGTTCTCGGTTTGACGCTGGGCATTCTTGCGGGTGCCAGGGAAGGATCGTGGAGCGATCGCATTATTCGCTTCTATGCGTACACCCTGGCATCATCTCCCACGTTCTGGGTTGCGTTATTGCTGCTGATCATCTTTGCAGTTCAACTTAAAGTGGCTCCTATTTGTTGCGCAGCCCCTCCAGGTGTTCTGGCACAAGATGTCACCTTCTGGCAACGGCTGCACCATATCTTGCTTCCAGCTCTCACACTAAGCATTATTGGAGTTGCCAATATTGCACTCCATACTCGACAAAAATTGATCGAAGTATTAAATAGCGATTATGTGTTGTTTGCACGAGCCCAGGGCGAAAGTTTAGTTGGTATTATCCAACACCATGGACTCCGCAACGTGATTCTTCCAGCCATTACGCTTCAGTTCGCATCCTTGAGTGAATTGTTTGGTGGATCGGTATTAGCGGAGCAAGTTTTTGCCTATCCGGGATTAGGAGAAGCAACAGTCGAGGCGGCTTTACGCAGTGATGTACCGCTGTTGATTGGCATCGTCTTTTTTAGCGCCATCTTTGTTTACACCGGAAACACCATCGCTGATCTGACCTATCAAATTGTTGATCCTCGAATTCGATTGAGCTAACTGCTGCATGTCTTCTCCAACTCTTTCCCACCGTCAAACTCGATCACGTCTTCAGATCAATCGTCGTCAAAGCACCCTGCTGGCGATCGCATTATGTTCTCTTTTTTTAATCACCATCATTCTTAGCAGTAGCCTACTCAGCGACAGTGGGCTCAACCCCGTCCTCACTCAGCGAAACCAGGCACCTTCTCTTGCCCATGGGTTTGGCACCGATTGGCTAGGGCGCGACATGTTGACGCGATCGCTACATGGCATGTCGTTGAGTGTGCGTGTGGGCTTGTTAGCCGCCAGTGTTAGTGCCGTCATTGGAACTGGCCTTGGGCTAATTTCAGGCACCCTGGGCGGCAAAGTCGATGCCGTCATTACCTGGATAATTGACGTATTTTTCAGCCTGCCCCATCTGGTGTTGCTGATCATGATTGCCTTTGCCATGGGTGGAGGGACAACCGGGGTAATTGTTGCTGTCGCCTTAACCCACTGGACAGGGTTAGCCAGAGTGATTCGGGCAGAAACATTGCAGGTCACCAGTTCCGACTATGTGCAGCTTTCTCGCAAGTTCGGCAAATCTTCGCTGTGGATTGCCCGTCATCACATCTTTCCCCATGTCATTCCCCAATTATTAGTGGGATTAATTTTGCTCTTTCCCCACGCAATTCTGCACGAAGCAGCCCTGTCATTTATTGGGATTGGGTTATCTCCGCACACACCCGCGATTGGCATCATTTTGGCCGAATCCATGCGCCATCTCTCAACAGGCTATTGGTGGCTAGGGGTAATGCCAGGACTGCTGTTGCTATTGACCGTCAAAGCCTTTGACACATTAGGGGAAAATGTGCGGGCGTTGATCGATCCAAAAACGAGTCAGGGGTGATCATGCTGTCGGTTCGGAATTTGAGCGTCACGTTTACGATGTATGACCGGGGGTTGGCACAGAAGCAGCTCACGGTCATTACAGAACTCGATTTGCAGGTACGTGCAGGGCAGGTGGTTGCTGTTGTTGGTGCGAGCGGATCAGGAAAAAGCTTGTTGGCCCATGCGGTACTTGGCATTTTGCCCGACAATGCGCAGGTGAGCGGCACCATACTTTTTCAGGGAAAACCCCTGACCTCGCAGCGATCGCAGGCTTTGCGGGGAAAAGAGATTGCATTAATTCCCCAATCTGTTGGCTATCTTGATCCACTGATGCAGGTAGGCAAGCAGGTAAGCCGAGTCGCGCAGGTGTGTGGCTTATCAAAACGACAGGCCCGCCGAGCTGTTGATCGCACCTTTGAGCGTTACACATTAGGCCCCGAAGTCAAACAATACTACCCGTTCCAAATTTCAGGAGGCATGGCGCGGCGGGTCTTGGTCTCGACAGCGGTTGTGAGTCAGGCCGATTTAATCATTGCCGATGAACCGACTCCTGGCTTGCACCCCACTGTGGTGAAAGAAACCTTGAATCACCTGCGAGAACTGGCAGATGAAGGGAAAGGAGTCATCCTCATTACCCATGACATTGAAGCAGCGTTGCAAATTGCAGATCAAGTTGCCGTATTTTACGCTGGAACAACTGTTGAAATTGCAGCTGCAACCGACTTTCCAAACGGCAAAATTCGCCATCCCTACACTCAAGCCCTGTGGCGATCGCTCCCGCAAAATGAATTTATTCCGATTCCCGGTAGCCAACCCAGTCCCGATGCGTTGCCCGATGGATGTTTGTTTAGCGATCGCTGTCCTTGGGTGACCGAGGCGTGTCACATTGAGCGCCCCCCATTTCGGCAGGTGCGAGGTGCGCCTGTGAGATGTATTCACGTGGAGGAACGTCATGTTAGTCGGTAAGCAGCTTACATTTCGCTATACTCCTCGCCACCCCTGGATTTTACGCAATTTTCATGTGGCGATCGCCCCCGGAGAAGTTGTGGGATTGATGGGTCCTTCTGGCTTTGGCAAAACAACCCTAGGCAAGCTGTTGGCTGGCTATCTCACCCCCACCACAGGGAGCGTAACCATCAATAGTCAGGCTCTACCGTTGCGGGGCTATGCTCCAGTTCAGCTCATCTTTCAAAACCCTGAATTAGCCGTCAATCCCCGCTGGCGAATTCGCCAAATTCTTCAAGAGGGAAACAACCCCACCCCTAATTTATTGGAAGCGTTGGGGATTCATCCAACCTGGCTCAATCGTTATCCTCATGAATTAAGCGGTGGGGAGCTACAGCGCATTGCCGTTGCACGAGCCCTCACCCCCGCCACCCGTTATCTAATTGCCGATGAAATGACCGCCATGCTGGATGCCAACACCCAAGCGCTAATCTGGCAGGCGGTTCTCCATTACACACACACTCATCAGATTGGGTTACTAGTGATTAGCCATGAATCTGCTTTGCTGAAACGATTGAGCGATCGCATCATTGATGTGGCGAGCGAGCGAGTGGATGAATTTGGCACCGTGTCTTCTGGCAAATGATTGAATACCCAGACGAGATCGAAAGCCAAGATTGACACGACCCTCTATATTAATGAGAATTAATAGCATTAATATAGAGATGAGTAACAGCATGCCCCGTTCTCCGCATCGTGGCACCCCTCCGAGGGCAGCCCTGCACCCACCATTTCCGTCAACTGTGCTCACATCAACCGATTTTCAAGCCCTGGTGGAACAGGCGCAACAGCAGGGAGAGGTGATCCACCAGCACACCGCGTCGATGCTACAGACCAACCTACCCGGAGTGTTGGGAAACGGGGGCGATCGCTTTATCCATCTACGCAATGGCCTCACAATTCACATTCGCCATGCCACCCTTTGGCAGTCTCTTCGCTTAGAACAAGAGCACAGCTCCGTCTTTCCGCTAACGGCCAAGTTTTACTTATCCGGCTCTTCAAGAGTCAAAACAAAAGATGTCGCGGAGATCGAATCGGACTATGTTGAAATTCCAGGCTGCAACTACCTCTATTACCTGCCGAATTTGGTGGAGGTAGAAGAATGGCAGGCCAACGAAGCGATTCAGGTAATCATGGTCTACGCCTCAGCCGACTATTTTCACGCATTTCATCCTGATGGCAGCGGTTTGGCGCGCCCCCTCCAGCGCTTGTTAGAAGGAGATCTGTCTCAGCGGTTTCATCAGCCGCTTGGCCAAACAACAGCCAGCATGAATCAGGTCTTACAGCAGATTTTGCACGCGCCATACCAGGGAATGACCCAACAACTATATCTGGAGGGCAAAGCACTAGAGCTGTTGGCCTTACAGTTTTCTCAATGGTCAGATGACCAACCACCGAAGGGGCGATCGCGACGGTTGTCAGCCGATGAGTTAGAACGACTGCATGCGGCTAGAGAGTTGCTAACGCAAAACCTTAGTCATCCTCCCTCTTTGGCGGAGGTGTCGCGATATGTTGGCCTAAGTGAATATCGGCTCAAACAGGGGTTTCATGAACTGTTTGGCACAACTCCATTTGGGCATCTCCACCATCACCGCATGCAGCTGGCTCAAGAACTCTTACGAAATTCCAATCTATCGATCGCAGGCGTTGCCGCACGAGTGGGGTATTGCAATCCAGAAGCCTTCAGCACGGCCTTTCGGCGCAAATTTGGAATCAATCCTAAAGCATTTCAACTGAGCAACCTTTATTGATCGATTTCTCTATCTTTCACAAAGAAAATCCTCTGTTTTACAAAGAAAATGAATCTCCAAACCCCCTATCATCTCTTCATTACTTATTGAGAAAGACTTTTATTTGTGGGGTGGGGTTTAGGCATGAGTTTGAAATGGATAATCTGTGCGGGGCACACGGCTCGGTTGGTGGTGGCGATCGCGCTCTGGGCAGGTACGGTGGCGATCGCCCAAGCAGCGGAGGTTCAGGAGCCAGAAGCAATCACACCAGAAGCGATCACCGTTGCCATCAAAGCGGATGGAGAAGCGCCACCGGATCATGTCTCTAGACCGGCCGCAACGCCCCAAGGTGAGCCAGCCCACCTCTCTCAGGCCCCGATCGCGCAAATTACAGGAGTCAGCCTTGCCTCCCAGAATAGAGCCATCGAACTCATTCTGCAAACCATCGGCGAATTAGCTCCTTCCAGCCCATCTGTCACAGGCAATGCCATCATTATCGATATCCCCAATGCGGTTTTAGCGTTGCCAGATGGGGATGAGTTCTCGGCCGCGCAACCCACCGAAGGGATTGCGCTGGTTAGCATGAGCCCATTGCCCAACAATCAAGTCCGCATCGCAATCACAGGAACCGATGCTCCTCCGGTCGTCAATCTTCGTACTGACAATGCTCAACTGGTCGTCAATATTGCACCAGGGGAGACGATCGCCGCTCCAGCCGAGGATGAAGCGATCCAGATTGTGGTGACCAGCGAACAAGATGGTAGCGATTACTTTGCGCCCAATGTGAGTACCGCCACCCGCACCAACACGTCGATCTTGGATGTACCACAGTCCATCCAGGTGATTCCACAACAAGTTCTAGAAGATCAGCAAACGCTTCGCATTGACGATGCCTTGCGAAATGTCAGTGGGGTTATTGGCAGTTTTGATGCCTTTGGGCCAGGTGCCAACCTCACCCTGCGCGGATTTTCGACCGACCCATTTGCCAACGGGCCAATCCTGCGCGATGGATTTCGAGTCTATGACAACTTGGGCGTTCAAGAAACGGCCAACTTGGAGCGCATTGAAGTGTTGAGGGGACCATCGTCGATTTTGTATGGCCAGAATGATCCGGGGGGAATCATCAATCTGGTTACGGAGCAACCTCTGGCTGAACCAACCTATGAACTACAATTACAGGCCGGAAGTTTTGGGCTAATTCGTCCCAGCCTGGATATTTCTGGGCCACTGACCGCAGATGCCTCATTGCGCTATCGATTGAATGCCGCCTATCAGCGAGAAGATGGCTTTCGTGACTTTGATACTACCTAGGGCGTGCTGAAAAAGTATTTCACGAGTTTTAAGAAGACAGACGGTTAAATCTTGGGATTCGCTAGAACTTAAGCAGCAGCCAGGGCGCATTGAGGATCGCGCCACTGCCGCTGCCATCGG
>NZ_JBNXVR010000061.1:0-27436 GCF_050565595.1 Leptolyngbya sp. AN02str | reverse complement strand
ACCGCTCAGAAGGTGATCCCACGCTATCGCAGTGCGGTACCAGTTGCCAGTTTCCCAACTGAAAAGAAGCCCAGGCTGTCTAGCAGGAAACCGAAAACAGCAGCCTCCAAACCAGAAGGGCGATCGCGATCGCGCACCTCCTGCCCCCGCTGTCAGCAGAAAATGGTCAAGGTTCCTAAGCTTACTCTTAAGAAAAAGTATTTCCTCAGCTGTCAGTGTGGAGCCGTCATGTTCTGGTCTGACTCTCGACGGGAATGGGAACAACCGAAACCCAGGTTGTAAAACGGCAATCAGACCTCAAAGCGAGGTACGGGTAAGACAAAACCAGGCAGAACGTCTCCACCCGAGAGTTCGGTCGGCAACTGACGCACCTCTTTGGGTTGCCCTTGGCGGTAAATCTCGACTTGTTGGTCTTGGGGATTCAACATCCAGCCCAATCGAACTCCGGCATCTATATATTCTTGCATCTTCGCTTGCAGTAGTTCTAGATCATCTGTAGGAGAGCACAACTCTATTACAAAGTCAGGGGCAATGGGAGGGAAGTTACGTCTTTGTTCGGGAGTGAGGGCTTGCCAGCGAGATAGCTCAACCCATGCCGCATCGGGGGAGCGAAAGCTCGATGAGCTGGCTTCGCCAACGCCGCCATTGGGCAATTTGAACAGGGTGGATGAACTGAACACCTTCCCCCGGACAGATTGTTTATTCCACAGGTACAGTTCGCCACCCAGATCCATCTCATAGCTACCGCCCTCTCCACCAATAGGAGACATAACAATCAAAGCTCCCTTAGCACTGCGTTCAAGGGATAGGTCAGGGTTACTGCGGCAAAGTTGGTAGAACTGCTCATCGGTGAGATGAACCTCTCTCATCTCCAGCACGAGTGGCAACGTCAGTGAAACCATGACACCATCTCACCTGATCTCGGCGAAGTTCCTGAGTTTTATTATGTCATCATCCCCCAGGAAATCTCCACATTCATGCACGGAGGAGGAACAGGAAACCCCAAAGAGCAGCTCCAAATCAGAAGGGCGATCGCTCAACCCCCCAAGCGACAGCAACCACCATTTAGCAAATGTTTAGAGAATAGAATCTTGGGAGTTCGCTGGCTTTTTTCCTGCCTAAACTGGATTCGCGGCAATCACAATCCTGGCGCACGCTTCTGCATCCGACAAGGCTTGGTGGTGCTCCAGAGAAATTCCCAGAAATTGGCAAACATCGGGTAATTTGGTTGGGCGAAGGTTCCAAGTTTTTCGGGCAAGCTGAACCGTACAGACGAAAGAGTGGGGGGGACGAGCGATCCCAAAAGCATCACAACAGGCATGCAGAACACCTTTATCAAAGGAGGCGTTATGGGCTGCCAGAAAATCGGCTCCCTCCAGGATGGGTGCAATAGTCTCCCACAGCTCGCCAAACGAGGGCTGTTCAGCGACATCCTGCCACCGAATGCCGTGAATGTGGGTGAACCGCATTTGAGGTCGAGGAGGACAGATCAAATAGTAAGACCGCTCAGTTATCTGCCAATCCTGAACCCGCACTAGCCCGATCGCACAGGCACTATCTCTTCCATGATCGGCAGTCTCAAAATCTAGGGCGACAAAAGTGGTCATGGCAACCATTCAATGCAGGGTTTCAGGCGTGTGTTTGCATGCCTCTGAGCTGAGCATGCCCAAACAAATACAAGAGATCGCATAGGTAGATCATGGAGTGCATGGTTCTTATGACCTTACCCCAACCTGCTGCAATAGCTCGTTCGCCCAGGTCATATCTGCCTCAGATAACGGTAGTTGAGGAGGTTGGGTGTAGTTCACCGCCAAATAATATCGCCCCCGTTTGTAAATTTGCTGCAACACTGCCTGCAACTCTAAAACAGGCTCCTCATCCCCTTTCGCTAACGGTACAGAAAACTGAGGAATCTCCTGCCCCACCTTGAACACATAAAGTTGAGCCGGTGGACGGCGATTGCTACGGCTCACCAGAATCCGATAATCCGATTGAACTGTATGAAGCTCATCCCACCTGCTGACGTGAGTGGGGGTGAGCTTCATGACACTCCAAACATCCAGTCCAGCCAAGCTAAAACTCATCAAGCCAATACAAACTGAAGGAAGCGAAAACACTCACAAATTAGAACAATCACTGCACCAACAATTTCACGAAATCAGATTAGCTGGGGAGTGGTTTAAAGCTGAAGCAGATCTTTTGAGTTATATCGAGCATCTGTGAGTGCATACCGACAATTCAGAATCAAGACAATTTCTTGTGTAGCGTAATAAAAATCTTGTTCGTAGTTACACAAGATATTCCATTGCCCCCCTCACCAGAAACAGCGCTACTTGCCCACAAAAAGTCAACACAACATTTTTGTCAATACTGGTACAACCGTCAATTGGGGGACAGATTCGACTGGTGGGAAATGAACCGCTCACCGACTAATGCCTGTCCATTGGTATGCCACATTCCTGCACTACGCGACAATCCCAGCTACTAAAGCCAGAAAAAGATCTACCAAAGCTCAAGAAGGAGCTTGTCACTGTGCAATGGTCGGGTGAGGAATTAGACTTTTCAAGGGCTTTGTTGCATGGTTGAGAACCAAGATAAATCTATCTTAAATCCGGTTGAGATGAAGCCGTGACTGCATAGCTATCCGGCTTAGCTATTTGGACCATGTGATTGAGAGCAGCACACTTGATGAATAATTCGGCAGCTTGATTGTCAAACGTACGAGTTGTGAGATGACCTCCAAAGATCACCTTGAACCGAAACATCGTCGTTTCTGCTAATGAGCGACGATGATAGCCGTAATCTCGCTTCCTCTTCTTGCGCACATGCTTGCGGATGTAGCGCAGATTCTCATCTCTAGGATGAGGCAGAGCCTTGCAGTTGCCGTGCTGCTAAATGACGGCATCTTTGCGAGGGGGAATCACAGCCGTTGCTCTTCGTTCTGTAACAACGAGTGGCGATTAAGCATATTCAGTCGACTCTGGACACAAGAGCCTATCGGCGTTGCAGCGGTATATCGATGTGCCGGAGAAGGATAAGGAGATGGCGATCGCTACGCTGAAGTTTCGCTCTTAGTTTAGTTGATTTACTTTGTGCTGTAAGCAATCATTGTGATGCTCTGCGGCTTGATTCAACTGGATCGTTTATTTTAGTTCCGCAAAAGTCGCAAGCCGCTCAAGATCACTAAGACCGTTGATCCTTCATGCCCGATTACCCCAAGAGGTAGTGTGACGCTACCAATGAAATTAGCAATGATCAGGAGCAAAATAAAACTGAGTGCAAACGCAATGTTTTGTCTAACAACGGTTTGAGAACGTTGCCCTAGGCGAATGGCAGTTGCAATTTTTTCCAGGCGATCGGTCATCAAAACGATGTCTGCGGTTTCTAGTGCGACATCACTTCCGGCGGCTCCCATTGCGATACCAACGGTGGCTTGAGCCAGTGCAGGTGCGTCATTAATGCCATCTCCAACCATTACAACGGTTTGATATTGCTGCTGGAGTTGTTGAATAATCTGAAGCTTCTCCTCTGGTAGCAATTCTGCATAAACCTGTTCAATTCCAATCGATCGCGCCACACTATTTGCTGTTTGTTGATTGTCACCTGTGAGCATGACGATCGCTTCAATTCCCATCCGTTTGAGTTGGGCGATCGCAGCCGTTGCTTCGGGTCGAAGGGTATCAGCGATCGCAATCAACCCCAGCACGTTATCGGCTTCCGCCACCCAAACCACCGTTTTGCCCTCTTGTTCTAGTTGACGGGTGTTTGTCAGCAAATGCGCTGGTACAGTCTGCACACTCGATTGCACAAACGTCGCTTTCCCCACATAAACGGGGACAAGTTCCTTCAAGCCTGTAATTCCTTGCCCTGGTTGCGCTTGAACGGAGGTCACAGACATACATTTTGTAGGCGAAACGCTAGTTGCGCACTGACAAATTGCCTGTCCAACGGGATGTTCTGAATAGGCTTCTAGTGCAGCCGCAAGGTTTACCACATCGGCTTCCGTGTATCCTTTGGCTGCAATGACTTTGTAGACTTGGGGTTTTCCGGTGGTCAACGTTCCCGTTTTGTCGAAGGCGATCGCCCTGACCTTTCCGATCAATTCCAACTGGGCACCACTTTTGAATAAAATGCCCTGTCGCGCTCCATTGGCAATGCCGGATAGCAGTGTGGGCATAATGGCAGCAACCAGCGCACAAGGCGACGCAACGACGAGAAAGATGAGTGCGCGGTAGATGGTTGTTTCCCAACTCCATCCCCAGAGGAACGGGGGCAGAATTGCCAGCAGAATTCCCACCAAAACAACAATACGAGCATAGCCGCGCTCAAAGCGTTCAACGAATTGCTGTGATTTTGGCTTTTCGGTCTGTGCCTGCTCCACAACGCGAATAATCCGTTGCAGTAAGCTGCTTTCGGGTGGTTGATGCACCTTCAGCAGTAAGGCTCCATAGCCATTTAACGTGCCAGCAAAAACTTCATCCCCGATCGTCTTTTCAACCGGAAGTGATTCTCCAGTAATTGCGGCTTCATTGAGAGCAGTTTCTCCCGCCACAATCACAGCATCGGTGGGAATCAGTTCGCCTGGTCTGACTCGGATGCGATCGCCCACCCGTAAATCTGAGATTGGTACAGTTCGTTCTTGTCCGTCCACGACCACTCGTGCAGTATCTGTCGTCAAGTTCATCAATCCCCGGATGCTCCGCTCAGTCCGTTGCATAGCGTAGCCTTCCAACGCCCCACTGATGGCGAAAATCAGGATCAGAATGGCTCCATCCACAATCAGGTAGTACTCCCGCCGCCACAGTCCCAAAAATGCCGCTCCGAGGGCTGCCACAATCATCAACAGATCCACATCCAGTTCTTTTTCCTGGAGTAATGTGGTCAACCCTTCACGGGCACTTTCAAATCCGCCAATGATATAGGCAGCAGGAAGGAGAAACAACGCCAACCCCAGCCAACTGAACTGCAAAGCACTCCAACCCAGCAGCACAAGCACTCCACAAAGCAATGCTGCCAGGGCATCTGGATGGTTGGTGGCAAATCGAGTCAGACGAGCAGGGTAAAGCATGGGCAGAATCAAAAACACCTGCTTTCAGGCTAAACCTTGACATTAATGTTAATGTCAAGGTTGTAGGCTCTTTTCTGATGCAAATGATGCAGGCACTGACGATCAAAGAACTTACCGATGCCGTTGGAGGCAGGATTACCCCTCGGATGGTGCGGCACTACCACCAGTTAGGTTTGCTACCGCAACCTGCCCGCTCGCCCGGAAACTATCGGCTCTATGATGAATCGGATGTGCAACGCCTGAAGCGCATTGTTGCCTTGAAGCAGCAAGGGTTTCAACTGGCTCATATCCAGAAGTTGCTGGAAACAGATGGCAGCCATGATGCGCCAGAATCCCTATTGTCTCAGCTACAGCAGCAGTATCAAGCGGTGGTCGGGCAAATCGCTCAACTCCGACAAACGGCATCTGCCCTGGAACGATTGTTGGGACGCGATCGCTCCTGTCAGACAACTCAGGCAGAGGTGCTGGCACGCTTGAAACAGCTAGAGGTACAAACTCAAATGCAGTTGAGCGGCTTTGAGGAATTGTGGGATGAACTGGATGCCGACGTTCATGCTCACCCTGAATCGTTTCAGGAATCGTTGCAGTGGTTGTTGCCGGACTTGAGCAATCGTTCTGAGATTGAAGTGGATCTGCTCTCCCAGTTGGTGCTGGCATGTGGAGATGTGAGTCTGGTGCCGTTTGTCCGAGTGGGGAAAGGGGCGATCGCTGCTAGCAGGGAAGCTCTAAAGACAGGCTGCTCGATTGTTGTAGATGTGCCAATGGTAGCAGCAGCCCTGGATCACACTCGTTTACGTCATCTGGGATGTGAAGTAACAACTCTCATTGATGACCCTCATATCACGACTGCCTCAGAGGCAGAGCAGGCATTTTGGCAGCAAGAGACTTGGAAGGATCGGCTCAGTCAGTATCCAGAGGGATGCATTTTGATTCTTGGCTATGCGCCCTCCGTTTTGCTAACCATGTGTCAGGCAATTCGGCAGCAAACTATTCAACCTGCCCTGGTAATTGGGATGCCGATCGGGTTCAGCCATGCCCCCATTGCTAAACGCCAACTGATGCGATCGGGTGTGCCCTTCATCACGATCGAGGGGGCGCTGGGTGGCGGGCTACTGGCAGCGACCGCACTAAATTCGCTCGCAGAATCTTTAATTGCGAAACCCGATTGCCACTGCTATCTAACAACTTAACATCTGCTTAGAAAGCAGGAAATTGCCCTTGCAGAAGTTCCTCGGCTTTAGTGCAACGGGCACAGGAGCACCCCGTTGGCAGCAAGGGGCGATCGGAGGGAGATCCTACAGCAACAGAAATGGAGTAATGGTCAGTTGTAGACTCTACCGAGTTTGGCTGTAAATTGTTTCCCTGCCAGTACTTAGCCATCCAATCTAGCCTTGGTTCCTAAGACTGTCATCAAAAAACACGCAATATGGAGCAACTTCTCCAATCGTAAAGATTTTCGGTAATCCAATATCTGAATTACTGTTCAGGTATTAAGATAAATAGAAAGCTTGATTTGGAAAATTTCCATGACTACAGTGACTCAAATGAAATGCGCCTGTCCAGATTGCCTCTGTATCGTGAATCTGAGCGATGCGGTAATGAAAGATGAAAAAGCCTATTGCGGTGAGGCTTGTGCAAATGGACACCCTCAAGGATCATCAGGTTGCGGTCATACGGGCTGCGGTTGCCATTCCTGAATATCGCTAAACCCTTTCCAAAATGCCCGATCTGCCTGCTGAGCGTACTTCTAAAATTTCTGACGATGGGGAAGACCTTTGTTGCAATCTTCCCCATGACCGTTCTGTTGCCTCGATACAACCGTTGCAACAGGTTCCTTTGAGCAGCGAGAAAGCTCAACGAATGGCAGAGTTTCTGGGCTTTCTCGCTGATCCCAATCGGCTACGAATTCTGTCTATTCTGGCGGAACAAGAGATGTGTGTAGGCGATCTGGCAATGGCTGTGGGCATGAATGAATCAGCCGTATCCCATCAATTAAGAACCTTACGAACGATTCGCCTGGTGAGTTCTCGCAAGCAAGGGCGGCATGTGTTTTACCGCTTGCAGGATGATCACGTTTTTAGTTTCTATCAGGCTGTAGTTGAGCATTTAGATGAGTCTGATGGGTAAGGGACTTATCGTCTACCAAACCCTTGACCTCGGAGAGCCTGTGACCAGATCAGCAACTCGCCATCCAGACCACCCGCCGCTAATTGATGTCCCTGCGGGTGCCAAGTGAGGCAGGAGAAGCCGTTGGACACACCTGTAAGCGATTGAATCAGTCGTGTGCCCCGATGCCAAAGGGCAACCCAACCATCCTCGGCTGCCGATGCCAACAGGAGTGAACCGGGTTGAAAGGCGATCGCCCGCACCACTCCTTGGTGATTGCCCAGAACCCGACTTGCCCAACCCACGCGCTCATCGCGGTCGCGCTCCCAAACAACCACAGCGGCTCCACTACAGGATGCCAGCATCGGCACACCAATATTAGTCGGAACCTCAGACCATGCCAGTTGCCGTACTTTACCCGGAAAGCCCCGCATTACCCAGGGTGCCGGATTGCCCCACTCGTTAACGCTGAGGGTGCTATCGAGATTTCCTTCAGCGATGAACTGATTATCGGGCGACCAGGCGATCGCCACTGTTGCCGAAGGGACATCTAACGCCTCTGCTTCTGCATCCCAATCGTTTGCATTCCAAACTCTTGCCCCCTGATAACCTGCTAAAGCAAGGTACTTGCCATCCCTGCGCCAATCTAGATCTAGGACGGTTGAAGCCTCGAAGTTAAGTGTCGTCACAACGTCCTGAATATCGGCATCCCAAACTTGAACATATTTGCCCAGGCTAGAAGCAAGCTCATGAGTCGTGGGACTCCAGCACAGGCGATCGACCCAAACGGATTTGTTGTCTAACGTGGTGATGAGTTCTGCTGCACCCGATTGAACCGACCAGATCTTGACCTGCCCATCTTGCCCCCCGATCGCTAAAAACTGTCCATCATGGGAAAACGCAAGGCAATCGACAGAGTAACCCGTTTCACTCTGGAGAAGGGTGGATTGGAAACCTGGCAGACTAATCAACACCACTTCTCCAGCCACTGAACAAGCCGCTAAAGAGCGACCATTGGGCGACCAGGCGATCGCGGTGACATAATCTGACAAACTGCCTCGCCAGGTTTGTTGAAATTCCAGTTGTGCTTTTGTTTTCATGCCAGACACGCCCGGAAGCCTTCTTTTAGCTGTGCCTCATTCAAATTGCGACCGATGAAGACCAGTTCATTCTTGCGGGTTTCGTTGGGTTTCCAGGGGCGCTCGGCTCTGCCATCAAACAACATGTGAACCCCCTGGAACACAAAGCGATTGTCTTCGCCCTCAATGTTGAGAATGCCCTTCATCCGAAAAATATCGGATCCCTGATTGCGTAACAGGTCACCCAGCCAAATGTTCAATTTTTCACCATCGATCGCACCAGATTCGACAAGCGCTACAGATCCCACAGTCTCATCATGTTCGTGAGCATCCTCGCCTAAGAAATTGGGGTCAACTTCCAGGGCGCGACTGAGATCGAACGCTCCGACTCCCAGGATGCTCTCCATTTCCACTTGAGCGTCTTGGGTGCGGTAGATTTTTGCCATTGCATTCATCGAGCGGATGCGTTGCTCTAATTCATCCAATTCAGCAGGCGTTACCAGGTCGGTTTTATTGAGCAGAATTACATCGGCAAATGCCAGTTGTTCGATCGCTTCATCGGCATCCCAGTGCTGGTGGATATGTTTGGCATCCACAACGGTGACAACGGCATCCAGACTGGTTTGAGAGCGCACGTCTTCGTCCATAAAGAAGGTCTGGATTACAGGGGCAGGATCTGCCAACCCAGTCGTTTCAATTACGAGATGGTCAAACTTGTTGCGCCGCTTCATCAGATTGCCAATGATGCGAATTAAGTCGCCCCGTACCGTACAGCAGATGCAGCCGTTATTCATCTCAAAGATTTCTTCGTCAGCGTCAATCACCAACTGATTGTCGATGCCGACCTCGCCAAATTCGTTAATGATGACAGCGACCTTCTTGCCATGTTCATGGGTGAGGATGCGGTTGAGAAGTGTCGTCTTTCCGGCACCCAAATAACCCGTGAGGACAGTTACAGGGACAGAACTTGGAATATCGGCAGCTACCATCAGTCACACCTCTTTACTAAAAGAACGATAATCATTCTCAAATTATAGATAAAAGCTGGGATTCAACAAGTGTTTTGGGCTGAGGCGGAATTCTGGCAGTTTTGGGTTGAGGAAACCGAACGTTAGCAGGTGAGGAGGTGTGTCAGAATTCCGACAACTCATTGATGCGGTAATTTCTAATGCCACCTACACAATCCGACCCGCCAGCCAACAAGCTAACTGATAGAGTGATCAGATTCTTCTGGGGTGCTGTCATTGGCTGCTTCCTGGCTCTAGTCCCCCTTTCCTATGTTTGGTATTATCTTTCAGACGTTACGACAACTCAGATCTTTGCCCTCGTTGCGTTTGGGGTGCTGGGAGGAATTGTCGGCGTGTTTAGCACTCTCCAGCAAATGGGGCGTTTCTTCGACTCCATTCCCTGGTTCTGAGTTTGATGCTGGAAATTAAGCCCGTAGGAACGGTAATGCGATCGCTGCCACTTCACTCGCCTCTTCCTCATGCATACCCAATGTTCCCGACAGCCGAACAGATTGGGTGTTGGGTAATGCTGCCAGGGCTGCCATTTCAGCTTTCGATTGCGGGGGTGATTGTTCGCCTATCACAACTAAAGTGGGCATTGTGAGCGATCGCCCCACGGTCAAAAACTCGTCTCGATCAGCCATCGGGTCGAGGGTTCCCGTCACAAAGGCGGCTGGGGCGAACCGTGCCCCCGGTTGCTGGGTAATCTGGTGCTTGGCTTCTATAAAGTCTGGGGTAAGCCGTGCTTCATTCACAAACACATGGCGACGATACATAAATTTGAGAAAACCGGAAGTCGTATTCAACCCGTAAAGGAATTGCCCCAGACCGGGCGATCGCACCAGTTCCCGCACCCCATCCCGCACAGGTGTTGGCGCGCCCATCGCGCATAATGGTCCCTTCCAGGTCGGAGCCACCAATACCAGTTTTGAGACAAGGTTGGGCTGTTGAGCGGCTTGCATCGCATATCCAGCGGCATGTCCGGCAGCGAAAACGGCGCTCGGTTGCTGGAAGTGGGCGCGAACAAAATCCTGAAGGAGTTGACGGTAGAGGGCTGGTCGATAGTCCAATGACGGGCGATCGCTTTGTCCAAATCCTAACCAATCCATTGCCACCACTTGAAAGTGTGGGGCTAATTGTTCGGCAATCCCCTGCATTTCACCACGAGTGGAAACGGTGCTAAAGGCGGGCAGGAGCAAAACTGGAGTGCCACTACCCCGTGTCTCGTAGGCGATCGCAAAAGTCTGATTCTGCCATTGCCACTGGAATGTTTGAACCGTTCCGCCAATTTGAGCCGATTTAGACATGGATGTTGTTGTCATGGTTGCACCTTATAAGCTGATGTGGATCTGAAACGATGCAAGCGGCGTAGTTCAACCCCAATTGAACCACCCACAGGAGATTGCCAATCAATCGGTTTACCCCGCTCGATTTGATCCAGGAGCCCATCCAGGCGAGATGAACTGCCCGACGTGAATTTATAAAAGAAATGGTGTAGACCCTGAGCAATCGCGATCGCTTGCATAATCCAGAAAAGAGAACGATCTGGTAAATGAAAAAAATCTCCCTCTGTCCATACACCTGGTAGTAGCCTGACAGCCCCTATGAGCAGAATTAGCAGCGTCGTTGCTTGTCCTAAGCGATGAATCGTTTTAAACACCGAAATTCGCAACTGCATGATAGCTCTGGCAAAGGCAGGAAGAGCCCAACTTAGTAAGTAAATCGTCCAGAAGCTGAGAATCAAGCCAGATAAGAAAACCCAGAGCGCGATCGCCAGCTTATAGAAAAACCATTGGGCAAGCGGATAGGTTGCGAGATACATCCCTAAGGGAAGTCCTATGAGCCAATGAATAAATGAAATACCGGCCCATTGTTTCAAAAGGTACTTCTTCATTTCGACAATCTCATGCTGGGATAGACGATACTTTACCTTTATCTATGTTTGTAGACCAAACCAACAATTCGCCTTGTTGTCCGCCTGCGGCTAAATGGTGTCCCATCGGGTGCCATGCCAGACAGGAAAACCCCGATGTCGCTCCTTCCAATACTTGAGCCGCTTCCAGGGCGGCTTGCCAGAGAATAATCCAGCCATCTTCGGACAGTGAGGTAATCCATCCCATCTTGGGTTGAAATGCTACATCCAGAACCGTATCGTTGTGCAGGTCTAACACCCAACTATCCCAACCCTCTGGGGATTGCATCCACATCGTCACCAGTTCACGAGTGGCAGCGGCTAGAATCGGTGGCAGGTCAGGCGATGGCGGCAAATCTGCCCATGCTAACTGGCGAATTTTTCCAGGAAAGCCGCGCATGAGCGTGGGCAGGTCGTTTTCGTTGGTTGGCTCACGCTGGAGGTGTTGTACTTTTGACCAGTTCAGCACTCCAATACTATGGTCATGAATCGCGCAAGCCAGCAGGGCACCATCGGGTGACCAGGCGAACGCACTGGCGGGCGAAGTCAACTCCCACTGGTAGCGAGGTGCGCTCCAGTCCTGGCTATTCCAGATGTGGATGTTGCTTTTGATGGCGATCGCCAGGTGTTTCCCATCCGGCGACCAGCGAATATCTTGCGGACTGGCAATTCCGATCAAACAGGTCACGGCTTTCGCTTGATCCGCATCCCAGATCTGTACGGTTTTTCCTTGATTAAATGCCAGATGATGACAGGTCGGATGCCAGACCAGGCGATCAACCCAGGAGCCACATTCGAGCGTGTCCGCAATTTTGGGCACATCCCCATCCATCTGCCACAGCGTAATGGTGCCATCCTGCCCACCCGCCGCTAACCATTTGCCATCGAAGGAAAAGGCTAAGGCATCGATAGATTGATCGGTGGGCTGACATAACGACAGACTCACAAAATTCTTTAACAAGCGCACTTCCCCCGACCCAGAGGCAGCCGCTACAGTATTGCCTATGGGTGACCAGGCGATCGCTGTCACGTAATCGGACAATGTTTCTTTCGCACTTAACTCCAGAATGGATTTTAGGGTCATGGTGATGCCTCTTCAAGACCGATGCCAACGGGTTTGTCCATCGGGTTGATCAATTAAAGTAATGCCCATCGCTTGCAACTCATTGCGAATGCGATCGCTCTCGGCATAGCGTTTTTCCTGACGTGCCTGTTGCCGTTGTCGCAGCAGAGATTCAACCCGACCGACATCAATATCTGGCTCAGGGATGGAGTCTGGCTGAACGCCTAAACCTAAGATCTGTGCCAGGTGAGTCAGGGTTTGCAAACGCTGTTGTAACTGCCTATCGGTTAGCTCTGACGACCCCTGATAGCTGCGTAAATTGAACTCCCGCTTCAGTATCTTGGCTAACTCAAATAGCACCGCTAATCCTGCTGCCGTATTCAAATCATCGTCCATTGCCGTTTGAAAACGATTGACCGATTCAGCGTCCAGTTCACCGGGAATTGGCATCTGAGGCGATAAATTCAATCGCTGCCAATCCAGTGTTAGCGAATGTTTCAGCGTTTGCCAGCCATTCTCAGCGGCAACGATCGCGTCTTTCGTAAAATCCAACGGTTTGCGGTAATGGGCTTGCAGCACAAATAGCCGAATTGCCATTGAGTCAACGGGTTGGGGATAGTCTGACCAGTTGCCCTCCAATATGTCCCGAATGGTGGTGAAATTGCCCAACGACTTCGACATCTTCTCACCATTCACCGTCACCATGCCGTTGTGCAACCAGTAGTGGGCTAATGGCTGACCCGTCAACACTTCCGACTGAGCAATTTCGTTTTCGTGATGGGGAAAGACCAGATCGCCTCCACCGCCATGAATATCGATCGCTTCTCCCAAGCGTGCCCGAATCATGGCAGAGCATTCAATGTGCCAGCCCGGTCGTCCTTCACCCCAGGGGGAATTCCAGGCTGGTTCATCTGGCTTTGCCGCTTTCCACAGCGCAAAGTCAGATGAATCTCGTTTTCTTCGCTCTGGATCATCGGGGTCAACTCGTCCACCAGCCCCCGCCTGCATCTGCTCTAGCTGTCGCCCAGAGAGTTTGCCATACTCTGCAAACTGCCGCACGTTGTAATAGACATCGCCATCGACTGCATAGGCATAGCCTTTCTCGACCAGTGCTTGAATCAAATCATGAATCGCTGGAATATGCTCGGTGACACGGGGATACTCATCGGCATCCAGAATGTTGAGCCGTCGAATATCTCGAAAATAAGCGGCAATGTAGCGATCGCTCACCGCCTGCATGGTTGATCCTTCTGCCTGGGCGCGCTTGAGAACCTTGTCGTCAATATCGGTGAAGTTCTGCACATAGCGCACCGTGTAGCCGCGCCATTGCAAATATCGTCGCACCACATCCCACACCATATAGGAACGAGCATGTCCCAGGTGGCAATCGTCATACACCGTCACCCCGCAGCAATACATCGTCACCTGACCCGGATGGATGGGTGTGAACAGCTCTTTGCGGCGTGTCAGGGTGTTGTAGAGGGTGAGGCTCATAATGGAAAACTGCTGCCAGGTTCAAAGTACGAACAAGACCTGTTTCCAGGTATTATTTAGAATGATAATCATTCTCATACTAGCATGGACATCCACAGCATTCCTGCCCCGCCAACGCCCTGGTCGCAGCAACTGGTTGAACCCGCGATTGATCCCAGTGTTTACATCCATCCATTAACCAATGTGATTGGGGATGTCCGCATTGGCGAACAGGTGCATATTGCACCAGGGGTCTCGATTCGCGCCGATGAGGGAATGCCGTTTTACATCGGAGCTAATGTCAACATTCAAGATGGGGCAGTCGTTCACGGGTTAGAGCAGGGGCGCGTCACTGGCGATGATGGCAACCCTTACTCGGTGTGGATTAGTGACAATGCCTCAATCACTCATATGGCGTTGATTCACGGTCCTGCCTATGTGGGCAAGGGGTGTTTTATTGGGTTCCGTTCCACTGTGTTTAATGCCCGTGTCGGGGATGGCTGTATTGTCATGTCCCATGCGTTAATCGAAAATGTGGAGATTCCAGCGGGCAGGTATGTGGCATCTGGCTCGGTGATCATCCATCAGCAACAAGCCGATCGCCTACCCAATGTCCAGGACTCGGATTCAAGTTTGCCCGTCATGTCGTCAGCATCAATCAAAAACTGCGTCAGGGCTATCTTTGCGCTGACGATCAGGTCTGCATCGCTACCATTCGCAATGAACCCAACGGACACCCAACCGTTCAGCCTGCTTCTGGCAATGAACATCGCCCATCCTTACCTCTAGATGCTCAAGCGATCGCCTGGATTCGAGAGGTGTTGAGCCAGAAATTTTATATTGGCGTGGAACAGGCGGATATGCGACGGTTTCGGGCAAATTCCTGGTCAGATTGTGGCGTGATTAAAGTGACGCAGGAAGGGGAGGCGATCGCCGCAATAGCACAACTTCTACAACGTTATCTCCATCAATATGTGCGTCTGTTTAGCATCAATCCTGGAACTCGGCAGCGAGGTAGTGGTTTAGTGATTCAACAGCCCTTGGAGAAGTGAAGCGGTAAAGAGGTGGAGGAGAGAAGGAAGAATAAACAATTACCTGGTTCCTCCATTACTTTGTTGGAAGCGAAACTGAATTAAAGAAACAACTTCTTGCCCCTGTATGGCAGGCAACATCACCCACCTGCTCAATTTTTAATAGAAGCGTATCGGCATCACAGTCGTAATAAAATGCTTTGACTTTTTGAATGTGTCCAGACGTTGCCCCTTTATGCCACAGTTCTGCACGGGAACGGCTCCAGTAATGAGCTTCTCCCGTTTCTAAGGTTCGATAGATCGATTCACGGTTCATCCATGCCATCATCAAGACGGTATTGTCCAGATAATCTTGGGCGATCGCTGGAATCAAGTCCTGTTCGTTGAACTTGAGCTGTTCTATCCACAAAAAAGGTTGATTCATCGTCACAATCGGGTTAGACAATTATTCAATGTTTGAATCAAAAAGAGAGCATCCAGTTTGCGCCCAATCAGCACCATCTGGTTTTTAGGAGCAGCCGTCCATTCACTGTCATCAATGGTGAACCGCTTGCCACTGAGTTGAAACAGATGTCGTCTAGGGCTTTCAGCGAACCAGAGTATCCCTTTTGCCCGAAACACATTATCCGGCAGTTGATAATCCAAGAACTGCTGGAATTTCTTCAAGGCAATGGGGCGATCGCTTTGAAAGGATACGGACATGAATCCATCGTTGTTAAGGTGCTGGGTGTTTAGCTTCAGTTCTGTTTCAGAGTCCAGAGCAGCATCAATTGCCGAAAGATTGATATCAAGGATTAGAGAAAGCGGTACTTTACCGTGTTGCGATCGTAAAATCCGAGCACGCTCTTTCACAGAATGGAGATAATCTTCTAACTCTTTTAATCTTGACTCCGTGACTAAATCCGTTTTATTCAGCAGAATCATATCCCCATACAAGATCTGATTCATCGCGGCACCACTGTTGTAATGCTCAGCAGGCGTAAAGGTTTCGGCATCAACAACGGTCACGATCGCATCCAACTGGGTTAAATCCCTCAACTCTGTTCCCAAAAACGTCAGGGCGATCGGCAAGGGATCTGCAACTCCTGTTGTTTCCACAATTAAATACTCAATCCGATCCTGCCGTTCCAGCACCCGGTAAACTGCATCCGCTAAGTTGTCATTAATGGTGCAACAGATACAGCCATTCGTCAGTTCAATCATGTCTTCATCAACGGCAATTAAGAACTGACTGTCGATATTAATGTCACCAAATTCATTCACTAAGACAGCGACTTTGTAGGCTTCAAAGTTTTGCAGGATGTAGTTCAGGAGCGTTGTTTTACCACTGCCCAGGAAGCCCGTGATGATGGTTACAGGGAGTTTGGTATCTGCACTTGGGAGATTAGACATGGACTGTGGGGAAGGAAAGTAGGGAATAGGGAATAGGCAGTGGAAAGTAGGGAATAGGGAGTGGGGAGTAGAGAGTTTTAAGAATCAATATATTTTCCCCATTCCCCCTTGCCCATTCCCCGCTCTCCTATTTACGACTTAATGAAACGCTGGAGTATGGCTGATCAGGCTCATAAACTCCTGCCGAGTGCGGGCATCATCGGCAAAGGCTCCTTTCATGGAACTTGTCACTGTCCAGGAACCGGGCTTTTGTACACCCCGCATTACCATACACATATGAGTGGCTTCCACAACCACCGCAACTCCCTGAGGCTTCAGCAAGCCTTGCAGAGCTTCAGCAATCTGATGGGTCAGGCGCTCTTGAACCTGCAAACGGCGGGCATACATCTCGCAAATCCGAGCAATCTTAGATAAGCCAATGACTTTGCCATTAGGAATATAGGCAATATGGGCACGTCCCAAAATGGGCAGGATGTGGTGTTCACAGGAGCTAAACAAATCAATATCACGCACCAACACCATTTCATTGGCATCTTCATGAAATACAGCACCGTTGAGCAACTCATCGAGGGATTGGTGATAACCGGAGGTGAGGAATTTGAGCGCTTTAACCACTCGTTTGGGCGTGTCGCGCAGTCCTTCGCGATCGGGGTCTTCACCCATGCCTAATAGCAATGTGCGAACCGCTTGCTGCATCTCTGCTTCAGAAACGACTGGCTTTGATTCAGTAATCACCGATTGCTTACGGATATCATCAGGGGAAAAGGATAGTGTCATGCGTGGAATTAGGTTAAGAACATCAGTCGTAAGGATGAGGGGTAAGGCACGCAATACCCCTCCCTCCAGCAGACAACTGTACTGCTGAAAGTCTTTGGATCAGGCAATGCAAGCGGTTAACTGTTGTCGCAGTTCGTCTGCATTCAGGTTGCGCCCGATCAAAACCATTTGGGTTTTTGGCGGTGTTCGCCATGCCTCTCCTTGCAGGTCAAAGCGAGGACCACTCAGTTGGAAGACATTGCGGAGATCACTTTCCGCAAACCAGAGAATGCCTTTTGCCCGGAAGACATCTTTGGGCAATTGTTCTTGTAAGAATAGTTCAAACTTTTTTATATTGAAGGGGCGATCGCTCTCAAAGGCGATCGACACAAAACCATCATTATCCAGATGATCGGAATGGTGATGATGGTGCTCATGAGGGTGATGGGTGTGATCGTGATGGTCATCATGAGCGTGGTGATCATGGTCATGATGATGCGCTTTGTGTGAGTGATCCTGCTGGGTTTGTTCAATCTCTTCCTGCACTAAATTGGCATAGGCTTCTGGGTTGTTATAGCCCACATCTAAAAGCAGTGGCAGTGGTACTTTTCCATGCTGACTGTGCAGGATTCTGGCCCCTTCTTTGACTGTATGAATATAGGCTTCCAGGTTCTGGATTTGGTCTGGATCTGCCAAATCAGTCTTATTCAAGATCGTGACATCTCCATAGGCAATCTGCTTGAATGCCGCTTCGCTATCGAAATGATCCGGCGTAAATGCCTCAGAATCGACAACGGTGACGATCGAATCTAGCCGGGTCAGGTCACGTAATTCTGTACCCAGAAAGGTCAAAATAATCGGCAGTGGATCGGCAACACCTGTGGTTTCTATCACCATGTAATCGACCTGATCGTCCCGCTCCAGCACGTTATACACTGCATCCACCAAGCCATCATTGATGGTGCAGCAAATACAGCCATTACTCAGTTCCACCATGTCTTCATCCATCGACACGAGTAACTGACTGTCGATGTTAATATCACCAAACTCATTCACCAAGATCGCAACTTTTAGATCCTGGCGATTGTTCAAAATGTGGTTGAGTAATGTGGTTTTACCACTGCCGAGAAATCCCGTGATAATTGTGACAGGCATTCCTCGTTTGGGAATATCCAGGGTGCTGGGAGTGGGAAGAGTTGTTGTGTTGGTCATATCCAATTCCTCAAATTAAATCGCAATGCATTCAATCAACTGTGCTTTGATTAATTCAGCATTTAAGTTTCGCCCGATAAACACTAGCTGATTATGCTTAGGCGACTGCGATCGATTCTCTTTCAGAGAAGTTGCATGAACGCTTTTTATGTCGCATCGTTTACCACTCAGTTGCAAAACATGGCGTAGTTGGTTGCCCTGAAATCAGACAATTCCCTTGGCGCGGTAAACATCAGGAGATAGATGATCCAGGAAATTTTGAAATCTGAGTAAGTCGAAGGGGCGCTGGCACAGTTGCTCTGGAAGCGATTCGCTTTCAAATGACACCGCTACAAACCCATCATTTTCTAGATGGGGAGAATGTCTATGGTCATGATGCTCATGAGTCGGCTGGGATGAGTTGAGGTAGGTGCTGGCATCATTAAATCCAATATCTAAGATTAGTGTCAGTGGCACTTCCCCATATTGAGTTGAGATAATTCGAGCGCCTGGTCTGATCGAGCGGATGTAATTTTCCACCTCATCCACAACTTGAGGAGAAACCAGATCGGTCTTATTCAACAGAATAATGTCCCCAAAGATGAGCTGGTTGAGTGCGGCTTCACTCTCGTAATGCGTGGAGGTAAATGATTCAGCATCCACAACTGTCAGCACTGAATCTAGCCGCGTGACATCCCGCAACTCTGTACTGACAAAGCTCAACATGATCGGCAAGGGGTCAGCAATGCCAGTCGTTTCAACCACAATGTAGTCAACTGAGTTATGGCGATCGACCATTTCATACACGGTATCAACCAAGCTTTGATTAATGGTGCAGCAAATACAGCCATTGCCCAGTTGCACCATGTTTTTATCCACGGAAACTAACAGTTGTGAATCAATATCAATGTCGCCAAACTCATTCACAATCACGGCAATCTTTAACCCGTGGCGATTGTTCAGGATATGGTTGAGTAGCGTTGTTTTGCCGCTGCCTAAAAAGCCTGTGATGATGGTAACGGGTATGATGCGCTGAGGAACGCTCACTGATTCTGGACAAACTTGCATCACTAAATTGGACATAATGACTCCTTAAGTTTGCAAGTAAGTCGCAGCCAGATGATAGACCAGCGCTTTCCGTTGCATGGCTTGAAAGATGTTGTAAAAACCATTGGCACGAGACGGAGTCAGGCTGATATCCAGCCCGGTTTGCTGAATGAAATCGGGTGTTAACTGGATAATTTCTGCGGGGGCCAACCCGTTCAATCCTTCAACCAATAGCCCTACTAATCCCTTAGTTAGTTGAGAGTCGGAATCTCCCTGAAAGATCACCTTGCCCTGCTGCAAACTGGCAGTCACATACACTTGAGAAACACAACCAGGAACTTTATGTTCTGCCACCTTTTGCTCATCGGGAAATGGCGGCAGACGTTTGGCAAACCAGAGTAGATATTCATAGCGCCGCTTCGGTTCCAAAATCTGTTGGAACCGCTGGACAATCCGCTCAAGGGAAGCAGGCAAGGGTTGGGAGACGGGCGACATACTGTTCTAGCAGCAAGCTACCTATAAAAATGATAATCATTCTCATAATACAGGATCTTTGGCAATTTGGAGGGGGATTGTTGTTGGTAGCTTTTATCGAGCAAGCGGTCACTGGACTCTGAAGGGTTTGGAAGGGTAAAGGAGTAGGACTGGTAGAATTTATGGACTTGATGCATAGCGAGAAAGGCAACTTATGAGCAAAAAGATAGAAGCCCTCCTCCGTAAAGCGCTGCTGGAAGAGGGCAAAATGGAATATTCTCTCTATGAATACGAGTTAGAGGAGCATATTGATTACTGTTACGACGGTCTAAAAGCCGACCGCGATGACTTCGTGTTTGTAGTGACAGAAAACTCCGGGCATGTGGCAATGGTGCTGATCATGCCGGATAAAACAGTGTTAGTAAATGAAGTGGCCAGGGCAAAGCTGTCAGAATTTTGGCAAAGCAATTACAGTACCAATCTGAAACGGTTGATTCCGATGATGGCAAAGGAACTGGCAAGTGACTCGCTCTTTGTCAATGGAGTGAAGACGGTTGGCCACAAACCGCCAAAGCGGGTGTGGGGTAAGGCAAGATCTTGAGTGCGAGGCGATCGCATTTAAGTCGAAATGTCCAAACCTGTGACTGGGATAGGATTACTTCTCGCTCCCTTGCATCAAACCTGCAATTTGCGCTTTGAATCGGGATTGGGTTAATAGCCCTTGAGATGGGCTGAATAGAAACGCTAGAAGAAATAGTCCGAAAGCAACCAGCACGACCGCAGACCCTGACGGAATATCCAGGGAATAACTCAAGTACATACCGACAATACCCGCTAATGCACCCATGCCTGCACTCAAGAGGATCATTTGATGGAGTTCCTTTACCAGCAAGTAAGCGGTCATTCTAGGGCAACAGGCAGCACAATCATCAACAGAACGCCCACGTTTGTAAATTGGCAACGACGGTCAAACTGATTGCGGCCACAATCCCCAGATAATATCGACGCACAAGCATTCCTGCAGCTTGTGCGTCGACTGGATCAAACGTGTAAAACAATTGCTCTTTGTAAAATAACCAGACTACAATCAGGATTCAGTATCGTAATCCTAAACGTTATGAGTACGAATACTTTCTCTGCACGATCTATAGCTAGGCTTGCTCCCAGAGTTCTCGCACCCCACCGTCCGGTAGCCAGGTAGCGATTTCCTGAATGCGCTCTTCTGACAATTCCCGCTTAGTTGCCGAAAACACTGCTTTCACCGCCTGCTTGCGCTCAGCATCTTTATTCTCAGGGTTTCGCTTAAGCCCACCTTCGTTTGCAACCCGGAAGAAAAAGCGATCGGAATCAATCTTGAAAATGCCTGGG
The DNA here is from genome assembly GCF_050565595.1 of Leptolyngbya sp. AN02str. NCBI lineage: Bacteria > Bacillati > Cyanobacteriota > Cyanophyceae > Leptolyngbyales > Leptolyngbyaceae > Leptolyngbya > Leptolyngbya sp. AN02str. The sequence goes on along the minus strand of NZ_JBNXVR010000061.1, from coordinate 6,469 downwards.
CCTTGCCAAGGTGGACGCACCCGACTCAAAAATCCAACTAGCGGATTGGTATCTTTCCACAGGTCGGTCACTTCCATCTGAAGCGCCTTTTCTTTGGTAGGCATTGCCTCTTCATGCAACTCATCCGCAACGCGATCAGCTGCCTCTGTAGTCATCAAATCGCGCATGACTCGAAAGACAACTTCGGTGAAGTCTCTGGCATCGTAGGGGTCAGAAAATCCTCCATCAACCATCACTTTCTCCAGGAAGGATCGATCCCTATCTGCGATCGCAACTCTGGCATCTTCGACTTCTGTCGGATCAATCTCTGGAATATCATTTTTCAATGCTTCATCTGCCATCATTGTCTCCTCTATTGTTTGATCACAATTTTGGTACTCGATTTAGATTAAGAGACCCCTAATGAATGAGCATCTTTACTTAGGTCTAATTTCTATCCTTCAAAAGACAGAGGTTAAATGGATAGCGGGCCTGTGCCGAAAACTATGAATCTCGATCACTGAGCAAGCAACACGCTGTCTTTAGTTGAATTAGAAGACTGGCAGGAGAAAAGCCTTGAAGCAGGTTACAAAGTTGGCGATTCCGCCTTTGACGGATCTGCTCTGTGGAATCGCACAAATGCGATCGTCTATCCAGAGATTCGATCGGCTGTGCCACTGCTGAATGCGATCGAACCTAATCCTGTAGATATTCAGAAATAAGAAATTCTTGAAAAGCTGAATCAGAGAAAAGCGCACCCGTACAAAGATGACGCTTGATGTTCGACTCAGCATAAAACAAAAAAATCAAATCGGATCATCTTTACTCTACAGATAGCGCAAGTAATTTTAGAAAGGCGCTATATTTTGAAGTTGTTCAGCATTTTAGCTGCGAAGAAATGCAGGGTGAAGCTGCTGCACTGCGCTACAACTGTGCTATCGTTGGGGTCAAGTCGGTTCTGATGGGGAGCAGCCATCAGACGCAAGGGGGAAAGTGCAGTGTAAATCTGCCGCTGTCCCGCAGCTGTAAGGAGAGGCGCAACTCTCTGAGTCAGAATGCCCGCCGATTGGTAAACCCGTTACACAAACATCTGCGAGGTACGGATGATGAAAACTTCAAGCTTTTGTGATTGGTATTTTGTCGGGATTTTAAAGTTGTAGCGTTCTGAGTTGACTATCTGAGTTAAACGAACGGCTGATATGCAGAAGTGCTACCTGAGTGAAGGTAGCTGCTAATTTTGCGATCGATTTAAGTCAGCCATCCTCATTTTGTCTGCCTATGGCCTGCTTCCCAATTGGGAGGCAGCTGTTCTCACACGTTTATTTACAGAGTTTAGGACGTTACAACAATGACCATTCAAACTGCAACGCTGGGGTATCCCCGCATTGGTAAAAACCGTGAAGTTAAAAAAGCATTAGAAGCCTTTTGGAGCAATAAATTTGATGCAGAAGCTTTGCTGCAAACAGTGCAAGAGGTTGAATTTGCGAACTGGAAGGCGCAACTCAAAGCAGGCATCGATCGCATCGGTATCGGTGACACGACGCTTTATGATCATGTGCTGGATTGGGCAGTTTGGTTCGGCCTCATCCCCGATCGCTTTCGTCATCTGTCGGGACTCGATCAATATTTTGCAATGGCACGCGGCAAAGATGGCATTCCAGCGATGGAAATGACCAAATGGTTTGATACCAACTATCACTATTTGGTACCTGAGATTGCGGCTGATGCACAACCAGAGGCAAACTTTGCAGATTTTTTGGCAACGGTGCAGCGATCGCAAACTCTTCTGGGTGAACGAGCCGTTCCCATTCTCCTCAGTCCGGTCACGCTTCTGAAACTGGGCCGTCTGGAAGGTGATTTCACAAACCATTTGAGCAAATTGCTGCCGCTTTACTGTGAATTGCTGACTCAACTGAAATCGCTAGGCGTCACCGAGGTGCAGGTGCATGAACCGATTCTCGTCACCAGCAGTGCAGCGGATCTGAAAGAGGCAATTACTATCACCTGCACCCAGCTTGCTCAAATCGGTGTATCCGTTCATCTCGTCACCTATTTTGACGATCTGGGAACCACGTATCCCTGGGTGATGCAATTACCTATTGCTGGCATTAGTTTAGACTTTACCCGTGGATGCAATTTAGACTTGTTGAAACAACACGGTTTCCCATCCGATAAACAGTTAGGTGTAGGTATTGTAGATGCAAGAAACATCTGGAAAATTCTTCCCGAATCAGTGCTATCAACACTAGAAACTATTCACGGCATTACGCCAAATATTCGATTGCATCCCTCATCATCCCTGCAATTTGTTCCCTATGATGCGACGCGAGAGACAAAACTGCCGGAACCCTTGCGAAATGTATTGAGTTTCGCGGAACAAAAGCTGGATGAAGTGGTGATCTTGGCACAGACGCTTGATGGTAATGCTCCGAGCGAGCGATTAGCAGTCGTGCAAACCCACTGGCAAACCTTTGAGCAGTTCAGCCCTGTAAATTCAGCAGTACAAGATCGGCTCCGCAACCTGACTGTCAATCATTTGGAGCGCGCTATGCCCTATGAGCAACGCAAAAAACTCCAGTCAACGCTGCCGCCCTTTCCGACAACAACCATTGGCTCATTTCCACAAACCTCAGAGGACGGCAACTACGAGTGAAGCTAAAACGGGGTGAAATCACTCAAGCCGAATACGAAGCGGCGATCGATGCAGAGATTGCCAAGTGCATTCAAATTCAAGAGGAAGCTGGGCTAGATGTATTGGTGCATGGCGAGTTTGAACGCACTGACATGGTGGAATTCTTTGGACAACAGCTCTCTGGATTTGCCTTTACCGAACACGGTTGGGTGCAAAGCTATGGCAGTCGCTGTGTGCGTCCACCGATTATTTACGGAGATGTTGTCCGAACCCAACCTATGACTATTCGAGAGTTCAAGGTGGCGCAATCTCTCACCGATAAAATTATGAAGGGGATGCTGACTGGACCCGTGACAATGATCAACTGGTCGTTTACCCGCACGGATATTCCTCGCAGTGAACAGGCAATGCAGATTGCTTTGGCACTGCGGGAAGAAGTGGCAGATTTAGAAACGGCTGGGGCGAAGATGGTGCAAATTGATGAACCCGCTCTGAGGGAGGGATTACCCCTGAAGCCAGAACGCTGGAATGAGTATCTGTCTTGGGCGGTCGATGCGTTCCGTTTGGCGGCAGGAGTTGCCAAGCCCGAAACTCAAATTCACACCCACATGTGCTACTCGGAGTTTGGCGACATTATTCAGCACATTGAGCGGTTGGATGCGGATGTGTTGTCGATCGAGAATAGCCGCAGCAACAATGAGACCCTATTTGAAATTACGGATGCAGGCTACCAACATCAAGTCGGTAACGACGTTTACGATGTCCATAGTCCAGCGGTTCCTAGTACTGAGTTGATGGTTCAACAGCTAAAAACTGGGATTGCCAATCTACCGATCGAACAGATTTGGGTCAACCCTGATTGCGGATTAAAAACACGGCGATGGGAGGAAGTGATTCCATCGCTGAAAAACATGGTAGAAGCCGCAAAAATTATTCGGGAGGAAACCCATGCGACCAACGAATGAAGTATGGCAAGGCTATTGCGGCTACTGGCAAAACCCATTCATTCGGGAAAACCTTTTGCCGATCGGATACACTGCCTGGAACGGTTATCTGAATACAGGTAGAGGAATAGTGGTATGCACTGTTGTCGATACTATTTCTTCCTGTATTGATTGGGAGGTAAATACCGTAACCTTTCATCAGGTATTCATTCCGCAAGCGCAAGTAGAAGCGTATCTGCAAGCATTGGAACTGCAACCAGAAGCAGTCAAGGCACTGCTGAAGGCAATTTCTACCTATGATCCGAAACGAACGATCACGCTTCTGGTTATTGGTAATGGTGCAGTTGACATCAACCTGCTAGAAAACCTCAAGATTTCTCCTGCCGAGTGTTATGTGCAGGTGCAACACCGTTGGGCAGAGTTTCAAATTGACTTAATCCCCAAAGGAGTCACTTATGAATGAAGCGCCCGATATGATGGACTGGCAGCAAGAGTTTATTGCTACAAATTTGTTGGCGATCGGCTATAACGCCTGGGTAGGTTACTTAGGCGGTGAACGGGGTGCGATTATTTGCAGCACTAATTCTCCTGGTGTGGGGATTACTGGAGAAGCATTCAAAACCTATTTCGTCCGGCGATCGCGCCTGGCTGCCTTTCTGAACGCCTGGTTAGCGGCTCCTGATACGGTGATTCTGCGCCATCACTTCATGAATGCCCACATTCTGGAAGCGGTGGATTCTTACAATCCAACAACTGGATTGGTCTTCCTAATGGAATCGTTTAACCAAGTGACGTTCTTTTACCTGAAAAATCTACCGATCACGCCACCCCAATGTTACGAACAAGTATGTAAAACCTGGGAGGAGTTTCAACCAGCCGTTTGTGCATTGCCAGCAGAAACCGTGCTTTACCACAGGTCAACCCCCTAGACTGACCGAATTCTACCTTTAAAGAGTGGATGATTATGCTCAAGTATTACCTGCATCGTGCCGGAAGAATTCCTATGTCGATTCGTCCATTTGTGAAACACCAAGTCGTATCGCCATCCAATTCACTTCCTAAAACTGGCTTAATTCGAAGGATGGATTGTTTTCAGAATGTTGTTTTCGTTAGATTTCAAGCCGTTTTTCGCCAGAAACGCTAAATACTAATGCAATCAGATGGATTAACCCCATGTCCCAAGCGACCTTACTTGTTTGTATTCTCTGCCGCTTCTCCCAGACTGAAGCAAGGCAGGCAGGTTTGAGTGAAGGACAAGCCCTCTGCGATCGCCTCAAAGAGGGGTTGGAAACCAGTAGCGAAGCTTGCATCCGGCTTCAACCTGTTCGCTGTATGGGAGCCTGTAGTCATGCCTGTACCGCCGCTTTTATGGCTCCTAACAAAGTCACCTTTATCCTGAGTCAACTCTCCCCGACTGATTCAGTCCCAGATCTGTTGGAATTTAGCCATCAATATGTCAATGCTTCAGATGGCAAAGTTCCCTACAAAGACCGTCCTGCGACCATCAAACAGAACATCCACGCAGTTCTACCGCCATTGCCGCACCAACCTTAAAATCATTTAGGAGTCAATCATGCACAAAATTCCTGTAACCGTCGTCACAGGCTTTTTAGGAGCCGGAAAAACAACCCTCGTGCGTCATTTATTGCAGAACAATCAGGGTCGTCGCATTGCCGTGCTGGTGAATGAGTTTGGTGAAGTCGGCATTGATGGTGAGTTGTTGAAATCATGTCGGGTTTGTGATGATGATGAAGATCCCAATGCAAATATCCTGGAACTGGCAAATGGCTGTTTGTGTTGCACTGTGCAGGAAGAATTTTTGCCAACCATGCAGGAGTTGTTAAAAAGACGCGATCGCCTCGACTGTATTCTCATCGAAACCTCTGGATTAGCCTTGCCTAAACCGCTAGTACAAGCCTTTCGCTGGCCCGAAATTCGCACCGGGGCAACTGTTGATGGCGTTGTGACCGTTGTAGATTGTGAAGCCCTTGCGAATGGTCAATTTGTGGGTAATCTGGATGCCCTGGAAGCCCAACGGCAAGCCGATGACACCCTGGAGCATGAAACTCCGATTGAAGAACTGTTTGAAGATCAATTAGCCTGTGCCGATATGGTGTTGTTAACCAAGGTCGATCGCGTTGATTTGGCAACTCAACATCGCATTCAGCAGTGGTTACAAAAAGAACTTCCAACCGGGGTAAAAATTGTGCCCTGCAAACAAGGAGAAATTAGTCCTGATCTTTTACTGGGATTTAATGCCGCTGTTGAAGACAATCTCGACTCTCGCCCTAGCCATCATGATACGGAAGAAGATCATGAACATGATGAAGACATTACTTCAATTCATGTCATTTTAGACCAAACATTTGACCCAGCAGAGTTGGTTAGCCGCTTACAATCTCTGGTGCAGCAGTATGAGATTTATCGGATTAAGGGCTTTGTGGCAGTGCTTAATAAAGCCATGCGGTTAGTCGTTCAAGGTGTTGGCAATCGATTTGATACCTTTTACGATCGCCCCTGGCAACCGGATGAACCCTGCCAAACTCGGTTAGTGTTTATTGGGCGATCGCTGAATTCAGAACAAGTTTTCTCTGCACTCCAGAAGAGTACCAATGCTCAGCCAGTTTAGCGTTGTATAGAAAATTTCTTTTTGTGATTGTTTTAACGAACTTTCTGGCGATGGGCTACAACGATTGAAAAGGGCAGTAAATCAAATAAATCTGATCCAGGTCGAAGCTGAAACGTCGGGAATTTTAATTGCCAATCTTTCCAGAAGATAAATACCACGTAGGGTTTGCTGAAAAAAGCAGCAAAGGTTTACAGTGCCTAGTTTTCAAGCGAGATCAAGTCTGCTAAAGTGCAAAGAAAAAGTGTAAAACCTCTCAAAAACCTTGCACGAGCTTGCCGATGTACC